>JAGGVR010000052.1 GCA_021157925.1 Staphylothermus sp. | reverse complement strand
TCTTTTGTATAAATAAGTATCTTATATGCCTTCTTCTTCTTAGATCCCTCTCCCTTCAAATATTCGATCCTGAGTCTTGATGATTTTCCATGAATAACTGCTTCGATCAAAGTCGATCTGAGGAGCTCGTTTACGAGGTCCAAGTCTACATATCTAAACCTCGGGTTCTTTATTTCTAAAACCATGGGTCTACCGGTTCCAAGCATTCTTGCATCAACATCTTCTCTGCCAGAAGCATGAAGTACTATTCTCTCAGCTTCGAATACTTCTTTTAGTCTATCGTTGAAGAATTCTTCTAGGCTATAAGGGTATTCCCTAGTCCCTGTTCTAGAGACCCAGATCGTATGTGAAATATTTCTTCCTCTTTTCCAATACCTCCCCTCAATGAGAATAGGATTAACAACTAATTTGATCTCATTTGTTACATAGTTTATTATAGCTGTTACATCTGGGTATGTGAAGTCTGGTTCAAAACTATACTTATATTTTATTATTTTCCCTACTTCTCTCTTGATCTCATTCTTTATCGACTCGCTTGTTTCAAGACCTATAATGCTGGAAACTTCTATCTCCCTGAGTACTAGTTCTTGGGGAATGGAAACACCGAGAATAAAGGTATATGCATTATATTCGTTGAGGAGGCTTGCTATTTTTTCTGCTAATTCTTCAAAATATTCTTGTGAAAGCTTATTACTACATATGTAGCAGGTTAAATTAGTTATCTTTTCTCCAAATATTTTCTGATACAACCTTGTAATAGGATCACCAGCATTGAGAGCATATTTCCGTAGCTCTTCTTTGTTAATTTTTTCTTCTCGAAGCTCTTGGTGAAGAACCATTTGGAGCAATGTTTTTATTGCTCTTCCACGCTCGTCATTCCCAAGGTCTAGTCCTAGCTTTGCAAATAATCTGCCTAAACAATAGTCACATAAAGGGTACTTTGTTAAAACCTTCCTAGCTTTACTAATTATGTCATTTGAGGCGTTCTGCTCTTTGGATCGTTCCATATCTTCTAATCCACCCCCCAACGTAGTTGTCTAGAATATAGTGTGCTTGATTGATAAATATTACCTTGGAATCTGTGCTGAGAGATATGATGTCTCCAGATATATAATTGTGGTAAAGGCTTAGAGTTTCTGTATCGATTATTCCTATGCTTGTTATAATTTTGTTTAGTGTTCTATGTATTCTCGTCTCGTCCACGGTCTTTCTCATTATTACATAAAGGTCTTGTACAGGCAGTATTGTTTTAATTATATCTAATGAATAGATCCTGACGCCTGGGTATAGTTTATTTTCGCAAAATATTTTCTTGGAAAATCCTTGAAGACTTTTTTCTTGAGCATAAAGGTGTCTTAGTTCATGTCCGTCAAAGAAATAAACAATACTGTTTTCAGCATCGTAAATATATAGTCGTGTATCTACGCGTATTGCATGACTCGTTATAAAGCCATAGAGGAGTACTTTGCTCATAAAATCTAGTTCTTTACAGGGATTACTACTATAAATGAATATGTTTCTTAGAGGAACAAAGTTCAAGGCCTAAAACCGAGTTGTAGTCTTTCAAGCAAGTCTTTCCTCTTCCTTATCTGCTTGGATAGTTTTTTCATTAACTCGTATTGTTTTAATAATTCTCTGACATCTTCCGGCCTTACTCCAGCACCTAATGCTATTCTCTTAATCCTCCTTCTATCAATAATTTCTGGTTTATCTAGTTCCTCGTATGTCATAGAGTTTATGATTGCTAACCATTTGTGTATTTTCTCCTCTGCTTTCTCGGCCTCGATCTCAAGTGGTAGTTTTAGTCCTAGACCAGGTATCATCTGGAGGATTTTCCTTAGTGGACCCATTTTTCTAACACTTACTAGTTGTTTGTATATTAGTCTCATGTTTAGTTTACCGCTTATGAAGTCGTGTACGTCTTTCTCGGTAAACTCTACCTTTATTCTTCTAACTTTTTCAACTAGTCCTTCTAAGTCGCCGATTCCAAGTATTCTTGCAACAAATCTTGGTGGGTGAAATACTTCGAGTTCGTCTATTTTTTCTCCTGTACCGATGAATTTTATGCGTGCACTTGTTGCTGCTATTGCTGATAGTGCTCCTCCGCCTTTTGCTGTTCCATCTAGTTTTGTTATTATTATTGACCCTATGGGTGTGGCTTCATGGAATTTTTTCGCGAGTTCGTATGCTTGCTGACCTATAGCTGCATCTATTACTAATACAACTTCATCAGGATTTATCTTAGCAGCTATATCTTTCATTTCTTTCAATAAGTCTTCTTCTCTATGGTGTCGTCCAGCAGTATCAACTATTACTATGTCGAATCCTCTCTCAATATAGTTCCTTACACCATTCCATGCTATCTCGACAGCGTTCTTGTTATGGGGCTCGCCATAAACTGGTATTCCTATTTTTTCGCCGAGTTGTTTTAACTGATCATATGCAGCTGGTCTGTATGTGTCAGCTGTTACTAAGCCTACTTTGTATCCTTCTAATTTATAATAGTACGCAAGTTTTGCGGCTGTAGTTGTCTTACCACTACCCTGTAATCCTACCAGTAGTATTACCCATGGTTTCTTCGGAGGTTTTACAGATGGTTTTTGTTCTCCACCAAAGAGTTTTGTTAATTCTTCATACACAATGGTCGTAAACCATTCTCGTCTAGTAACTCCTGGTGGTGGTTCTTCTTTCAGAGCTCTCTCCTTTATGTTTTTGGTGATCTCGAAAACTAGTCTAACATTAACATCTGAGCGAATAAGTTCTTTTTGAAGCTCCTTAATGAATTCTCGGACAGCTTTTTCATAATCTCCTTTTCCACTTAAAAACTTCGATAATGCCTTACGTATTCCTTCTAATACCATTTATTTATAACACCTGTAGCTGAATAGTGTTTAAACATATATTAGTTAAATTATTGTTCTAATACTATGTTTCTGAATCAAGTTTTACCCTTATATATGAAATCATCCGTTCCATTTCTTGTTGTTCTTTATTCCTTAATTAACTATTAATGATAATGATTATAATGAGAAGAGGTGTTCAGCTATGGGCTATACTGCTATTGTTCTTGTTGGTGGTGTTGGTTCGAGACTGCGTCCATTAACTCTGACGCGACCCAAGCCATTGATCCCATTGGCTGGTAAGCCTTTGGTTGATAGGATTATTGAATGGTTACGTAAGCATGGATATACAAGATTCATATTGCCTGCAAAGTATTTGGGACATATGATCGAAGACTATTACCAGGGAGTAAAAGACGTTATTGTAAGGATTACTGATAGTAAGGATACCGCCGATGCTGTTAGACTAGTATCAGATATTCTCGGAGACGAGGATAATATATTAATATCTATGGGTGATGTTGTTTGTAATGCTGATTTTAATGCTTTTATGAAATATCATTTAGAACATGACGGAATAGCTTCTATCGCACTAAAAGAGGTTGATAATCCGCTACATTATGGGGTAGTTATAATCGATGAGAAGGGCAGGATAAAACATTTCGTTGAAAAACCTGCTTCTATAGAACTTTATGTTATAAGTCTAGCTTTTAGTAGAGTTTCATCAAGATTTTCATTAAATTTAGTTAATACAGGGTTTTATATTATTAGCCGGAACATATTGAAGATTATAAAAGAATATCCTTCTTTAATGGATTGGGGTAAACATGTTTTCCCCTACTTGATCGAGCAAGGATATAATGTATATGGTTGGATAATGTCTCCTTATACTTACTGGGAGGATCTCGGAAGACCAGAGAACTATGTAAAGGTAGTATATGATGTTCTCGAAGGCAAAGTAGATGGATATTATCCACTAGGTAAAATGATTAGGAAGGGAATATATATTGGTGAAAACGCCGTCATTGAGGGAAAAATTATTCCACCAGTATATATCGGATCTGATTCCTTCATAGATGAAAAATCTGTTGTAGGACCATATGTATCTATCGAAAAAGGTAATGAGGTAAGGAATTCTAGGCTGTCATATAGTATCTTATGGGAACATGTAGTAGTTCATAATAGTGAAGTCATGGAATCAATCATAATGAATAACGCTATTATTAATAGTGGGTGTAAAGTATTGTCATCCATAATAGGATCAAATGTAAATGTTCCATCTAATACAATGGTTTATGGAAAAACCATAGAACCAGTTCTACAAGTATGAATAATGTGAGGGGGCGTGGCATGGTATATAAAATAGTTAATGATAGAATAACAGGAATTCCGAATCTAGAGTTCACTCCCGAGGACGCATCATACCTTGGCGCAGTTATTGGTTCTTGGTATGGTGCTAATTCTATAGTGGTTAGTGGTAGAGATTATAATCCTTCCTCGAGAATGTTGAAAAGAGCCTTTATATCTGGATTAATGAGTGTAGGCGTGGAAGTAATGGATTTTCACGAATCAGTTGCTGGCGAGATCTCGTATTCTATCAAAAGATTCGGTGCGCGTGGAGGATTTATTGTTGTTAGTAACCCCGTATTAATGGATCATGTAATGTTTAAGATATTCACGAACCCCGGTATAGAGATAGTCGGTGATAAACTGTCAATTATTCTTAGTAAAAAAGATATTAGAAGAGTCGATCCTCACAATACTGGATGGGTTTCTTATGCGGAATATATTCATAGACTATATATATCCGCATTATCGTCTTTCATAGCATATGATAGGATTATGGAGAAGAAATTTAAAGTAGTTGTAGACGTTAATCACGGGCCAGCTGATAAAATTATTCCAGAACTATTATCGTACCTCGGCGTGGATTTTATATTAATTAATGCCTCAAAGCCATCCAAGAAAGAGCAATATACATATCCCTATATCAGTAATATCCGCGAGATATCAAATATTGTGAGGTCTACAAATGCTGATATGGGTTTAATATTCAATAATGATGCTTCTTCATTCTTATTATTAGATGAAAACGGTAAACCACTGATACCTGAAGAAGTACTGTTACTACATAGTCTAAGAATTCCAAAGGAAGCTGAAGTAATGTATACTAGTGAGTGTTTCGGCTTTGTTAATGACTTGTTATTGATGAGAAATATTAAGGCATATAGGATTAAGGGAAGCATTGCAGATTTCTTATCGAAAATAGCTGAGAAAAGACCAATAATAGGTTTAGACTGCATGGGTGGAACAATCCATCCTCTCTTTAACTTAGGGTTTGACGCTATTCTTGGGTTCTTAAAGGTTCTTGAAGCATTAGCGTACACCGATAAGAAAGTATCTGAGGTAATTAAGTATCATATGTATCCGAAGTATTATGTAGTAGAGACAGGAATAGATCTTGGAGAAGTAGCTGGTAGTATTTGTAGAGAAGGAATTGGAGAATGTAAGCCCTACATCGGCGGTTATCGTGTAAAAATACAAAGTAGTAATGTAGTATTAACACATGATCCTATCGATGATGTTACTAAGATACTGGTTGACATAAAATCGCCTAATATTGGTAAAATACTGGAAACTATACAAGGAGTTTTAAGTACCAAGAAAGCTTAAAGCAGTTATTGAGTTGTGTCATGTTTCTTATCAAGATATTTTTCTCTAATTGTTGCACATATTTTGCAAATTTCCATAATTATTTCTCTTTGACTAATATTGTTAACAACTATTTTTTCTGCAAGTTTTTTCGAATATTCTTCTATTAAGGGTATGACTTCTTTGAATTCTTTCATAGATTTTGCCCCTCTCTTATGATGGAGGTATTGACTTACAGCTGCTTGTGTTATTCCTAGTTTTTTAGCAACTTCTATTTGTGTAAACTTGTATTTCTCGATGAGCTCTCTTGCAACGTATGATCTTATCAATGGCAGTATTTTCTTTCCGATTACTTCACATGGAGGATACGTTTCTATCACCCAATGGTAGTATAACATTATTATATAATGATTATACAGTATATTAATTACTTCATTGGCTTAACGAGTTTTATTGCAAATTTTATTGCAAAGAAGTATGGTGCGGGGGGTGGGATTTGAACCCACGCAGGCCTACGCCAGCGGATCTCCCCTGGGTAAAAGTACCCGTCTTGAGTCCGCCCCCTTTAGCCGGGCTCGGGCACCCCCGCTTACTCTATATTTTCATTGAAACGGTTTCCCCGTAATAATCCTTATTCTCGTGGTGATTAAGTATATTTTTGTATGTTTTTTGAATTAGTTATTTCTGTGTATATGAATGATTTGGAGAGCGTTGTTGTGATGGAGCTTATATATACTGTTAATCCGGGAATCGAAGACATTGCTGCAGAAGAGATTAAAGCAGAACTTGGAGGCAATGTAGAGTATTCGCGTCTAAGTGGGCATATTTATCATAGATTAGAATATGATGTATCGTGGGAAGCAATATATAGGTTGAGAAGCATTAATCGTGCATTCTTGTTGATGTGGAAAGGATTGATTGGTAAGAAGCACGAGGACTTATTGAAGCTTAGAAACGAGATCATCGAGGGGTTAAAGGATATTCATTACTATGTAACTCCGTATACTACTTTCGCGGTGGACACAGAGCGTGTAGGCGAACATGAGTTCACATCTATTGATGTATCAAGGCTTGTCGGCGAACTGGTTATAAGAGCTGTCGAGTCGAAAACTGGTAGGAAACCAGTCGTTAATCTTAGAACTCCTAACGTGATAGTTCATGTTTTTGTTAAAGATGATAAGATATACATAGGAATTTCTCTAACAGGGCCGTGGAGCATGCATAGACGGGGATACAGAGTATATGATCATCCAGCTGCGCTTAAACCAACTCTTGCATATGCAATGTTAACGATATCAGGTACGCGAGATAAAGATATAATAGTTGACCCCATGTGTGGGGGTGGCACAATACCTATAGAAGCAGCATTAATACATGAAGATGCACATATCTACGGCTATGATCAGAATCCAAGACATATAAGAGGAGCAAAAATGAACGCATATGCGGCAGGAGTCTATAAGAGGGTGTTCTTTGGTGTATGGGATGCTACAAGGCTTAATGAAGTAATAGATAACGTTGATCATATCATATCTAATCCGCCATATGGGATTAGATACGGTGATCCATCATCTATAAGGAAACTTTATAATAAGTTCTTAGAAGCCTCCTATAAAGCACTTCGGGAAGGAGGACATTTGACTATTATAACTACGGAGTATAATTATGTATACAAAGTGGCCAGAAGAACAGGTTTTAAAATTGTACACGAACGAGTAGTATATCATGGAAGCTTATATCCTAGAATAATGGTTCTAGAAAAATAGATAAGTTTAAAAAAGATTATTAAGGAAAAGAGGTTTGAGAACCACGCTATGTTTATGAGGTGAATACTTTGCCGCTCAGACCAGCTAGGTGCTATACACATTTTAGTGGACCACCATACACTAGGAGAGAATACATACCCGGCGTTCCACAGCCAAAAATAGTCAAGTTTGAAATGGGTAATATACATGGTGACTATGACTATGTAGCAGAACTAGTAATGATTGAGGCAGGACAGATAAGACATAACGCACTAGAAGCAGCACGTGTAATGGCAAATAAATATCTAAGCACAAGTGTAGGTGACCAAAACTACTTCTTAAAAATAAGAGTCTATCCTCACCACGTCCTCAGAGAAAACAAAATGATGGCTTTCGCTGGTGCAGACCGTCTACAAGACGGTATGAGACAAGCCTTCGGCAAACCAATAGGGACAGCAGCTCGTGTCTATCCCGGAACAGTGGTCATGGAGGTTAGGATCAAGAAAGAACACGTAGAACATGCTAAAGAAGCATTGAGAAGAGCAGCTTCGAAATTACCATTGCCAGCGAGAATAGTGTTCAAACCCTTAAAACCAGGTCTTAAACCGATATAAATTTCTCTTAATACGGTACAATAGTTTATTACTAAAATATAAAATACAATACATAGAACCATTCTTTCTACGCGTAAAATATTAAGGTTATTTAAGCCTGAATTGATAGAGACGGGTCAAATATGGGCGGAAATAGTATTTGTGAATTATACGAAATAGATTATAATGTTCTCTTAGAAGCTGTTCGTGGCGTTAAGAAGATACTTTTAACGGCTCCTGATGGTTTGAAAAAACTCTATGATTGCATAAGGGAATATTTTCTATCAAAAAAGTTATTTGTTGAGCTCTATTTTTCCTCTAGTCCATCTTATGGTTCTTGTTATATTTCTATGGGAGAGTTAGAGCTTATTAAGCCTGATATAATTGTTCACATAGGTCATAACGAATATCCATTAATATCCACAAATATTGGGAAGAAAATACTCTATATACCAGCTTTTTACAAGAGAGCTCCCCAGCTAGAAGAGTTGGAGGAGATGTATCAAACAATTCTTAGAAAGAATTTTAAAAGAATAGGTTTAATCGCATCTATTCAGCACATAAAGATCCTTGGCAAGATAGGAGAATTCTTGGAATCAAGAGGGATTAGAACCTATATTGGTAAATCAGCGTATAATCAAATGTTTCCCGGCCAAGTTCTGGGTTGTGAGTATAGTGCCTTGATCAGTATTATTGATAAAATTGACGCTGTTCTCACTGTTTCTGGAGGGCGTTTTCACGCTCTTGGCGCATACCTTGTTTCTCGTAAACCAATAATAATATATGATCCCTACTCTGGTAAAGTTATAGACTTTACAAAAGATGCTGTTAAAATATATGCTAAGCGCTTGTATTTAGTAGAACATGTGAGGAATAATAACTATAGGAGAGTAGGATTAATAGTTGGTGTATCACCTGGACAGTATCGAGATAGACTGGTTAAATATCTGTATAGATTGAGTAAAGAGAAAGGATTCGAACCATATTTAATAGTCTCGGACTATGTGAATGAAGATAGACTAGCTTCTATTGATAACGCTTTTAATCTCGATTTCTATGTGGTGACTAGTTGTCCTAGAATACCTATTGATGACATAGCTAGTTTCTATAAGCCTGTTCTAACTCCTGGAGAGTATTTAATGATTTTGAATAATATTAGACAATACGCGTTTCCTTGGTAAAATTAAAATAAAATAATTAATTATTTTCCCTCGGTTCTTTTCTGGTGATAGTAAGGTACGTGTGGACGAGGAATATACTCTATTCCTGGTCTTTGTTGTATTGCTTGCGGATAGAGTTCCATTAAGGCATATACTTCTGGTGGAACATTTGTTGATACTGGTAATCCCATTTTCTTTACTTCTTCAACGGTTATTGGATAGTCATGTGTATAATAGCCTTCAGTTAGTTTCTTTGTGGTTTCTTCTACTTTTTCTTCTGGAAGCTTGTCTTTCAATAAGTATCTGATAGTGTTTTGGATCTCGGTAAGCGCTTTTTCGGCTATGTCTGCATAGATTAAGATATCATCTGATGCTTTATCTCCTTTCATCTTAGCTATTTTGATTAAGCTTGGTGCTGGAAATGCTCCTTTTGGTGTTTGAAGCTGTGGATCTAGTGGTCCGAGAACAGCGTCTGGATCCATTAATATTTCGTCAGCTGCTAGGGCAATTAATGTTCCTCCACTCATAGCGTAGTGTGGAATAATAACAATCTTCTTTCCTTTATGTCTTTTTAGTGCCATGGCTATCTGGGAAGCTGCTAGTACGAGTCCACCAGGTGTATGTAAGATTAGTGCTATTGGTTGTTCTGGGGGAGTACTCCTTATAGCTCTTAGTATTGCTTCGGAGTCTTCTATGTCTATAAATCTATACATAGGTATTCCAAGGAAACCTATTTTTTCTTGTCTATGAATCATTGTGATTACTCTCCACCCATATTTCTTCTCCATGACACGTATTATTCTCAGCCTAGCGTTTTGTAGAGATTTATATTGTAGCTGTGGATGGAGTATAATATATAAGAATATTAGCCAAAACAATAAGCCTATAATATCTCCACCTGTTATTCCGTCCAAAACCTTCACCAAAATAATATATTTTGTCAAAAGTATATTTTGATTAATAACTTCAAATATCTTTCTTAAGAAACATTGTATGCGTATTGAATGATAATGTATTTATATGGTGTTTTTATATGGACAAGAAATCTCTTGAGCTACTCCTAGAGAATCTACCTAGGTATCCCTTTCCGAGAAGAGAATTAGAACAATACGAAACACCTTCATGGATCGTGGCGCACATCATTTGGTATGCATTTATGATAGGAGACATCCAAGATAAAGTAGTACTTGATCTTGGATGTGGAGGTTTTCGTTTCGGTTACGCAGCATTAGTCCTAGGAGCTAAGCTTGTGATAGGAATCGATCTTGACGATAACATATTATTATATGCTGAGAAAAATATGTCCTTATATAACGGGTTATTCTGTAGCAAATATGTGCTTATAAACACTGATGTAAGAGAACTTGTTTTTAACCCCGTTGATACGGTTGTGATGAATCCACCTTTTGGAGTATATAAAAAGAACAGAGGTCTAGACCTATTGTTTTTAAACAAGGCTTTTAAAATAGCTTCCTCAATTTACACTATCCATAAGTTTTCATATAGGCTGGATACGTTAGTTAAAGAACTTGCAGAAATGAATGGATTTAAGATAGTGCATAGAGAAATAATTGATTTCGAAATACCTATGATGTACGAGACACATAGGAGGAAAGTATATAGAGTTAAAACTGTTTTTTACGTCTTTAGGAAAGAGGTGTGAGGCAATGACTACTAATAAGTCGAGGCAGGGAATGCCGGTAACGCCGGGAGACGAAATAGGTGTTGAAGAAGAATATTTTCCAGGTAATGGAGCATTCGTTGATGAGAGGGGCATAATAAGGTCTCAGCTAGTCGGCAGAGTCTTAATCGATATTGTAAAGAGAAGTATTAGTGTACGCCATGTGAAAGGGAAACCATATGTTCCTAGAGTAGGCGATATTGTTGAAGGAATAATATCTGGGATTTCCGAAGACCTCGTGTTTGTAGATATATATGTTATTGAGGAAAAACCTTCTAAATCGACTGATTTTACAGGAATAATACATGTTTCACAGGTTAGCCCAGAATACATAGAGACTATGTATGATGCATTTAGGTTAGGCGATGTTATTAGAGCTAGGGTTATAACTAATTATCAGCCATACCAGCTAACTACTAAGGAGCCGGGTTTAGGTGTTATTGCTGCTTTTTGCAGTAAATGTGGAGCGATATTGAGGAAGAAGGATAATAGGCTTATCTGTCCTGTTTGTGGAAACGTTGAGAACAGGAAGATAAGTGTAATGTATCTGTTTCGGTGATAACTTGCCTTTAATTAAGCGTTTTTTCTACATACCATGTAGAGGTGAAGAATGTTTTAAGTTAGCTGAGCTTATTAGGGAGAAGATTCCAAGCGTTGAATACGTTGATATAACTATCGAGGAAGACGGATTATATATTACAATGTATGGTTATAAAACAGATATTAAGTATGCATGGGAATATATTCGAAGGCTTGTTTCAAGTTATAAATCGTCCATAACAACTCTGAGAGGAGGAATTAAAAGGATTAAAATAGAATATTTGGTAGAGAAAACACGTAAGACTTTTCCACCCATAGTACTTGTTGAAATTCTTGGGCGTCTGGGCTATAGGGCAGGATTAAACCAAGACAAAACAGAAATATATACAGATGCTCCTACAGAGCTCATAGAGGAGATTGTTAATAAGATCTGGGAAGTAATCAATGCTATAAAGTATGATGTTAAAGGAACTACTTCCAAGTACTTTGTCGTGGTATTATCTATAGTGCTAAAAATGGAACCAGAACAAGTGCTTTCAAGGGCATATTCCATGGGAATAATGGATAAGGATGAGGAGGGGAAGTATAGGATTAAGAAAGAGTGGAGAAAAGCCTTAAATGAATTTATTAGTGAGTATAGGAATTTGTAATGTAGGATACTGTTTAGAGAATAAGGTGATTATATTTGGAATTAAGGGTTTCAAAACAAGCTGAGAACGAAATAGTTATAGAGATCACAGGCGAAGACGATACACTGGGTAATTTAATAGCAAAAGAAGCAATGAAACATCCTAAAGTAGTATATGCTTCTTACAGAATACCACATCCTCTTCAAAACAGGTTGGAAATAGTGATAACTGTTGAGAAAGGAGTTGATATAGGCGAAGTCTTATCAGAGATTGTTACGAATATTAAAAATGTATTGGCAGATTTCAGGAAAGAGGTTGAATCTAAAATATGAAACCCGAAACTAGGATTCTAGTCTATTATCACGGTAATGGTTTTCATATATACATGGTTTATAGAAGAAATTTTTAGAAGAGATTAAAGTATTCCACGAAGAAGAAGTTCTCAATCCAGTTGCAGGATTCAATAAATTAGCTACAAGAGACGAGATATCATATTATCTTATTTGCAGCGATCCTAACAAGTATTCAATATTTTTCCCCAGTCTAAAGATCATGGAGGGTTCCGACTATTTATTGTATAAGAGCATGTTTTGTCATAATATATGGAAGATAAGTAAGTGTTTAAGCTATATTATGTACAAGGTTGGAAACGAATACTATAAGTGCTGAAATAAGCATCGTTATTAAGGAATAAAGTTATTCAATAAGAATACTCAAGATAAAATACATTGCTTATGCGGTGATCGAAGTGCCTAGGTTTTGTCCTCGATGTGGTGGTTTAATGAAGCCTGAGAAAATAGGTAATGAATACTACTTAGTTTGTACTAGGTGTAAGTTTAGGATCAAAGCAACAGCTAGAGATCTCAAAGCTTATAGAGTTAGCATGAAGATCGAACACAGTGAAAAAGAGAAAACAATTGTAATAACGGAAGAGGATAGAATGAGGGGATTACCAATAACACGTGAGGTCACGTGTCCTAAGTGTGGTTATCATGAAGCCTATTACTGGTTTATACAGACAAGAGCAGCTGATGAACCTCCTACAAGATTCTATAAATGCAGAAGATGCGGCTATGTATGGAGGGAGTATGAATGAGTATGGATTATATTTCAAAGCAGGGAGAAGTTGACCGAGAACTCGTTATGAGGTTTCTCAGCCAATTAAATGATATACTTCATCTAGCGTATTATTCTACACCACCCCATATTTCTTCAAAAACATTAATAAAAAGAGCAAAAGAAATTACAGCATCTCTATTGTCAATGTTGGAAGCATAGAATTTTTGTAAGAATTAAAATTATTACTCTTAGACACAATAATTTATTACTTGTAAGAATAATTGTTTTGGAGGCGTATATTTTATGAGGCTTAGATTTGCTGATGCTAGAGCATGGCGTTATGCTATGAGTGCTATTGGTAAAATTATTGATGAAGCAGCATATAAGATCCAGGAAGATGGCATCAGGTTGAAAGCAATAGATCCGTCTAGAATAGTCATGGTTGATTTCCATATTCCCCAAGAAGGACTAATCGAGTATGAGTTCGAAAAAGAAGAAACTGTTGGAGTAAACATGGAGGATCTAACCAAGATACTGAGGAGAGCGGTTAAAGGTGATGAATTAGAGTTAAGAACTCTTGAAGCAGGGAGATTAGCAATAATATTTATTGGTAGAGGAACTAGGATGTTTATTATACCTAGCTTAGAGACTATTGCCGAAGAGCTCCCGGAACTAAAAATACCCTTTACTGTGAAAGCAAAAATGCTTCCCTCAACGTTTAGGGACATAGTAAAGGAACTTGAGCCAGTGAGTGATGCAATAGAGTTCATAGCTGTTAAGGATGAGCAGAAGATAATCGCGAAAGCTGCGGGAGATATTGTTGAAGCCGAGATTGAGCTCAGCGTTGATAATGGTGCTTTAATAGAGTTTGAAGCTAGTGAAGATGCAAGAGCAATTTATACCGTTGATTATTTATCTGATATTTCTGGAGCTTCACAGGCTGCTGAGGAACTAGACTTTGAATTTGCAACTGCTGTTCCATGTAAGATAAACTATACACTACCTCATGGAGGAAGGTTAGTATTTTATGTCGCGCCGAGAGTTGAGTAAAGAATTTTTATTAATGAAGAAACTTCTACGTGAGTATTATTCTAAAAAACCACTTGAAGAACCAATATATATTCATAAGAGGGAAATAGCTGTTCAGAGTCTTGAAGATGGTGTATATATTAGGCACTTGAGTTTTCCAAGCCTAGCTATATTATATAATTATATATTATCGGAGAAAACACCTCTACACTTGTACTATTCTTCAGCATATTATGAATCTCCTTCGGCTGATAAAATGGATATGAAGGGATGGCTAGGATCGGATCTAATATTTGATATAGATGCTGATCATTATCCTGGATGTGATAAAACCTTATACATTTGTGTAGGCGAAAACAAAGCATATGAAGAGAAAGTATCCCAATGTCCCGAGAGTGGCGAGAAACCCTTGGCTTATTCCTTATTATCATCAAGGTGTTTAGATAGAGCATTTGCTGATGCAAAGAAACTATATAGTATTCTCAAAGACGAGTTCGGTTTTAAGGATATAGTGATATATTTCTCAGGTAATAGAGGATTTCATGTAAAAGTTCTTGATGAGGATGCTTGGAGTTTAACAAGTGATGAGAGAAGAGAAATGGCAACATATATTTCACTAGAAGGTTTTGAACTCCATAGAGTGTTTCCTCCCATAGGTAAACGAGAACCCTATATCTTGTTATCACAGAGAGAATATGGGTTGAGAAAGAGACTCTTGAAATATGTAGTTGAGAAAAATATTGGTGTAAAAACAGGTGCTTTCATAAAGGTTCCTATAGATGAGGTAGAGGAAATAATTAATGATCTAAGAATAGCTATTGATGCTGTAGTCACCATGGATATTTCTAGATTGTCGAGGTTTGGTAATTCTATAAACGGTAAATCAGGTCTTATAGTCAAGAAGATTGATATTAATTCTTTTAGCAAGTTTAATTTTTTAGAGTATTGTCCATGGGAGGGCGTTGTTAGGATAAAGCCATTAATAGATTTTTCAGGTTTACCAGTTTTTGATAATGTTGTTAATTTGAAGAAGGGACTTGCTTTCGATATAGATGCTTGTCTAGGACTTTACTTAGTTTTTAAGGGATTGGCTAGACTTGTTAATATTGAGAGGGCAGGTGTTAGGAATGTATGATACATTTATACGTTTAGTTAGGGAAGAGCTTTTTTCTAAAAAGATAACAACTATTCCAACTTCTAGAATAGCTGAATATGTATCTTTTATGAAGAACTCGATGGAGCTCCTACCATACGTAGATTCTGTTTCGAGAAAGTATTTCTATAATGTTCTTGAGCATTCCTTTAAAGACGCTGAAATGCTTTCGAGGATAAGGATTTATAAATACTTGTTAGGTAGTGAGAAATCTGGAGAATCCATTGATGATTTCTTATATGATAAGATAAAATCCATAATAGATTTAGTCTCAAAGTTTTTTGCTGGATTACTGGTTGGAGTTGATGATAAAATAGTGGTTAGGGTTTTGAAAGATTCTTATATCAGAGATAGACGTGTGAGAAAGAATGATTTGCTCTTACTTCGTGTTGATGAAGCTCTAAATTACTGTTTACTTGGTTATGTTGATATAATTGGTATTCCATTAATTGCTAACAAGGAGTTTCTAGAAAAGGAGTGATTTTTATCTATAATATTCTAATAGAATATAACTAAGTATGGCTATTGACAATAATGTGCTAGTGAGTGTTAAGTATATTGAAAGCATTCTTTTATCTCTTGTTTTTCTAAATCCTGTCGGTCTAAATGTCGGTGATAAATGTGGTATTACAAATGCTGTTAAAGCGCTCACTAATACGAGTACGGTTACGAGTATTGATAATCCTATGTATTGGAGCCCGTATGCATATGGGTTCACCGAGTAATTAAACAGTGTTCTTGGCCAGTCAGGTATAATAGCTATTGTTGAAAGAGTTACAAATACTATTATGATCTTTGATGCTTTTTCGATCAAGTAATCATACTCTAGTAAATGCCCTACTAGTTCTTTCTTGATCCTTCTCATTTGTTAGTCCCTCTTCTTAATACATTACTATTTCGTATGGTGTTTTAAGGTTATTGATTGAAGTTTCTCAGCTAATTTGTTTCTTAAAGTATAGAGTATATTGAGAAATAGTTTTATTTCCTACATGTAATATTTGTTGATTCTAGCTAATGAGTAGTATTGGTAAGGGAGCATGCAATGCCTAGTCATAAATTATTGCTGGTTGGCGGTATTATTTTATTAATTGTTAGCTTGGTACTCTATGTGTATTTGTCCTATATTGATCTCCCCTATAAGGATGTTCCCGATGACATGGTTTCATGGTTTCATTTACATGTAATAGATTATTTAAGGAGTGGCGGTGATCCACATAATGATACTTATCTTAGATTAATAGATGGTAGGAACTTGTATTTATCGCCTATATTGATCGACCTAGTTGTTTTGACTCTTAATGTTTCTCCATGGTATTTGGTCTTATTTATGGGAATTATGTATATACTACTAGTTTTTGTTTCAACACTTTTTGTGTCGAGGAACTGGATCGTAGCTGGTTTGGCTAGTGTGCTTTTTTCTACTGCTCCCGCGTTTATTTATTGGTTTAAGTATAATGTTTTTGGAGCATATATTGGGCAAGCTCTATGGTTAGCTTTATTCATTATTATGGGAATAGGTTTTAGCCACAAGAATAATATATTAGTTATTGTCTCTGCCTTAATTTTCTCGGTTCTATGGATCATGTGGCCAGGTTCATGGATTCTAATGGTTTTATATTCAATTTACTTATCAGCATTATGTTACAAGGGCACTATTTTTAAAGAAGCGTTAATAGCTGGAGCATTATTATTAGTATTTTCTTATCCGATAAATTTTGTTACTGGAATGTTTTATTTAACTATTTACCATGTATTTGCTTCTGTCTTACTGCTTGTTAACTTAGTTATCGGATTTATTGAATATAAAGTGATAACAGGATCTGTGCCTATCTTTGTTAGATCTGCTTGGAGAATCATTGGTGCAGTAATTGGCTATGTTATTGGTGCTGGGATAGCTCTTTCTTTACTTGACTTTATGTCTAAGTATGGTGTTTATGAAGATTATTACCATATGTATAATCCTGTAGAAGACTATGGTATTTTAGGAATATTATCTCTCTTTGGATTGATACTATTGATAAGAAGCCAGATATTGAAGGACTTAAGAAATAATCTTCTAGGATTTGTAACAGCGACTGGATTTGTTACTGGGCTTATAGCTGCATACTTTGATCCAACACTGTCTGTCTTCGCTATTAGTGGTATTGTACCACTTATAGCTTATGGGTTATATGATGTAGCTACTTTTCTAATCAGGAGCAGTGGCAAGTATCGCGTGGTATTTGTCATAGTTGCTCTCTGGATCTTGGTTGGAAGCGTTATCGCCAATGTTGTACCAGCTAATGCGTTGTCCCAGGGTTATCCAAGTGTATTTTATGGAGACTTCACTCCCAGTTTATTATCAAACATAACTATTAATCAAAGTGCTTTTCTGAATGCTCTTGATTTTATAAAGAATGACTCCTTGGGTAAATCAGTAGTTATAGGGTATTGGGGGCATAGTTACTGGATAGTCGGATACCTAGGCGAGAAAACACATACACTTGCTGATATGAGGGGCTCAAGAAGTGGGCAACGAATATTGTCGTGGATAATGCTGAGCGATGATGATACTAGTTATGCTTTGATAAAGGAATTTGTTCCATCTAATATAAAGGATATTTACTTAGTTGTTGCTGAAATTGTAAGCATAGATGAATCAGTTAAGTATGCACATGTAGGCAGAGCTATTGTTTTAAGAAAAGCTACTGGATTAACTCGTGCGGAAGTTATTTTCCAACCTATAGGTGATGTTAGCAGGATCCCCCTATATGCCAAAGTAGTTAATGAATCCATATCTGATTACCTGGACTTAACCCGGGCTAATTACTTTGCAGAAGTACCACTTGCGTGGACAAGTAAGTCTATGAACTCTTTATGTGTGAAAATGCTCTACTTCGCTCTACGTAGTAAGGGCTATAACGTCGTGAATGACCTTATATCAACTCTTCCGCTTCAAGATATCAAGCCTTTAAGACACTTTAAACTAGTTAATGCGACTATGCAGTATTTACAAGACGTTGATACAGGAACCAATATTTATAAAATATATTATGTGGTAGCGATTTATAAAGTAGTTAACGAATAAATAGTCTAAATGAATAGTTTTCCTAATTGTTTATGTTTTAACCATAGCATTTACATGGGTGGTTCCGTGTGCCGATTCCGAGAAAAGAGCTCCCAGATGTAGGAGAATATGTCGTAGCGACAGTTAAGAAGATCTTCGACTACGGTGCATATGTTACTCTCGATGAATATAATGGTTTAGAAGCATATTTACCGTGGAGCGAAGTTGCATCAAGATGGGTTAGGAACATACGAGACGTTATCAGAGAAGACCAGAAAATAGTTGTAAAAGTGATAAGAGTTAATCGTAGAAGAAAAACAGTTGATGTATCACTAAAGAAGGTCCCAGAGAATGAGAAGAGAAAGAAAATGCTATGGTGGAAGAGGTACTTAAAAGCTTCTAAAATAATAGAACTTGTTGCCGAAAAAATAGGTAAGAGCATCGAAGACGCTTATAAAGAAGTGGTATGGAAACTAGAGGATTATTATGGAGACCCATTGCTTGGATTAGAAGAAGCAGTTATTCGTGGACCAGAAGCTTTAAGAGAGGCAGGCATACCAGAGGAATGGATTGATCCATTATACAATGAAGCGCTTCGTCACATAAAGATAAAAATGGTCAAGATAAGAGGCATAATGTTTCTAAGATCATATGAGTCTGATGGTGTTGATAGAATAAAGAAAATATTAACGGCAATGGAAGAAGTACTAACCAAGCATGGGCAAAACATTAAAGGAAGAATTTTCCTACTCGGCTCTCCACGCTACGTAATAGAGATCACGGCCCCTGATTATAAATCTGCTGAGAAAGTATTAAGCGAAGCTATACAAACAGCAGAATCCCTAGCTAAAAAGTTGAATGTTGAGTTCAGGTTTGAGCGTGAAAGAAAATGAGGTGGTTAATGCGTAAATGTGTGAAATGCGGGAGATATACTCTAAGAAGAGATAAATGTCCGGTTTGTGGAGGAGAATTAACAGTTCCTCATCCTCCTAGATTTAGTCCTGAGGATAAATATGTAGAGTATAGGCTTAAAATGAAGATGAAGTCAGGACTTTTATCATTAGATAAACCCCTTATTTATGACCCATAATTTCTTTCTCTTCTACTGCATGGAGATAAAACTTATTAATGTAGTTCAAAAGTTGAAATATATGGTAAGTTAACCTAACCGAACAGTTATGGTGCACATAATGGTTACTAGCTACTATCAAGTAACAGTTATTGCTGCCATAATACCGCTTTTCTCAATAATATCGGCATTTATACTTCCTCTTTTAACTGCGTTTATGAAGAAAAAAGCGTCTTTGTTCTCAATGATATTCTCAGAAATAGTTTTCGTAGCTAACTCTATTTTTTCTTTCATAGTTTTCTGGTATGTTTTCTCTACTCGTGAAATCCTCACATATATGTTTGCAGCTTTTCCAGCACCTTTTGGCATTATATATGAGGTTGATTATTTAAGTGCTTTTATGGGTTTATTAATTGGGTTTGTTTTCCCATTAGTAAACATTGTGACTTACAGGTATCTGAACAAATTATCTAAACATAATGAATGGTATTATACACTCTACCTAGGATTAGAAGCAGGATTATTTGGAATAGTTTACACTGGTGATTTATTCAACCTGTTTGTTATGTTAGAAGTTCTCAGCATTACTGCTTATGGATTAACAGCCTATTTAAGAGAAAAAGGCAGGCCGCTCAATGCTGCTATAAAATATGGTTTATTCGGAGCCGTTGGTTCAACAATGTATTTTATTGCTGTAGTCCTACTCTATGGTGGGATCGGAACATTATCTATGGCAGATGCAGTTGCTACTAGTATGGGTCTAAACTACTTCGTAGAATCGATAGGAACATCAACTAACACTTATTCTGTAATAATGTTTTTTGCAGTACTTGCTGTTTGGGCTTTTCTTATAGAATCGGCTGTATTTCCACACCATTTCTGGCTGCCGGAGGCATATTCTAACATGCCTGCACCAGCAGCTGCCACTATGGCTGCAGTAGCTGAGGGTGCAGGAGTGTATGTAATTATAAGAATTATCTATACAATAACGGGAATCGCCAAGGCTGACTGGCTATTATGGGTGCTCATCCTTCTCGGCTCGTTCAATATTATTATTGGTGGGTATTTGATGTCTATAGCTAGAGATTTAAAGAAAATGATTGCATATAGCACGATCTTGGATATGGGCTACGTTATTATGGGTGTTGGCTTAGCTAATAAAATAGGTTTACAAGCAGTACTATATTATGTTCTAGCACATGCTATAGTAAAACCATTACTATTCATAGCTGCTGGAGAAGTAGAAGCCATACATAAAACTACAAGTTTCGACATATTACAGGAAAGAGGATGCTCTAATCCCTGGATATTAGCAGCGTTTATTATTGGAGGATTAGCTATTGTAGGGTTGCCTCCAACAAATATATTCTTTGCCAAACTTGCCTTATTTGAAGCTGTTTTATCATCGAAATTATATCCATTAGCCTTCATAATTCTCATTGGTTCAGCATTTGCATTTGTAGGTTTTTCAAGAACATGGTATGTTTTAATGGGGTATCGGAGTAGGAAAGCTATTAGCAAAGGAGTTTTCTCCATAAATATGGAGACTAAACTCGTATTATTAGTCTTTATTATACTTGTGGTACTCACTGGATTATTTTATGGTTATATAAGTAACGAATTTTTATCGCAGATAGTTTCTGCAACAGTTTCTGACCAGTATCGTGAACAATACGTTTTAACAGCTTACAAATTATTCAGGTCAATTTATTATGGTGGCTAAACATGACCGATTCAGATAAAAGGAGGAAAAGAACAGGTTTTGCTGAGTGGGTGAGAAGCCGAAGTATATGGATGATCCACTATTGTACAGCGTGTGGCGCGATAGAGCTTCCACCAAATATGATGGCTCCCCTGGATATTGAAAGATGGGGTGTAATGCCTGCACCATCTCCGAGGCAAGCCGATGTACTGGTTGTAATGGGTTATGTAACCAAGAAAACATTGAAGGTCTTAATGCGTTTATATCATCAAATGCCTGAACCTAGATATGTTATGGTAGGATGTAATTGTCCTGCAACAGGAGGATTGTACTGGGACAGTTATTCAACTATCAAAGCTATTGATGAATTCTTACCAGTAGACATATGGGTTCCTGGATGTATGCCTAGAGCAGAAGACTGGCTTCAAGGCTTCTTAAGACTTAGACAAAAAATCCTTGAGGGAAGGATTAAGAGTCCTCGTCCTATAGAGGAGCCTGGTGAACTAGAAGAAATGATCTATAGAGAAGTAAAGCTTAGAGAAAAAGCCATGATTGAAGCTAGAGGTTGATCAGATAGTGGATCTTGATAAAGAACTTATAGAAAAACTACCTGAGGAGTACAAAGATAAAGTTGTTATTAAAGGTAGTGGTACTGGTAAGAGGTTAGAAATAGAGATAGATCCTTTAGACTTATGTAAAGTACTTCCAGTTGTAAGAGAGTTTGGATACGATCATTTCCTCGGAATCACTGTTATAGATCATCCTGATGAGAATGTTTTTGAACTTGTATATCTAATCTCATCTACTAAAAGATCGGGTGCATTATTGGCTATAAGGACAAAGCTAAACAGAGATAACCCCGTAATTGATACTGCTTCATTCATATATCCTCTAGCCTATTATCAAGAAATAGAAGCCTATGAATTCTTCGGCATTAAATTCAATAATCATGATGGACTCAAACTATGGATTCTCGAAGATAACTGGAGAGGACCTCCACCTCTTAGGAAAGATGTTGATACTAGGAAAATAGTCTTAGATCTATATTATGGAGGAAAACGTTATGAAAGACCAGTTCAGTGGCGGAGTCTGGGTGGATTAAGGAATACAAATGGTGATCAGAATGAGTAAGAGAGTAATATCCATATTTCTAGGACCACAACATCCCGGAGCCCCTGGTAATGTTGCTTTTAAACTATTAGTTGATGGGGAAAGAGTACTTGATATAGAGTTAGTTCCCGGTTTTCTTCATAGAGGATTCGAGAAGATGATGGAGTACCGTAGATGGGATATGGACTTAGTAATGTCTGCTAGAATATGTGTAGAGGATCC
>JAGGVR010000067.1 GCA_021157925.1 Staphylothermus sp. | reverse complement strand
TAGGTAATTCGAGTAGACAAGATACCTAAGTTAACAGGCACGGGCTTCCCCTTAATCCCTCCTTGGGCTTGCATCTGGTCAGGGGCTTTCGGGGCATCCACAGAACCACTGGTGCCCCACATCTCGGGTCAGAAGTTTAAGACCTCTTAAGGCTAGGTTCCATGACGCTATAATGTCTCTTGTAGTGATTATCCCATTCGGTAGCTTAACCCACCTATAGTTAATGAACCTTAGTTCTTCCCCTAAAGGTGATGTTCTGGAAGTATTCCTAGGATTCACAAATATTATTGGTAGTTCTTCAATTAATGCCTTATAATGGATATATAACTGTATCCTTCGGTACGTCCATAGTGATAACTTCTTATTGAATTTTCTAGAACCATTAAATCTTAGTCTCAGCATATTTAAGTTTTCCAGGACTATTATTGCATTATATTCTCTTGCTATCTCCACTATCCTCCTAGAAACATAGTGGCATGAATCAGTGAGTATGTTTCGTGCTCTCCTACCATGCCTCCTAATAGCCTCTCTAATTTCCCTAACGTATCTCCATTTTTTAGAGTACTTCTTCTGAATCTTCTCAGCAATAATTCTATGAGCTAGAGCCCTCTTCAAACCATTAAACAGTATGGTACCCATAGAAACCAAGTTTCCATTAGTATCAATTACTGTATAGGCTATGTTGTCGAAGTTTATATCAACACCCATAATTGCTCTAGGCTTCCTCACTACTACCTCTTTCTCGAAGATTAGATAAACCCACACTTCTCCGCCTCTATAGCTAACGAGTATCTCCTTGAGCCTCCATTTACCATTAAGGTATTTATCCAAGTAATCATACCATTCTAGCTTCAGCTCAATCCATCCACCATTAAGAACAGCTATTCTCAGTACCTTATCGTTTAAGTCTAGTCTATAGTCCCATTGGTCTAGCCTAGCTGTTAGCTTCCTCAGAATAGGTTTGCTACCTTTATTCCCCTTAGTTGCTTTAACTACTTCTCTTGCTCTACGCTCAATTTTGTGGCAATGATGTGCTCGGAAACCTTGTTTTCTTAATATATTATAGAATTTATAATGTAATTCTTTTAATGATGGTATGTGGTCTAAACCCCATATCACATCAATAACGTATTGTGTCCAATCCCGGAAGGCTTTTAGGAAGGAAAACAGTGGATGGGGATTAGGAGTAACCGCCCTCGCCTTGGCGGTTACTAAGACCCTCATCCCCCAGCTACCGATTATAAATTTATGTAGACAAATTTATAAAGTTTTGTGTACATTTATTATCTTGGTGCGAGTATGAGTATCGTCTATAACTTTGAGGCGAAGATAATCAAGTTTGCTGGAAACCGCTACGTAATATACCCACCCAAGCAGTACCAGAAAAAACTCAAACAATACCATGGAAGGAGAGCGAAAGTAATCGTAATCATAGAGCCGGTGTGACATCAAGTACTCCAAGCAATTAAAAACCAGAGTATCATTATCTATTGAATTGTCCAGATGCTTTGTGGAACGTTATACATGCTTATAAGGGTCTTAGGATCATTAATAGGAGACTCGCAGCTGAAGCTGAGTTAAAACTTGTCTTTGATAGGTATCAGTTATGTAAGCATGTACTTACTCTTCTCGGAATACTGTTACTCAAATATGGTACGGAGCCGTATAAGAAACATATAAAGGTATTATCAATTAATGCATTGCTTTCTATAATTAGTGAAATAGGTAAGAAGCCCCTTACTAATGTGAGTAAAATTATTGAGAAAATAGTTAGAGAACTCCTTGAAGAATCATAGTCTCTTTGCATTAACCAATGATGATATAATGTTGACTGAATATATGGTAATAATGGGTGAGAGTATGGCTAAGAAACCATGTAGTGTAGAAGGATGTAGTAATGAATCAGTTCATGAACTTAGCTATGTAGATGCTAAGATTCTTGAGGAAAAGTTAGGGTTAAAACTAAAAGTTTATCATGCACATCCACCTAGGAGACCGGGTATAGTCTATCTATGTGAAGAACATTATAAGTTATGGAAGAAACTAAGCAAACCAGAGAGAAAAATAAAGGAAATGACACTTAAGTCTTAAATATCCCAAGTAATTCATGAGTTTTGCGTTCTATTTTTAATTCTAAGTCATTATTTGAGAATTTGAGAAGTATTAGAAGTTACTCGACGAGGAAGATCGTTTGAAAGTTATTAGAGAACCAATTATACTATCTGTTGATGATTATTTAAGAGAATTAATAAAGTCTAAAGAAGTTGGTATAATTCATGTATATAAAGAAGAAACAGGAGAACCAGAGCCAGGCCCATATATTGATGGATTAGATCTCCCTGATCCATTGAAGGAGACTCTTAGGAAAAGAGGTATTAGTAGACTCTACAAGTTTCAATGGGAAGCTTTTAAGAGCATACTTGACGGCTTCAATACTATAATTACAGCTGGTACAGGGACTGGTAAGACAGAAGCGTTTCTCTTACCAATACTACATACTATATATAACTCTAGACCCCCTAAGCCTAGTGCATTACTACTTTATCCTACTAAGGCTTTAGCCCGAGACCAGTTGCAGAGAATAAATGATTATTTTGGTTTCGGTGTTTTCTCCTCAGCAGTATATGATGGTGATACTCCTAGAAAGGTTAGACAAAGGATTTCTTCGAGTCCTCCAGACATACTCGTTTCTAATCCGGACATGATACATGTTGGGCTCGTTTTAAGTCCTACGATTAAGAGGTTTTTGAGAAGTGTAAAATATATTGTCTTTGACGAACTCCATGTATATGAAGGTGTTTTTGGAGCACATGTTAAATGTATTGTTGAGAGGATAAAGAAGTTCCGGAGAAGAAACCTTCCATTATTCGTTGGATCTAGTGCAACTATTGGTAATCCGAAAGAATATGCGGAGACATTGTTTGGTGTTGATGTAAAAGTTGTTGAAGGACCTGTTAGGAGAAGAGGTATTGCGTACCATGTAATGGTTTCTGCTGGTAGGCTAAGTAGATGGTCTGTTACAGCGGCATTGGCAGCTGTTTTATCTGAGCTTGGTTTAAGGTTCTTAGTATTTACTGACAGTCAGCAAATGGCTGAGTTAATAGCTAGAATTGCTTGGAGGAGTTATGGAGTAGAAGTAATGGTTCATCGTGCAGGATTACCTGTTGATGAGAGAAAACTTGTGGAGACAAAACTGAGAATGGGCGAGATCAGTGGTGTTGTGGCTACTCCTACTCTTGAGCTCGGGATTGATATAGGGTACTTGGATGCAGTGATCATGGCTTCTCCTCCACCAAGTTATGCTAAGTACTTACAGAGAGCTGGCCGAGCTGGGCGGAGAGGTAGGAAAGGCTATATATTCATGGTTTTAGCAGATGATCCCATTGATGCATATTATGAAAGAAATCCGCGGAGATTCTATGAACAAGAATTACCTCCTCTATACATGGAGCCTGATAATGAAGAAGTTGTGAGGATTCATTTACTTGCTCTGCTTCTACAACAGGGTAGAATAAGGAGGAATGAACTGAAAGGAATTTGGCTTAGAATAGCTAATGATTTGGTAGCAGAGAAACTGGCTACTTGGGTCGGGCCATATCTTTATCCAAATTATCGTTTAGCCAGGAGACTGTTTCTACGTGAATATATGAGTATTCGGGGCTCAGGTCCACAAGTAGGCATATATGATGCTGATACTGGCGACTTAATAGCATATAGAGAACTTCCACAAGCCGTTCTTGATCTTCATCCGGAAGCAGTATATCTAGTTAATAGGAGAGTATATAGGAGCGTAAGCATAGATGTCGAGAAGAAAATAGCTTATGTGAAAAGATTGCCTGATGATACGCCGTTTTATACGAGGCCTCTTTACAGCGTAGATGTTGTGGATTATTATATCTTGTCTTCGAGGATAAGTTCTCGTGGTATACCATTATCCTATGCATGGGTACAGTTACAGATCTCCGTTGAAGGATACATCATTAGAAACTATTGGGAGGGAGAGAAAACAGGTGTTAAGAAATGGTTTGATAAACCAATAACTTACACCTATGCTACGAAGGCATTATTGCTTAAATACCCTGAGATGATCGATTGGGATTATATGAGTAATGCTGAAGCTTTCCATGCAATAGAACATGCACTAATATCTGCTGCAAGACCAGTATGTGGTGCAGCCTTAGGAGAAATGGGTGGGATCAGTTATCCAAGTGGTGACATAGTAGTATATGATGGAGCCCCCGGCGGCTCTGGTTTATCAAGATTATTATTTGAGAGGTTTGAGAAAGCCGAGGAAATAGCTTACGAAATACTATCTAAGTGCGATTGTGAAGATGGATGCCCTAGATGTATATATAGTCCTTATTGTGGAAATAACAACCAAGTCCTTTCCCGTAGGAAAGCAGAATATGTGTTAAGAAACATATTGGCTGGAAAAGCTATTGTTAAAGCAGAACCTATTGTCGAGAAATATGGGAAGCCAATAGTGTAAGGTGTTTTATTTTGCGATATATCTAAAATATTGTTAGACTATTTGCTTGTTTGAGTATTCGGGATATTCTAGAAACTTTTGAAAGGCTATGCTTAAATACTTCTTAATAGTATTATGAGTGGTGAAGCCGAGATGTGGGGCACCAGTGGTTCTGTGGATGCCCCGAAAGCCCCTGACCAGATGCAAGCCCAAGGAGGGATTAAGGGGAAGCCCGTGCCTGTTAACTTAGGTATCTTGTCTACTCGAATTACCTA
>JAGGVR010000064.1 GCA_021157925.1 Staphylothermus sp. | reverse complement strand
TCATATGTTGTCCTAGTGATCTCTATGTATTTTGGATCAGGTGTTTTGCCGTATTTCCATGCTTGTAGTCCTACTTCTCTAAACCTTATTTCTCTGATCCTTATTCCTTTCTCCAAACACCTTTTCTCAACGTATTCTCTGAGATTAGATTTCTTCGTTCCAGCAACTACTTCTGGTGCAGGTATGTCTCTTCTTATCCTCATAACTCTAACATATTTAGGTATATATCTATACATCTCGGAGATCACTTCAATAGCTGTCTCATCATCATATGGTTTATACAATCCCTTTTTCCACCACTCATAGAGCACGGTTCCTTCAACAACTTCTGTTGGATAGATCTTAAGCATATCTGGTCTATAATTTGGATTCTCGAATATTTCTTTCATCATTTCAATATCTCTACCGGGATCGCTTCCAGGTAATCCAAGCATGATATGATAAACTATTTTGAATCCTGCATCCTTCAATATTCTTGTCGATTTAATGGTTTCTTTAATACCATGGCCTCTGTTAACCCTTATGAGTACATCATTATATACTGATTGAACACCAAGCTCTACACGGGTCGCCCCATATCTTAGCATTTCATCGGCTTCTTTTTCATATCCTACATCGGGTCTAGTCTCGATTGTTAATCCTACGCACCTATGTCTGGCTGTCTCGTTTCTTAATTGTGCTGTTTCTAGATCCCATTTTCTCGGAGGCTCTGGATCCGGATACCTATTAAGCCCCTCAAAGATCATTGATATAAACCATTCCTTATACCTCTGGGGAGCTTTTAGAAATGTTCCTCCCATAACAATGACTTCTACTTTACTCGGAAATTGTCCAAGGTACTCATATTGCATGAGTCTGTTCCACACTTGTTTATATGGATGAAACTGGTTCCTCCTTGCTCTTCTTAATGCAGGTTCGTTTCCGAAATAGCTTTTAGGAGCATTATATCCAGGGCCGCCGGGACAATAATAACAATTAAATGGACATGGAAGAGGATGTGTCATCACAGCTACAACACTAACTCCACTAAGCATCCTTGAAGGTTTTCTGACCTTTCTCGGTCTAATAATAGTTTTCACTAAGTATTCACCGAATAAATCAGTTTATTATACCGTACTCTATTCATAGAATAAACTCTACAGCCTTATTAATCCTAATTCGTTTATAACTAGAGATTAAACTATTGTATTATTTTCATTTAAACATATGATTTTAACAAGTAAAGAATTATTTAGATCGTTTACTATAATGAAGCATTCCATTATTGTCTACTCTCTTAGACTACTCTATTCTTTGGCTGTTGTCCTTTTAGGTTTTGTTTTTATTGTTTCTATCGTTAGATCTAGTATTCTATACACTGCTTCCCATGTATTATATGCTATGTGTGGTGTTAGAACGACATTAGGATATTTCATGAGTAGATGTGCTTCCAATCCTTTCTTTAACTCTTCTACACTACACTGTTTTTTCCATAAACAATGTCTATTTCCTCTTTTAGTACGTGTTCTCCCTCGAATACATCAAGAGCTACTCCTCCAAGTATTCCTTTATCTAATGCTTCTATTATTGCCTCGGTCTCTACCAGTGCTCCTCTTGCTGTATTTACTAGAATAGCTCCTTTTTTAACGAGTTTAATATTTTGTCTATTGATTAAATGATAAGTTTCTTTTGTTAGTGGTAAATGTAATGTTATAATATCCGATTCTCTGAGCAAGGTCTCGAGATCTACGTATTTTACATTATGTTTTTCAATAGGTTCTTTCCTGGGATATAGATCATATGCTAGAATGTTCATTCCAAATGCGTGGGCTAGCTTCACTACATGGCTCCCTATTTTACCAGTACCTATGACTCCTATAGTCTTCCCTTGTAACTCATATCCGCGAGTCCTAATAGGGTCTATCCACTCACTGGACAATACTTCCCTAAATCTCTTGTACAACACCAATACGAGTAGAAATGTAAACTCTGCTACAGTGTTTGAACCATAATCAGGAATATTGTAAACATGGACACCCTTCTTACAAGCTTCTATGTCGATATGATCGTATCCTGTAGAGCGCGTAATAATAGCCTTGAGATTAGGTAGCTTTTCTAATATATCATCTTGTTATACGTGAATAAATGAATACACTTATTATCTCAGCATCTTTTATCTTATCAATTACCGTATCAGAAAGCTTCTTTTTTAGAAGGACAAGTTCATGTCCTTGAAGATTTTTCTCTATAATATCCTTCTCCCATCCCTCCAGCTTGAAAAAATACTATTTTAGCCAAGTCAGCTTCACTTATAAAAACTAGATATGAGTTAGTATCCTTATTCAATATTATCTCTCGACAGAACGAGGAAGGTCGAACACCATGTTCCAGAAATTTATTGTATTCGTTCTGACTATGAGAAAAATATGACAAAATTCTGATATTTACTTTTTATATAGAATCACTTTATAATTTGTCTAAATCATTAGCGTTTTAGGGATTTGCGGGACCTGTAATGTGGGAATTAGGGATCCTTGGTACTGAGAGTCTCGGTGTACGAGGTCTATCGTGCTATGTCGAGGTTGACGGACAAGGCATACTTATTGATCCAGGAATTGCATTAGGATTTACTAGGTGGAAGTTACATCCTCATCCAATCCAAGCTGTTGCTGGCTACTTTGTCCGCAGAAAAATAGTCGGTCTTTGGTCAAAGGCGAAATACATTGTATTTACACATATGCATGGCGATCATGTACCTCTATATAATGCTAATCCATTTCAACTAGACTTATACATACTCGACCATAGTTTGAGGAAAACAATCATAGCTCCTCCTTACAACCTTCTTAGTATGAAGGAAAAGATAAGACTCAAGAAAATACATGAACTATACCGTGAAAATCTCGTAACAATTAATTGGAAAGGAACACAGATTGGTCCTCTTAGGATATATGGTCCTTATCCTCACGGATACAGTCCGTCATCTGTGTTCATAGTATATGTTGAAGCAAATAAACCGTTCCTGCACTTGAGCGATACAGGTCTACTAGTAGATAGTATAATAGAGGTTATTAAGGAATTAAAACCCAAAATCATAATATCGGATGGTCCTCCTATATATCGATATATATATATATACGATAATAATGTGGTCGAGACCTTATTAAATAAAGCCAAGCATAATCTGGAATCAATGTTGAAATACACTGATATAGTTATAGTCGACCACCATATTAATAGATGTGATAAAGGATACCATTGGATACAAAGCATTAGAAAAACATATGGAAATGTCATGACAGCAGCAGAGTATATGGGGAATAAACCATTGCTGCTCGAATCATGGAGAAGAACACTTTACACATTACTACCAATAGATAATTGTTGGTTTAAGAACCACTACATGGAGGGTATCATTAAGTTTAAACCGATATACTACAAGTTGATAAGACGAATAAAAACTGTTACTGGATTAATCAATGAAGAAGTATTATCTAATATTCTAAGCAGAATAATTACTAATAAATAGTTTCAAAAGTCTTAAAACATATCTTGATAATCTAGGGGTGCTACAGGAGAAGCAACACTTAGAAAATGCTTAATTGTTAATGAGGAAAATAAGCTTGGGTAAGAAAGGTATTTATAAAAAATTAATGGAAAAAGGGCTTTACATTATATGGTTTGATAGTATGGGGGCTAAATCGTCCTCTGTAACAATAGATACTGGAGATGGGCTATTACTGATTGATCCTGGAGCTGCAGCTATGCAGCCAAGCTATCCCTTAGACCCTGATACGAAGAAGTTATTGAGAAAGAGGGCAGTCGATAAAATTATGGAATATGCTTCTAAGTCGAAGACAATAATCATAACTCATTATCACTACGACCACCATATCCTACCAAGCGATCCAGGTTTGAAAGGAAACAACATATATGCTGGCAAAACCCTTTACATGAAAAATCCTAACAAATATATTAATAATAGCCAGTGGGATAGAGCAAGACTCTTTTTAACCATATTATTAGAGCAGTATGGGTTAAAACTAGATGAATTCCTAGTTAATCCAAGGCAGAAGAAATTTCCCGACCCTGTGGAGGATCTCGTATATATTCATAAAAGAAATTATGGAGACTACGCTGATAGGAGAAGAGAATTACTCCTAAAGGGTAAGAAGTGGTTTGATAAACTTGTGGCAAAGTGGAGGAACAATATGTGGATAAGGGAAAACATAGTATTACCAGATAATACAAGGATCTATTGGGGCGATGGCAGAAAGCTTAAGATCGGGAGGTTAAGTATAGACATCCTTAAACCATGGTTTCACGGAATAGAATACGATAGAACCGGTTGGATTACACCAGTGTTTATAAAATCTAAGGATTACAAACTGTTTTATACAAGCGATGTTATGGGGCCGATCATAGAGGATTATGCAGTATTCATAGCTGATAAGAACCCGGATATAGTCATTCTTGATGGTCCTCCAACCTATCTTTTCCCATATATGTTTAACAGAATTAATCTCAATAGAGCAATAGATAATGTCAAGACAATTATTGATTCAGAACCAGAGCTCATAATATATGATCATCACTTATTAAGAGATCCTAGGTGGAGAAAACTTGTTTCAGAAGTGTTTAGATATGCTGAGAAATACAAAGTAAAAATAATTACTGCAGCAGAAGTATATGGTGAAAAACCCTTGATAGACAAAATTGTTGAGAAAGAGATGAATAGCTATGGGTAAGCCAAAATATTTGGGCAAACTAATAAGTGTGGATGAAGCGGTCAAACAAGTATTAGAGAAAGCAAAACTAGAGATATCGACAAAGCTTATTGATATATATAATGCTCTCAATCATGTGCTAGCTGAGGATATATATGCCTTATACGATGTCCCAGCTTATGATAGATCAGCTGTTGACGGATATGCTGTAAGAAGCATTGATACAGTAGGAGCATCTCCTCTAAATCTAGCCGTACTAAGAGTTAAGGGAAGTATAAGCCCTGGAGACGATCCTGGAAAACACTCTATAGGAGAGAACGAAGCAGTAGAAATTACTACTGGGGCTCCTTTACCACTTGGTGCTGATGCTGTCGTGATGTACGAGGACACACATAGGAATAATGACCTAGTAGAAATATATAAAGCAGTACCAGTGTATGCGAATGTTTCCCGTAAAGGGGAAGACTATAAGAAGAACGAATTATTAGTGAAAAGCAACACATTATTAACAGATAGATTCTTAGCAATAATTGCTTCAACAGGAATTAGGAAAGTAAGAGTTTATGAAAAAATAAGAATTGGATTAATAACTACTGGGAACGAGCTTATAGAGCCGGGGCATGAGCTTAGACCCGGCAAGATCTTTAATTCTACAAGTATTCTTGTTAAAACTTATCTTGAAAAACATGCTCCATTCACACTTGTTAGATACTATGGAATATATCCAGATAATTATAATGTATTGGCAGAGGTTTTGAGTAAAGCGTTGAGCGAGAACCACATAGTTATAACAACTGGTGGAACCGGGATAAGCGGAGAAGACGTTATAAGGGATGTAATAGAGGACAATGGCGAATGGATATTTAGAGGAGTAGCCTTAAGACCCGGGAGACCCACAAGTGCAGCTCTAGTAAATGATAAGCTTGTATTCATGTTGTCAGGCTTTCCTGTTGCTGCATGGACTGCTCTAGAATCAATTGTATTACGAACAATATATTTATTACACGGATTAAACCCGCCATTCAGATGCAGTGTTAAAGCTAGACTTGTACGTAGGGTCCCTAATACTATTGGATACCGTACATATATTAGAGTAAGTATACGTGAAGATAAGGATAAAGGTCTTATAGCTGAGCCATACATGTTGAAGGGTAGCGGCATACTCTCTAGTTTAACAAAATCTAATGGATACATAGTTCTCCGTGAAAATGTCGAGGGTTATGAAGAAGATAGTATTGTTGATGCTTATTTATTATAAACCATAAGATTAAAATAAGATATAACACATCCAAATAACAAAAATGGATCACTAAATATTGGGGTGTGTGTTTCTGATAAATAGTAATAACGCATATTTATTATTGCTCATATTAGTCTTGATAATGATCTTTCCATTTCTACAAGGTATAGTTACATCTACACCTACATGGGCGAGGCCAGGAGTATATTTCACTTACTACATAGTTGGTAGACTGAAAGCGTCTCCACCACCACAAGAGGGGATGGAGAACTATGTAGTTGTTGGTCATGGCCAGTTTTTTGGGTTAAAAATAAATGAAACAGGTATTACAGGATATTATGAGCTTTTAGATCTAAACGATACCAAGAATTATTTTACAAGAATATTGGGAATGCCAGGATATAAGATCAATAGTTTTGTAAACTGGAGTACAGAGTATAGTACTCATAAATTCAACATATATGTTGATCCCAAAACTATTCCATCTATACAGAAAGTATATGAGAATATAACAACTCAAGAAGATTATGTCTACTATACCAGAATAAAATCAACCTATGACAAAAACACGGGGATCTTGCTTGAATACTATTATTTCACGGAGGCAAACAATACTGTGAAAAACGAAAGATACGTCTATGAATTACATTATAAACTAGTAGATACGAATGTTGAAGAACTATACAATGTAATAGGAAAAACTCATATAATAATAACACCCAATACCTACAATATAACTACGACAATGCACGAAGAAAATCCTGGAGAAGAAAAGAGTATACAAACCACTAATAAATATCCGATCGAGTACATTGCGTATCTTATAGCATTCATTTTATTGGGATCATTCATATATTACATTATTGGGAGAAAGAAATAGGGTTTAAACCTTACTAAACAAGAAATACTCTACATATATAAAACTAAAGATATATTTGATATGAGATAATTCTATAACATAGGTGTATCTCTAATTGTCAATTATTGAAGACTTAAATATAATATCTGATCTTTTGCTCAAATTTTCGGATAGTCCGCGGCTTATTCCATTCATTGATCTATCAGTTAAAATTTCTCATGAAGGATTTGAAACTGCTCTTGCAGAGTACAGTATTTATTTATCAAAATATACTGAGACATTTAATAAGATAAAATATTTACTAGATACACATATCTTTGAGAAAGATATCTATAAAGTAATAGACTTAATGGATAAGATTATACCGGATCCAGGTATAAGGATCAAGCTATTAAAGCATTTTGAAGACAAATATGGGTACGATGCCTTTTCCCGCTTGATAAGGGATAAGTCAAAGTATAAAAAAGTATTAAGTAACATAAAAACTTATAAGAAGCTATTCGGGTTTCTTGATACACTATATTTCATGGAGATCAATTGCCAGAAATGCTTAGCGTATTTCCTCAAAATTCCCGTGAAGTCACTAGTAATTCCTGAAGAAACTATGGAACGAGTAAAGTTAATGGCCGAGATAATTTCTAGAAACAATAACCTTATATTAGCAGGTGATGATTTCATAGGGAAATCAACTCATCTCTATCTCCTAGCCTTTGTCTTAATGAAAAAATATAGTTATAGACTAGTATATAGTAGCGAGCATGAAAGATTACCTAAAAACACAATAGCTATTTATGATGACATCGATTATCACAAAGTAAACTCTTTATTAGCAAAGAGATTCATAGGCACTATGGATAAGCACAACCTCGATATTGTCAAGAAATTCTATAAATCAAACAATTATATAGTTATTAGTCCCGAAGAATTAAAGAAAACTAGAAACTATACAGGTCAAACCATTATTGTCAAATACGATCAAAGCATATATTGTGAGAAAGAATTAAAACAAATAGCAGTAACCAAAGGACTTAATAACTATAATGACTTGATGGAAATACATATTGAAGAATACTGTAGGAAGAATAACATAAAAGAACTTCCAAGTAATATTAATGACTTGATCTATAGCGTGTTTACAAAGTATTATGAAGAAAAAAAGTATTCTCCCCTAATAGGTCTAGTATCAGTATACACGGCACTACATAACATTTCGTTAAAAGATATAATTTTATCAGTTACAAAAATGATTAAAACGCGAGGCGATCCTTTCTCACTTCTTGCACCTTTAAGCAATAAAGTCTATATGTTACCTCATAAAGTATGGGCTAAAACTATAAATACACTCCTAGAAGAGAATGATGATTTTAAAAAAATATTCGAAGCAATTACAAACTGGACAAATATCTTAGCAAACATAGAAAAATACCTCTATACAACGGCATCATCGATAGAAGAATTATTAATTATTCTTAATTATCCACAATTATTAGAAAAAACTTTGCGAAGAAAACATGTTAATCCACTTATTAAGGTAATCTATCCTATTCACTACATAGATTTAGGTACTAATACCTATATAACTGAATTAAGAGACAAGATATCTCGTAAGGGCTTAACAAGTAAAGCAATGTTTAAGATCAGTTTATTGTTCACTGATATTCACGATCCAGAAATGATCCTAAATATGTTAAGAAACAAGGGATTACAAGGTGATCCTAAGAAGAAGGTAGAGAAACTATTTTCTCTTAGAAAAGCTCCATTGGGGGCGGTTATTGAAGCATATGAGAAGGAGAAAGATCCCTATGTTAAAAATATCATAGAGAGAATACTATATGATAGGATATCATTGAATAAAGACACAATAGAGTATTATGAACAATTAAGAAGGCTGGGTTCGAAAAAGCTCTTGTCTAAGTTATATGTTTTATTCGGCCACTATGATAAGGCATTGTCACTACTAGAAACCTCCCAGAAAAGACTTGGGTTAAAGAAATACGTGTTTCTAAAACTCCTTAGTGGCAGACCCCTCAAGAAAAAATTATCGAGTAAAAATGTTTATTCGACCTATATGAAAGCAATAATTTTTTCGCGTCTTGGAATACTTGATGAAGCAAAGAATTATTTAACGAAAACCTATGTTGAATCACTCAATAATGTTAAAACTGGCGAGTTCGAACAAATAGATCTTTTATTTAATTCTGGATTAAAGTTATTAAAGATCTACTTATTAGAAAAAGATGATGAAAATGTTAAAGCTTTCTTGACAGAGTACTTGTCATTATTGAATACATATGGTTTTCTACTAGATTCTTGGAAGTATGAGAAGATAGACAAGTTCCTGAAAACTCTGAACAACTATTATAGTGATGGTAAATGTATTAGCGATCCTGATTTATGTTGTTTGTTAGCATATTTGCTGGATGATCAAAAAGTATTTATGGATAACTATGAGAAACTAAGAGAAGAAGCTCTGTCTACAAATGAGCTAAAAGACATAATTATGCTCCTTAAGTATATAAGGATCGGTTTGAAAAAAGATTGGTTAATAAATCTCGATGAAGTTGAACAGATCTTAAGGTTGGTTGAAAAATACATTAATGTTCCAAAGATAAAGTATAGATATTTATCGATAATACCAGTTATAATCATGAAATATGCTAGTAAACCATATGAGAATATTAATGAGAAGTATCTATCAATTGATAATGCCTTTCATGATTTAGCTAATCACTATGGTTTCTGGGCATTGTATTTGTACTTGAAATACTTATACGCTAGAATGGTATATTACACGAAAAAGGGATTGCTTAGTAAAGCACTTATTGATGCTAATAAAGCCTTGAATCTTCTTAATGATTTGAAGCTACTTCCACCTAGGTATAGTGAGCGTTTGAGAAAACATATTGTGTTTTGGAAGACAATTATACAAATAATGATGAAAAACTATGAGAATTGTAGAAAGGTTTTTGAGAAGGAACTTATGGAGGATATGCGTGTTGAGAAAAACTATTTGATTAGATACTGGTATTATAAGTGCTTATTAGGCGAGAAACTATATAGGACTGTGATCATTGAATCCGATGATATTCTGATTAGGAGAACTGTTGATCCAGTTATAAAATTGAATTATTATGTATTAAGATATATAGCTTCTAGAGGGACAAGCAGCTATACAGAGCAATTATTTTTGAAAGACTTAATGGAACATGCGAAAAACACTATCTCTAAAGATCCTGGAAGAATAAGTGATGTACTTGAAGTAATTTGTCGATTAATAAGGTTTCTAGCTAAGGAGAAGGATGTCAAGGCGTTACGAATAATTGGTGTATGTTTAACTGATGCTTTAAAATCTATTGATCCCAATGATCTTATTTCAGGTAATATTATATTCTTGCTTAAGAACTTTATGAGATTGTATTTCGGTATAGGTTTCACGGATATAGTATACGAGATCGGTAATGTTTTGTCAAAAATATATTTTGATTGGGATATTTTTGAACTATATATAGAGTCTTTGATCAAGAACGGTCTCTATACAGAAGCATATAATTATCTTTATAGAAATATTCCTAGAATAAAGCCGGAGTATAGAGAAGCATATGAAGCAATAATAATGTTTCACAGAGGAGATATGGAGAAATCAGCTAGGAAGGCTGAAAAGGTTTTTGCAAAGATCGATAAAGATGACTTAGCGATAAAATTAGCTTTTATAATAGGCAAATATTATGAAAAGAATGGACGTTTAAAAAGAGCTATAAATTATTATAGGAAAATACTTTCGCATTCTCCTAAAAGTATGTTCTTCGAGAAACCTTTACTGGGAGACATATATTTGAGACTGGCTGAATATAATATGATGCATAGTGATTTTGAAGAAGCATATAAATGTTTTCTTGATGCTCTAAGATTATATGAGGATTTAGTCTTTATACGGAATAGGTTGGAATATATTGTCGAAATCCCCAAGATCCTTGATAATTTATTGTATTGTGCTCAATCGATAAAGGATCCATTTACTTATAGGAATGCTAAAGAACTTGTTTGTGATTTCATAAATAAGTACATAAAGATAATAAATAAATATAACTTTACGTATTTGTTCACACCAATAATTAACATGTGTTCATCGAGAAAGTTTTAGTATTCAGTTTAACAACTAGTTCCTTGTGTTATGAATAGTTTTTTCTATACTTTTTTATTCCTTTATTATAGAGTATTAGGTTGGGTGATGTATATTTTGAGAATGATTGTTATGGGGTTTGCATCAAGTATACATGAGAAAAATTATTATGAGAAATTATATTCTGAAGTAATGTCTGTAATGAGTAGTTTTAAATATGTTGATGTAATTAACGAGATCTATACAGGTGTACCCAGCATCTCTCTAGATAAGTATGATTTAATCATTGCTGTACACTTGACAGGAGGAACTAGTGGACTAGTCTATAAAACTGTTACACCATATAATAAGCCCGTGCTTCTCATAGCTAATGATAAACACAATAGCTTAGCCTCAGCACTATCTGTTAGAGCAAGACTTTTGGATAAGGGTTATAGAGTCAAGCTGATCTATTATAATGATAAAAATGAATTATTAGAAAAATTTACTTACTTTTATAGAGCTATTATGGCGGCAGATTTATTGAGAAATATGCGAGTACTAGAGGTTTCAAACGGAGATAAGCCAAGTAACGATGTTATATTCTTCGAAAAGTTCATCGGTTTTAATGTTATTCATGTAAATTATGATGAGTTAATGAATGTGAGTAAGTCTATGAGTGAAACCGATTATTTGGAATTAGTTAAACATATTAGTGATTACATTGACTTATCGGGTATTGATTCTTCTTATTTAAAGGAGCTGATTAGTTTATACTATGGCTTAAGAAAACTAGTGGTTGAAAATAGAGCAAACACAGTCAGTATTGATTGCTTCCCCTTAGTAATCCGTTACCATGTGACTCCTTGTCTTGCCGTAGCCATGCTTAACAATGATGGTATTCCAACCGCGTGTGAGAACGATTATTATAGCCTGTTAATTCTATCATTGAGTTTATCACTAACTGGTTATCCAGGTTGGATCGCCAACCCCAGTGGCGCTCGAAGAGATTATCTCAGATTTGCTCACTGTACGATTGCTCCACTCATTGGGCATAATTGTTATTTAATGCCTCATTTCGAAACAGGTTACCCTTATGCTGTAGTGTGTAATATGAGGCATAAGAGAGGCGTATTTGCTAGGCTCAATAAAAAGTTAGAGAAACTGGTAGTTATTAAGGCTAAGATTATTGAATCGGGCCATCTAGAACCCGGTTATTGTAGGACACAATCAATTGTCGATATGGGTCCATATAGTGCTGATTTATTTGTGGAAGAAGCTGTTGGTAATCACCATGTATTTATTCCATGGGTCAAGGGTCTTGATAAAATGTTGAAATATGTTGCTTGGTGGATGAATTGGCTGGTAGAAGAAAAGAACTAGTAAACATTAGTGAGGAAAGCCTGCTTGAAAATATTGTTAAGAAATTTATTTCGTCAAAAATGCCTGGTGAATACTTGGAATATCCCGATGATGTTAAAGACCTAATCCTTGGCGGGCCAAAAATAATTGTGAACGTTGATGGTACAAGTATCGGTTCAGTAAAGCTTCCATGGAGGAGTTACAGAGACGTTGGATGGACTATAATAGTTGGTGCTATAAGTGATCACGTTGTTAAGGGGAGTTTTCCTAGAGATGTATTCGTGTCTATAGGTTTGAGCAAAAAGAATGCTCCCGAAATACTCAGGGAATTGTACCTAGGAATAAATGATGCTATTAAACACTATAACCTACGTCTTTTAGGTGGGGACCTTAATTCATCCAATGATCCATGGGTATCAGTAGCTGTTATTGGATATACTTCTGCGAAGAAACCGCCGAGGAGAGATACTGCTAAGGCCGGAGACAGGATAATTGTAACAAACATATATGGTGCTATGGGCTACGTGGTATATAATAAATTGATTCAAAATCCGCCAGAATGGGTTATTAAAGCAACTAAAAGACCAATTGTATATCTCGAAACTGCGGCTATTATAGCTAGTAATTATCGATCAATACATGCATCAATAGATGTTAGCGATGGATTAGGATATGCATTGTACGAGATCTCTAAAAGATCGGGCTATGGTATAGAATTATATGAGAAACCAATATACTATCAAGAACTTGAAGAACATTGTAGTTCCGATAGGTGTTTATGGGAATATATCCTGAACGGTGGAGAGGAATATGGAGCAGTAATTTGTGTAGACAAAGGACAAGTCGATGAAATAATTGATTTCTTCAAGAAATTCAATATCCCACATAGGGAAATCGGAATAATCCTAGATACTTATCCAAAAGTAACTATTAGAGATATAGGTAAAGTTAAACTTATGAGATGGGATCAATTCGGTGGCTGGATCGAGATTAAATAGTCCTAGTCATTTTAGCAAGTCATACTAATTTGTTCATACATTAAAGTTGTAAAGTTTCTGTTTTTCGTACAAGTTGTTAGACTAATTATTCGAATAATCGAATACGGTTAATTTTTTATATAATTGTGAATTCACAGAATCATAGTATTCACTTTTCTGAATCCGGTGGGTGATGTATATGGCTATGGATTGGTTCAAAGCATTAAGTATAGTATTACTAATACTATTGTCTATACAGGTAGTAACTATAACTTATTCGACAGAACCTGATTATACAAGTATCTTAGAAAGCAAAGGTATTATGGTTCCCCGAGAAAAACTGGGTGGTGAAGTAAAAGTATTTCATGAAGAAATAAAGAAAATTACTCTTAAGGAAACTAGCGATAAGTACGTCCTTCCAGTAATTAGTACTGAGACTAACGTTCAATATATTGATACACCAGGATACCCGATGCTACCTTATTACAATTATGTCTTAACTATTAAGGGCTATATTAATGATGTTAAAGTCTTTATAAAGCCCTTGTCTGTGAAAGAAATATCTATTGATAAGAAATTAGTACCAGTACCTCAACCGCTCAGATATGATACTGATATTAGTGAATCAATTAAGTATATTCCTAGTCCAAGCATTTATAGTGCTGACAAGTTTTTCCCTGGAAGACTAGGTAGCGTGATGATTTATCACGGATTATTGGGCAAGACACTAGTATCAGTAAAGATATTCCCTATACAATACAATCCCGTTGAGAACAAGTTGTTATTAATTGATAAGTTTACATTGTATGTAAGCTACAGTAAAGCCACTCCATTAGAATTTAAGAACAATTATCTAATCATAACAATCCCAAGTCTCGTCACAACCATAAATGATACACTTGCAGAATTCTATCGTGCCAAAGGATATAATGTTACAATAATTGACACCGATCACATATACACTAATTACTCTCCGGCACCAAATATTACAGAATACAGTGGATTCTATAATCCATCCTATCAAGACGATACATATAATCTACTTATTCAAAACTATAACTGGACACTAGCACTAAAGATAATATCATTCATAAATGCGACGCTAGGAAACTATAGTCATATATTATTCATAGGAAACGCCAAAGACCTTCCGCCAAGCTTTTACTTCGAATACGCTTATAACAGAATGGATCCATACAATAACTGGATACCGACTGATATATTCTATGCTGATATGGATAGAGATTTAGTTCCAGACTTATATGTTGGGAGAATACCATTTAGCAATAAATCATTGGTACAAATAGTGGTTAATAAGATCATTGCTTGGTACAAGTCAGAAGCCTCAGAGAGTAATAAATTATACATGTCTGGCGGATACCCATTTGGTCTAGCAATGATGTTTGGTGAAACAGCATTATCTTCAATGGTTCTTGCAAATGAAACTTGGAGCTTCCACACAGTACTGCTTACAAGAACAAGTTATAACTATACTAGAGAAACAGTTCTAAATGTTCTTCGTGGAAACGAGAAAGCTCTATGGTACTTCTTATTATCACATGGAAGCGGTGACTCATTTGGAGACAGAATAGCTTTTCCCGAAGGTATTGGGTTCGAGATTCTTGCAACTACTTATGATATTTTAAGTATGAAGCCTAATCCCTCAGTGCCTATAGTATCGAGTGTTGCTTGTATGAATGCTGCATGGGATACAGACCTTGTTATACCAACATGGTTCAAGCCTCCTAGCATTGGTGAAGCTATATTATTATCACCAGCGGGCGGAATAGCATATATAGGTTCATCTAGAATAGCATGGGAGATACAAGGACCATTCTTGTTCTCTGATGGATTGGTTACGAATATGTATTATGGTGCATCGCTTCTACATAGAGAAATCATAGCATCCTACAATATGTATAGAGTAATGGGTATAAACACTACTCTTGGAGAGGTCGTAGCCAATGGAATAGCCTATTACCTAATGAATACAAGGTGGTTCTCTGGTTCATCATTTGATTACGAGATAATATTATCAGAGATCATGAAG
>JAGGVR010000036.1 GCA_021157925.1 Staphylothermus sp. | reverse complement strand
GATGTAGGTTTCTATTTTGGCGTCTAGTGGTAGGTTTAGTTCTTTTCTCATTACCTGTATTCTTCTCACAACATCTCTTGCTAGTCCTTCGGCTATTTCTTCTTTGGAGAGCTTGGTGTTTATTGCTACGCTTCCCCAGCCTCTATCCTCTACGCTGTAGCCTTCCATGTAGGTTGGTGTTATGGTTACTTGATCTTTGGTTATTGTTATCTTTTCTCCCTCGATCACTGTCTCGTGTGATCCTGTGGCTAGTATGTCTTTGGCGACCTTGTCCTGATGCTCCTCTATGTACTTTATCACTTTCTTGGCTAGCTTCCTATAGAGTGGTCCTAATACCTTATAGATTGGTAAGACACGGTATTTGACAAGCACTCCTAGCTCGCTCACTGGCTTGGCTTCTACTTCTTTAACGTTTGTAAGCCTCATGATCAAGTCCTTGTATTTTCCGACAACGGATTTGATCTCTTCTCTATCTGTATATATTGTGAGGGATTTAACTGGTTGTCTAAGCTTTATACCAGCCTTCATACGAGCTGCTGCTGATGCCTCATATATTTCTCTTACAACATCCATAACCTTCTCTAATTCTTCATCAATATACTTTGACTCCGCCTCTGGCCAGTCAAGTAGGTGAATAGATAATGGTAGGTCTGGATCTGTTTTCCTGAAGACTTCCTGGTAGATCTTCTCCGTGATGAATGGTGTGAATGGTGCCATCATTACTAGCCATCTCCACAAGGCGTAATAAAGGACAGTATAAGCTGCTAGCTTATCAGGGGTGTTCTCCTCAACCCAGACTCTCGGTCTTATTAATCTAATATACCAGTGACTCACGTCCTCAACTATGAATTTTCTCAGTTTCCTAGCGGCTTCATGTAGTCTATAGTTATCGAGGTCTTCGGTTACTTCTTTTACCAGCCTATTTATTCTTGATAATAACCACTTATCCTCTGGTCTAAGATGTTCTAGGTAGTCTTCTACTCTATGCTCTATGGGGTCGAACTTGTCTAGATTCATATAGGTTGATGCGAATACAAAGGTGTTCCATGCTATTGATAAGTCTCTTCTAACCTCTTCGATTCCTTTCCATGAAAACCTGAGGTCTTCCCATACAGTATTTTGTAAGACCCAGAATCTTAGTGGGTCTCTACCTGCTCTTCTTATTGCCTCGTCTGTTCCAACGTAGTTGCCCAGACTCTTATGCATTTCTCTACCATGCTCGTCTAATGCGAAGCCGTGGACCAAGACATACTTGTATGGTGCTTTGCCGAATCCTAGAACACCTGATCTCAGGAGGGAGAAGAACCATCCACGAGTCTGGTCATGCCCCTCGGTTATGAAGTCCATATATATGTCTTCCCATCTAAGCTTCTCTGGATGCCCCTTTGCTGCGAAGAACGCTATTCCGCTATCAAACCATACGTCTATAACGTCTGGTACTCTCTTCATGGGTTTACCACATATTGGGCACTCGAAATCTATCTCGTCGATCCAGGGTCTGTGTAGCTCCTTGGGTTTCTTACCGCTTAGTTCTTCCAGCTCCTTAACACTCCCAACTACTACTTTGTGTCCTTCAGGACATATCCATATTGGGAGAGGTGTTCCCCAGTATCTCTGCCTTGATAAGACCCAGTCCTGGAGATTCTCTAGCATATGCATTATCCTATCCAGTGCCCATTCAGGTATCCAATTAACCTTTTTGACTTCTTCAATGAGTTTCTCTTTAAGCTTAGTTACTCGGAGTACCCATTGATAAGTAGCTCTCATCACAACTGGTGTTTTACATCTCCAACATACTGGGTATTTGTGCTTGATCTTACTAGCTGCTAGTAATGCATCTCTTTCTATGAGGTCCTTTATTATTTCTGGATTAGCGTCTCGCACATACATTCCATGATACTTACCAGCCGCCTTAGTGAACTTACCCTCATCATCAACAGGGGAGGCTATAAATTCTAAACCTATTCTCTTAGCAACTATGAAGTCCTCCATACCGTGTCCAGGAGCTGCATGTACTAGTCCTGTTCCTTCATGCATGGTGACAAATTCGGATGCCATAACGACTTTATGGTATTTGGCTAGTTCTTTTTGTAGAGGTACTATGTCTGTTAATGGGTGATCATACTCTATTCCTTCTAGTTCCTTACCCTTAAACTCCTCTATTACATCGTAATCACTTATCTTAGCTTCCTCCATTACCTTGGCTAGTCTTGCTTTCGCCAATATATAGATTTCCTTACCAACTCTTACTCTAACATATGTCTCATCGGGATGCGCCATGACAAAAGTGTTTGCTGGAAGAGTCCATGGAGTAGTTGTCCAGATCAATATATATTCGTTCTCTCTCCCTCTGACCTTGAACTTGACATATATACTTGGATCAACTAGTTCATGATATTCTACTTCGTACTCGGCAAGAGTTGTTGAACAACGTGGACACCAATAGACAACTCTCTGATCCCTCTCCAGGAGTCCCTGTTCATCAGCCTTCTTAATAAGCCACCATCCAGCTTCTATATATTCATCTCTAAGAGTTAGATACGGGTTCTCCCAATCCATGAAAACTCCTAGTTCCTTAAACCATTTCGTTAAGGATTTAAGATTGTTTAAAGCTAGTTTCTTACACTCATTAACGAAGCGGTCAACTCCTATTTTCTCCTCTATCTCTCTCTTAACCTTGACTCCGAGTTTCTGCTCCACCTTGACCTCAATTGGTAATCCATGACAATCATATCCTGGTATATCGTATACGTTGTAGCCACGCATTCTCTTATATCGAAGAACAACGTCTTTTATGGTCTTATTCCAAGCTGTTCCAACGTGTGGAACATCACCACTCGGATAAGGTGGGCCATCAATAAAGTTAAACTTAACAGGTGATTTGAGGGATTTCTCCTTAACTAATCTATAAATTCTGTTTTCTTCCCAAAACTTCTTAACCCACTCTTCAATCTTAAACTGGTTATATTGACCACTAATCTTCCCGATCACGGGCAAATCCATCAGCTCCGTATAATTATTAATCCCTATATCTAGAAATCGAATATTATGCATGTGATAAATATTTTATCATTTGTTCCTACAATATGTAGAGTACTCTCCACATGACATAGGGAGTAGAAACCACATAGACAATATATATCGTCAACAAACAATTCATAAAAAGCAGAGAAGGGGTGCTGAGAAGTGCGTAGAGAAGCTGTTGTGGCGGAGAATTTGAAGAAGAGATACGTTACAAAGAAGAGAAGAGGTATACTGAGAGGAGAGAAAGAAGTAGTTGAAGCACTCAAAGGAATAAGCTTCAAAATATATAGTGGTGAAGTAGTAGGGCTCTTAGGACCTAATGGTGCTGGAAAAACCACTACAGTCAAGATCATAGCAACCCTGCTCATACCTGATGGAGGAGATGCATGGGTATATGGTTACCACGTAGTAAGAGAAGCCAACACGGTTAGAAAACACTTAGGAGTACTCCTTAGTGTTGAGAAAGGATTCTACGGGAAACTAACTGGTAGAGAAAACCTAGAGTACTTCGGTTTACTATATGGTTTGAAGAGAGAAGAACTCAAGAAGAGAATAGATTATCTAATGAAACTACTAGAACTAGATAAGCTTGGAGCTGTTGATCGTTTATTTGAAGAATACAGTCTTGGAATGAAGGCAAGACTTGGTCTTGCAAGAGCATTACTCCGTGACCCGCCTCTCCTCCTACTTGATGAACCAACACTAGGCTTGGATCCGCCAAGTGCACGTAAGATAAGAGAATTAGTAAAAGACTTAGCTCATAAGGAGGGAAAAGCAATCCTCTATACTACACATAACATGTTTGAAGCAGAAATAGTATGTGATAGAATAATACTCATTAATAAGGGAAGAATAGTTGCAGAAGGGACCCCAGAACAATTAAAGTCATTGATACCAGCAATTAGGACTATCAACATGGTTGTAAAGGGGAGTGATAATATAGATACTATACTGAAGTCATTAAGCATCAACTCATACAAGGTTGAAAGGACAAATGGATTATACCATATCAAGATCAATACGCTTAAACCAGAAGAACTTCTCGGCGAACTCCTCAAGAAACTCATGAGTAATGGGTATGAAACAATATCATTAAAGATAGAAGAACCAACTCTTGAGGATGTCTTCATATACTTTGCTGAGAAGGGTGGTTGACATGAGTCTATGGAACATGATACTTGCTGAAGCAAAGTTTGTATATGCTGATCTATTTAGGAGGAAATCAACACTAGTCATGATTATAGCTTATCCATATATTCTAACGCTATTTGTCGTCTTACTAGGCTATGCTATGGGGTCGAGACAAGTATTTATAGAGAGAACAGGTGCACCCCCAGAAATATTCTTTATAACAGCTGGATTCCTATTAATCTCTATACTTGGAGTATCAGATGATCTATTGTGGAGACCGAATTTCGAGTTATGGATGGGTACTTTACAGTATGTTTTGATAAGTCCTCTACCTAGAATATATAGGTATATAGCAATACCTTTCCCAAGACTATTGATAGTAATACTGATAGGGGCTACGAGCATAGTTCCAGTTTATATGTATTATTATGGTTTAGGAGGACTAGTAGAAGGGGCAGCTGTTATATTATTGGCGCTGATCTCAGGATTATTCTTTACAACCCCCATAATGGTTCTCATGGGAATAATATATGGCATAAGCGGGGAGTCATGGAGAATCATAAATATTGTTAGGCCGCTCCTAATGATACTGCTTGGAGCTTATTATCCTAGATACCTAATGCCATTAATGGGAAGAATTGTATCATACCTTATACCTTCTAGTCATATTGTCGAAGTTATCCAATTAATGATAATTGAGAAACTAGACGTTCTATATGCTTTATCTCTAATAGGAATAGCAACTGCTTTATTCATTCTATATGCCCCCATAGGTATTAAGAGCATTAATTACTGGGAGACAAAGAAGCTTCGAGAAGGAATAAGGTGATCCTCTATGTTTGAGGCTGTAAAAGCTGTTCTAAAAGCATATTTGACTGCAGAGCTTCTTAGAAACTATGGATTAGTACTGAGCTTATTATCACTAGCGTTATGGATGACCCTATTCATAGCACCGATAATATTGTTTGCACCACCAACCATGTCTCCCAATACTATAGCAGGCTATGCATTTGCAGCTGTTCTCGTATTCCTATCGTACTCGATGGCTACATGGGATTGGGCATGGGAGCTTAGATGGCTTATGATGAGTGGCATGATGGACTATATACTAGTTAGTGGAAGAAGCATCTTCATACACTATGTAGGTGTTTTACCATTCAGTATGCTGTGGATGATTACATCATTAGCAATAGTATATGGAATATTAGCAATACTCATAGGACCTCCTGCACTAATAGTAACAGATCCACTACTACTATTGCTAAGCATAATCCTATTAATGGTAGTGTTATTTGGTCATGCAATGATATTGGGAGGAACAACGATTTCAGCCGGTACTAGTGGGCCTGTAATGGAGATGCTGGGATGGATCATGCCAATAGCTACAGGTGGTTTGACTCCACTGATAAATATGCCTGAACCACTAAGAGTATTCGCAATACTTACACCATATAGTTATCCAGCAGAACTATTACGATATAGTCTACTAGGCACACCAACGGTCTTAGAAGTAAATAAAATGATCATAATAGGTATATGTTATGTTTTTATCTTTTTCTTCGTAGGCATCTTGTTCTTCAAGTACCAATTAAAGAAAATGCTAAAAGAAGGACCCAAGACTGTTGGAATGTACTAATCGAGAATACTCGGTTCTCTTTTTTAAATCCAAAACACTTTCTTGATAAGTATTCAGGGATAGAAGACATGAGTATCGTTAGCGAGGTACTAGAGATCATAAACAAATACAAGCCAACAAAGAGTCTCCTACATAACATTATGTATTTAACTAGTAAACATTCAGCGAAGTTTTCATGGGAAATAACAATAACTGGTCTTTACTCAAAGGAAATAGAAGAAGTCATTAATACATTAATCGAGAACAATATTGTGAAAATATGTAGTGATGGTAGGTTAACACTAGATAATTGCCCAGAAGAATCATTTGATGCTAGGAAAATAGTTAGTTATGCAGTTAAACAATACCTTGTACACTTAACAAGCAAAGAGTCTGAGAAATTAATGATCAGATAGATAATGTATGGATTAGCTAGTCTCTGGAACTTCTTCTATCTTACCCCCAATAGCGTCTCTAAGTATATCTGATACGAGACTACGAGCTCTTGTTAAATCTTCCTCGGATAGTTTCTTGTATTTCCCCCTATTCAGGTAAATAATGAATAATGCTTCAGGGACAAGACCATGTCTTTCGGCAAATCTGTCTAGATTCTCCTCATCGCGACCTATTATCTTATCGTCATGAATCTTAACTATTACAAGGTTCTTAACAATTTCTTTACCAGCTGAGGGATAGATATCAATAGATGTGATCACGACTCTTATATCATCTTCGCTAAACCCCTTATTGCTCAAAATACTCGCGAGCTCTTCGCTTATAACCTTCTTAATTGATTCCTGCATAATATCTCCAAACCTGTGACTGAATATGTGTTTAGCTCTTCTAAGATCAAATGTGAACGTGTCTAGTCTCTTCCATGCAGGCTTTCTCTTGACAAGAAGATTCTCTAGACTTTGTCTCGCAAGTTCCCTATTATCTTTACATAATGCACCGATATCTCCGAATGAGAGGATCTTCTGTAATAATCCATATATTCCAAAATCAGTTAATGACATGTAGAGCTTGAGTTTCTCGGGACTTGTCAGCATTTCATCAATTATGTACGATATGTATTCCTTTAGACAATTCAGCATCACTCCTATTGTTTCCGAAAAAGCAAGGTTAACATGATGTAGATAAACATTCTTATACATCATTTTCCTAGCATTGAGGAGTCTTACGAGGTCATCAACAGCTTTAGTAGATATTGCCGGTACAAGTAAACCATCTTGTTCTACCAAATAAGTATTCCTAATTAACCATTCATCATTAATGTTGCCGATAGGCAGACCTGTATAGTAACTGTCTCTTCTCAAGTAATCAATTATATCACTAGTATAGATGAAATCCCTCACTACTAGCCTTACAATAGTATGGATGGATTTATCGGGTAATGGAACATAGAATTCATCAGGCTTGAGTATATTTTTGGATAATAAATCTGTATGTTTCCTCATAGAAAATATTGGCTTCATCGCCTCATCAATAATCTCAAGCACATATTCTACATCTACGCTAAGAACATTATTATAGTTATTAAGTGCTTTTCTGATAATGTCTCTGAGATAATCTCTATATATTATGTAGCTTATTACTTCGTGATTACCGACTCTGTATCCTAGGAAGTCCTTGTTCTTATAAACATAGTGGTCGAACGCATGACTGAAGGGTCCATGCCCGACATCATGTAGTAAACCAACAATCCGTGAAGCAACAGCTATCTCTCTTACTCTCTTGGAAACCTCTCTTATCACCGGTGTGTTTATCTTCTTATTTTGTGGAAGGCTTCGCAGTAGCTGATTCACATACTTATAGGATAAATGCATTACGCCAAGACTATGGCTGAACCTAGTATGTGTAGCTGAGGGATACACGAAATGTGCTGCTTGTAATTGATAAATATATCTGAGTCTTTGGAGAGGCCATGAATCAATTATCCTATCTTCATACCCCTTCACATAGTCTATGTAATGGTATATCACGTCTCTAACCTGAGCATTAAATGGTAGACTCCACAATAAACCAATCTCAAGTCCACGTGTATACTCTTGAATAGTTTTATCACTAGTGATAAAAGACATGGTAATACCCTCTCAGCTATGATCAATTCTGATTTTCGATCGTAATAAATCTTTCCATCACTTATTTAAAGAAAACCTAAGGAGAACTAAGAATTATTTAAGAGAACTATACTCAATACCCTTTTCTTCAAGAATCCTTCTCAGATCATCTAGTATTCTGTCCTTGACCTCGTTGAGTAACCTTGTTTTAACCCATAAATATATTTTCAGGTTTATCTTGTCAGGTGTAACTTCTAAAACCTGGGCTCTAGGACGAGGGTCTTTGAGAATATAGTCTTTGGTAATAATAGCTTCTAGGATAGTATTTGTTATTTCTTCGATATCCTTCTTTCTCTTCATAGCTATTAATACTTCTATTCTATGTATTTCCTCATATGTATAGTTAATAATAGGTGAACCCCATATTTTCTTATTCGGAATAATCATAGTAGTATTATCTTCTCCACGTAGAATAGTTGACATAACACCTATACTCTCAACATAGCCTGTTAAGCCAGCAACTTTGACGTAATCACCTTTTCTAAAGGGCTTATTTATTGATAACCATACTCCAGCTGCAAGATTTGCCCAAGTATCTTGCAATCCAAAACCAATGATAAAAGCAGCTATAGCTGACAATCCAATACCTATAGTGCTTGTATCTATGCCTATAAATGGTAGAGCAGATAATACTGTTACAAGCACTCCAACAGTTTTGGTAATACTAACCAGTAAGTCTCTAATAAGAGGCGAAGCCCCTGCTTTATCCATGAACCTCTTTATTATATGAGTGACTATCTTAGTTATAGTTAATCCAACCACTATTACAGCTATGAAAAAGATTATATCTAGAAACGATATACCTAGATACGGAATAGTGGTTCTAAGAAAATTATTACTAATGTTCTCTAACAATGGCTATCCTCCACACAGATAAATTACTATCTGGTAATATTCATGAATAACCCTTATAAGTCATTAAGACTTCTTCATTTTCTCTAATAACTTCTTATATGGAGACTCTAAAAAGAAGCCTTTACCACACTTAGGACAAACTACAACAACAGGTCTTTCTCTTTCCTCAGGTAAAACCTCGTGATCTGCGAGATAGAGGACTGATTCATAAATATATGTGAAGTCCTTCGGATCACCAACGTATCCACAGTAAGGACATTTAATTTTCTTCTCAACCAAGTTTATCCACCATAAAATCATATTTCCTTATAGGTCACTATATATTATCACTTTCGTAATCTAGGAGAACCATAATATCGTATCTATATATTGTAAAAATAGGAATAAAGAGGAAAGCAATATAGTAATAACTCTATTTGTTATTTAAGGCTCATTTGTATAGTATATTCCTATTATATGCATATTTCGTCTTTCACTATGTCTAGGATTATTGCTGGATATACTTTCTCTACTCCTTCCATAGCTTCTATTTCCTTTATGATCTTTAACATTTCATTACTATCTTTTGCAAGGATCGTGGCTATTAAGTTGTGGTCACCACTTGTTATGGCTAGGAATTTTACATAGTCTTTCTCCTTTAGTTTCTCTAGAACCTTGAACATAGATTCAGGCTTAGTATTTATGCCTGTAATGGAGATCTTCTCGTATCCAAGCTTCCTATAATCTACAACAATTGTATACTTCTTTATGATTCCAGTCTTTTCAAGCTTCTTAATCCTCTTTATTACTCCAACGTTTGTTATGCCTATTTCCTTTGCTATATCATTATAGCTTATTCTTGAGTTTTCCTTGAGTAATTCAATTATTTTCTTGTCTTTCTCATCCAGCAATGCGATCACTCAAATACTGTTATTATTTGTATCTTATGGTTAATATCTTTTATTAACCTTTTTCAAAAGATTACTGACCCGTTATATATGTGAAAAAATCGCTAAATTAAGATTAATTCTAGTTTTTCGAAGTTAAAAATTAGATCAAGGAAGACATTATCTTGTAGACTTCCTCCATAGAGGGTATTCTAGGAGATAACATGTGATATTTCTTCATCTTGGATAATTTGTAGAAGTTCTTCACTAGTTCTCTAATAATGTCTTCATCGAATCCATATGTCGATAGTGTCTCCTTGTATCCTATACTCTCTAGGAACAAGTTATATGCTTCCTGTGCTTTCTCAGCGTCTTCTTT
>JAGGVR010000145.1 GCA_021157925.1 Staphylothermus sp. | reverse complement strand
GAACAATATTAACCGATTCAACAATAGAACCAATATACAGGATTATCGAAGATAGAATAATAGTAATAGGAGCTTCAGTGAAATCGCTCGAAAACGAAACAGGTCCTGATAAAACATATATCTTATCTAAGGGAATAATAGATGCATCACCAAATGCGTACATAGTAAATAATCTCATAGATAGATTAAAGACTAGTATACTTATACAAGGGGCAGGCCCACAGATCCCTGGATCAGATGATGTAGTGCATAAAACAACATGGGTTTTTCCAGGAATAATAGTAGCTGGAATAGCCGCTATACACACAAACGGTGCTTATATACCGTTCCCAGACATAGGACCTATAATAGCCAGTGGAGTCAGAGCAGCAGAACTTTTTATTGAGGGATATCCTGAGAACCCAGTACAAGGAATAAACTTTCCAAGCGTAATCTAAGATAACATTATAAGATTAATTGATCATCTCATTATATTATCATATTATGAAGGAATCAAGTACATCTTAAATTAAATGTACGAGAAACAACGATATAATCCCTATAATGAACTGCAAGATGTTGATAACCAAAACAACTCCTTTCTCAGTTGCTTTTCCACGAAGAACCTTCTGGATCTTGATTGCAAAATGTGTTAAACTGTATATTTTCTCGTAAGGTAAATCAATTGTGCCATCCGGGAGTACTTTACCATAGTTCTCTTTGTATATACCGTTCAATAAACCCCTTATGAATAACAATAGTTCCACAAAATAGAGTGAAAAAAGAAGTACTCCGAATTTTTCAAAATTGCCAATCACTACTATGCTTGCATAATATGCTCCAACACCATAAGTAAATGAATTACCTGGAAAAATTCTCGCAGGATACCAATTGTAAATAAGAAAACCTATGATAGTAGCTAACATGATTATAGCAGCTTCAAAACTTGGACGAAGTCCTTTCATACAGGTATAGATCGATGTGAAAAATAGTAGCTGTATACCCATTGTCGCTTCTAAACCATTGTATCCCGCGATCATGTTGAAGGCATTAGCTGCTCCAAGGATACCTATAGGTACAAGGATTAAAGGATAAAGAACCCCGAAATCAACTCTACCAATGAAGGGTATAGCCATCGTCGAATAACCAGCTTTTATAACAACCATTGGTATCGCTAAGGGCACCATCAATAGTATTCTATAAATAGGATGCAGACCCTTCTTCCATCCAAGAATATCATCGAGAAACCCTAAAAAACTTGCAAGAATAAGCATTAAAGATAAAGCCATCAATTCCAAAGCATTAGCGAACTTGTTTAACAAGTAAATATTCAATGCGATATAAAAAAGTAATCCAAAAGCAACACTAAGAGACACCCAAACCCCTCCTCCTTCAGCCACTTTCACACGCGAAGGTTTATTCATATCCTCTCCCACAAAACCGATCTCTACTGCTCTCCTAATCCATAACTTTAGGGATATACATGTTATTGTGAAGGAAAGAGAACACGATAATATAATGAATAATACATCGTAAAGACCAAGGTTCATTTCTCATCCCTCCATTCAGTATTAAATATTAAGTATATTTCTCTCGCTCTCTTCTCACCGATCCCCTCAACAGTCATTAATTCCCTAACATTAGCATTAGCAATATTTTTCAAAGTCTTAAACTCTTTCAATAGCTTCCTTGCCAGTTTTGGTCCGACAATGCTCTCGGCAACATATAGTATTCTATCCTTAATAGTCATCGGTTTCTTTTCTACTCTCAACCTATAGATTTTCTTTTCCTCAGTCTTACCAAGACTCTTAGCTTTAGCAACTAGCCACTCAATAGTCGCTTGTTTATTAGGAGTATTAAGTACCGGCAAACCAAAGTCAAGTACAAGCGTGTCAATAATTCTCAACACGCTTTGAATACGCCAACCCCTATATTTTTCGAGAACACCTATCCATCCCTCAATGATAAATAATGCATTATATCCATCACGCTTAGCTGCTTCAACTAATAACTTAGCCTGCTCCCAAACCCTATTATCACGAATACTATTACCAAAATCGGTCACAGTTTTACGCTCGACGAGAACAGGCTTTTTCCCCGGACTAGCTAATAATAAGAAATCACCAGCTGGAAGAGGCTGAACAGCTACCTTTAGACCACGAGCAACAAGTTCTTTACGAAATTCTGGATGCTTAGAGTCTTCCCGCGAATCAATGATCACGTCTACAGGAGCTAGCAACATTATCGACAACCAGTAATCACCCTTAACACTATATGGTATATTCAAGTATACAACTAATTAAAAACTATCCATGCTAAAAGATTCTTTCTTAAACTGTTTCTTCAAGGAAGAACTTAGCACAACAACGAGCGGCGAAACTAATAAGCCGACACACATACCTATGGGTAGATAAACCGCTTTTGCTCGAAGAATATTCCTCATAATATCCATTTCGGAAGCTTTGACATAAGCCACTACATAAGAGATTATTGGAGAGAAGAACAATGTTAGGAAATATGTTTTCCCAT
>JAGGVR010000038.1 GCA_021157925.1 Staphylothermus sp. | reverse complement strand
TATACAAGTTTATCGTTGGAGTAGTACATGACTTAGATATACTTGATAAAAGAGTGATTCTATACACTAATAAGGGAAGAGAAGAAATAATGTTCTCAAAAGTCTACATTGATAAACTCCATATACCTGGAAAGAATGATAGAGGACTAATTAAAAAGGCATTTATTCTTTCTGCATCATTACTATTATCAATTATGATTGTTCCCTTGATTTATCCAAATATACCTTATGTAATAACGTGGTTTCTCGGATTATTCTTCATAGTGTCTTTCATGGTATTAATGGCTGTCTCGATATTATCTATTAGCAAGCCCAAGTATGTACTGGTCATTATAGATGTTGATAATAGAAAATACTATTACGAAATACTTTCAGAGAAAAAAGACATTATATTTAACAAACTTAACAAACACGGTATTAATGTATAGTTATTTTTCTATATAGATCGATATTATCTCGTATGGTTTATATCTATACTTGATAATAGAATGGTTATCCACGCCTATCTCTGAGATCTTTTCTTCGAGAATATTTACTCTATACGCCTTCTTAACTGGAAACTCTGTCCTAATAATGAACTCGCCACTAGTGCCAGAAATGTCATAAAGTCTAAGTAGAATTCCTTTTTTATCCTCAGACTCCTTAATAGTGGTTAATACTATTCCCTCTCCTTCAACATCCATTAGTTTATCAATTATATATCCTAAGTTATCTCCAGAATAATTAATAATATAATATAAGGGATTAATGACTTTAAATGCCTCTATATATGCCTTTGAAGAGATCCATCCACCAATATATGGAATTAATGAGTACTCTATAATGATGTTATCAGAGTCACTTAACGGGTCCGGAATGATCGGTGTTTTCAATAAGCTTAAGCCAATGCATGAGTCTTTAACACTAACACCGTGTTTATATGGAGAAACAAGTCCTATACCGTGTTTTCCATCTTCAATATATATCCATGAAAGAATAGGTGCTTCAAATTTAGCTCTTTCAACCGAGGTATTGTGGTGAGTAGGTCTTATGGTTAATCCGTATGGAGTATCTGAAACATAGTAATCTGTTTTTATAGTGGTATAGAACCATGTTTTTAATAATCTCATTCTATGTTTCCAGTTCTTGATCAATACTTTGAAATCTATTCTCCTTATATTATTATATATGTATATATATGCTTCAACCTTCGAGCCATTATAGTCATACATTGTTTTGATAACTTTTCTCAACTCATTATCTTCTACAATGACTATTTTAAGTGGTTTTAATTCCTCTCCATGATACAGTGTGTGTTCGTCAATATTCCATGCATCCCATTCATTAGGTACATCCTCGTATACAATATACTTATTTGAAGGACTAGCTATGTATTCATATCCTGTTTCACGGTCTTTTATTGAAGTGATTTCGCCTTTGCAATTGATCTTGATCTCGAAGAATTTTGTCTTTATTAATACTTCATCTTTTACTATTTGAATCCGTTTTTCAATAGGTCCAATACTTAAATTGTTCTTGTTCTCTCTCTTTATGAAGGGTATAACTATGTAGCCATTGCCTGGTATTGTTGCTTCTATGAGGACTTTTTCATTATTTATTAATACCTGGTCTTGATAATCTAGAATATGGTTTGGATCTATTTCTATTTCTATGTTTTCTGTTACATCCCATTGTAGTGGATTATATATTATTAATCCCTTGAAATTACCCGTTAAATCTACTAATAATTCTCTGATCTCCTTGTTTATCTCGTCTAGGATTACCTTGTATTTCTCTACAAAGTATTCATGTACTTCATGTGTTATTGTGCCGGAGATTACGTCATGAAATGCTCCTAAGAGTTGGATCTCCCAATACTTTTTATTGTCGGGAGATCTTTGGTTATTGTCATTGATTTTCTTCCAAGTACTTAGCTGTTCTAGTAGTCTAAGCATGTAGTCTGTTAGCCACACGTATTTTTTTATCTGTGTATTAGTTGTGTATGCTCCTCGATGTGTTTCTAAATATATTTCTCCTTTCCAAGTGGGTATTTCATTAAGTTTTTTAACTAGTTCTTTATAGAAAGACTCTATGTCGCCATGAATTATTTTCGGTAGTTTTGGCGAGTATTTTTCATGAAATTCTAGTCTTTGAATTATTTCATATGTCGGACCGCCCCCGCCATCACAGTATCCATAAGTGTACAATAGTCTTGGAAAGATTGTTTTTTCTTCATGATTACTCCATAGCTCTATAATTGATTTTGTATCTCCTGTTTTGGCGAAGTCCCCAATTATATTAAATAATGGAATTCTTGTTCCGTCTATTCCTTCCCAAACAAATACTTGATATGGGAACTTATTGTATTCGTTCCAATAGGGCTTATGTGTTACAAAGAACTTAATGCCAGCCTCTTTCATTATCTGTGGTAGATTACTAGAGGATCCGAAACTATCAGGTAGCCATCCTATCCAGCATTTCTTTCCTAGTTCTTTCACGAAGAAATATTGACCATAGAGGAATTCTCTTACAAGGGTTTCTGAAGGGGTTATTATAACATCACTTTCAACCCACATTCCACTTATAGGGATTATTCTATTTTTCTC
>JAGGVR010000138.1 GCA_021157925.1 Staphylothermus sp. | reverse complement strand
GCCGCTGTCCAAGCACCTTGCCCGCCACGACCATGCCAACGGATTTCGATCATATTATACCACCATACGAGAACAATAGTCTTAGGTTTTCCCTGTTATGAATAAACCTAGCTCATTACTTATTAATTATTCGATAATGACTTAATGAGCTGGAAGAACATATAAATCACACGTTCTAGAAATACGTATTTTTGATGAAGAAAGATGACGCGTCTGACCCCGGATCATGAGGGGATGATCTGGCAGGGACTACCCGCTGATCATTCCTGTACTTATTACTTATGTTTAGTAACTGATTACTACATATTTTTCAAAAACAAGTAAGTAGTTCTCGTACGTTTAATATATTTAAAGTAGGACTTAAATAGAAAATGTTTGACCGATAATAGAACCCAGTATTAGGTGATGATGTATTTCTAAAAACAATAAAGAGGAAATAAAGATACTCTGGTGCGCCCTGGAGGAATATGTTAGAAAAACTGGTGGTAACATAATCAAAGAGAATAAAGAAGCAGAAGTAGTTCTTCCCGTTATTGTCGAAGAAGTACCAGGAGGTATACAATTTAGGCTGAAGGGTAGAATAGAGAACGAATACTATGTTATCGAAGACTGTATTACAATGTATCAGGGAGAATCTCACGAGATTAAACCAATTGACCTAGAGAACTGGGCTAATTACGTTAATGAACATTTTTCATACGCTTGTACACAAAATAATTGATCACCAGGTGGAACGTCTTGGCTCAAAAAGATTCTGTTCAAATCCTCATAGCTGGACCTGCTGGGAGCGGAAACATTACTAGTGGAGTAGTAATTGCTAGAATAATGCATTTCATGGGCTACGACGTCATAGGTGTTTCAGAATATCCCAGCATTATTAGGGGAGGACACACAGCTTATTGGGTTAGGGGAGGAATAGATAAGATCTATGAACTTGTTAGGATAAGTGATTACGTAGTAACATTTGATGAGGAAACATATAATAGGCAGGAAAAAGACTTTGGAGAAAACACTTTAGTACTCTATGATCCCGAAGTAGTTAAGAAAGAACCACCAAGGGGTATCAAGCTAGAACTACCTTTGAAGAAATTATTAAGAGAACACAAGTTGAAACCTATTACAATGAACATGATAGCTGTTGGTGCATTATCTTCTCTACTCGGACTACCAGTAGAATACATGAAAAAATCAATAGAGTACCAATTCAAAGGAAAGAAAGAAGTAATCGAAGAAAACGTTAAGGCGGCTATGATCGGGTATGAATACATGGCTAGTAAGCCCTTACCAATAGATACACCAAGACTCAAGCCTCCAATCAATAGAAAAGAGCCAAGAATAATCTTAACTGGCAACGAAGCAATAGCTACTGGATTCGTTAAAGCGGATCTAAGACTATATGTTGCATATCCGATGACGCCTGCATCACCTATCCTACACTTTATGGTGCGCATGATGAAAGAGAAAAACATACCCGTTATCCAGGCAGAGAGCGAAATAGCTGCTGCACAAATGGCTTTAGCAGCAACATGGACAGGAGTTAGAGCAGCAACCGGAACAAGTGGTGGAGGATTCGCTTTAATGAACGAGACATTGAGCGAAGCAGGCATGTTCGAACTACCACTAATAATAGTATTAGCTATGAGACCTGGTCCAAGTACTGGGATGTCAACACATTCTGCTCAAGGAGAACTCTTATATTCTCTTTTCGCAGGACACGGAGAATACCCGAGAATAGTTGTTGCCCCAGCAGATCAGGGAGATGCATACTATAGAGCAATAGAAATATTAAACCTTGGATGGAAATATAGAGTCCCCGGAATAATTCTCATCGATAAACACATGGCTGAAAGCATTAGGTCTGTTCCAGCATTTAGTGAAGAAGTAAAACTAGAATATGGTGCATTAATACCTAAGGAGAAAGCAGAAGAAATGATTAGAAATGGGTGGAAATTCCTACCATACGAGATCACCGATAAAGCTGTGCCACCATGGGTACCTCCAGGTACTCAGGGAGCAATAGTGAAAAGTGATAGTAGTGAACACGATGAGAGAGGAATAGTTACTGAGCACCCAGTCATAGCTTCTAAACAATATAATAGAAGAATGAAAAAAGAAGAACTACTCCGGAAGGAACTTGAGGAGAAATACGAAGTTATGAGAATATATGGTCATAGACCCGAGGACGCAGATGCTATAGTACTGACTTGGGGATCAGCTGCATGGGCAGCACTTGAAGCAAACAAAATATTAGAAGAGAAAGGATACAAGCTAAGCATCATACAAATAATCTACCTATGGCCTTTCCCGAGAAGTAAGTTCATCGAAGTAATCTCGAATGCTATGGATAAACCAATAATAACTGTTGAATATAATTATCGTGGACAACTTGGCTTACTCATAAGGATGGAGACCGGGATCAATATATCCACTCATATGGGTAAAATAGATGGAAGACCGTTTAGAGCTGAAGACCTTGCTTCTAAGATCAACGATTTTTTAACAAGTAGACAAGTAAGGAGGTGGACATGAAGTGTCTTTCTTTAAACAACCTGTTTCTGAAACAGGAGCCATTATGACTTGGTGCCCGGGCTGTGGAAATTACGGTATCATACAAGCATTTAAGAAAGCAATTAGTGAGCTTGGAATAGATCCATATAAACTTGTAGTTGTTACTGGTATTGGTTGTCATGGAAAATTAGCTAATTATCTTAACACGAATACCATACATACAATACATGGTAGAGTATTGCCGATGATCACGGCTATAAAAGCAATGAACAAAGAATTAACCGTAGTAGGCTTCGCTGGTGATGGTGACCAATATGCTATAGGAGCAGGTCACTTACCACATGTTATACGTAGAAACCCTGACATAACTTTAATAGTACACAATAACACAGTATTTGGATTAACAACAGGTCAAGCATCACCAACCTCAGAGAAGGGACAAAAAACAAGAACTACTCCTTGGGGACAATGGGAAGAACCACTTAACCCAATAGCCATGATGGTTGCTCTAAGAGCAAGCTTCATAGCAAGAGGGTTCGCAGGAGATGTAGAACATTTGAAATACATCATCAAAGAAGCGATCAAACACAAAGGCTTCAGCTTCATAGACGTACTACAACCATGTGTAACATTTGATAGAATACATACATATGCATGGTATAGGCAAAGAATATACAAACTAGAAGAAACAAACCACGACCCCAGAAACTGGGAGGAAGCAATGAAAAAAGCATACGAGTGGGGAGACAAGATCCCCATAGGAATATTCTATATAGAAGAAAAACCAACGCTAGAAGAAAGACTGGAACCAATAAAGAATAATCCGCCATTAGCATATCTACCATTAAAACCAAGAAGAATAACTGATATCCTGGAAAATTATTTTGCTTTAACAAAATAATCATTCGTAAATAACGATTTTTTAACATTATCATATAATTGTCCAAGATTATATACTATCTATGTTCTATTAAATAAGCATTATACGTAAATCTTTAAATAAGTGTTTAAAAATTCTATAATAAAAAGGTACTCCTAAAAAGAGGGCAATATATTGTTGTTCTCTAATAATATTATTCATGATAAGGAGCATAAAGTTGTTGTTATAATAAATTTTGGAGGCCAATATGCACATTTGATCGCTAGGAGAATTCGGGAACTAGGCGTATTCTCTATACTAGTAAACTTCAATGAATTCAATGAATCAATCCTTAACAAATACAGTGTTGGAGCAATAATATTATCAGGAGGTCCTTCAAGCGTGCTTGAGAAACAATCCCCTGGTATTAGTAATTGGTTTCTCAATTTAAATATACCCATTCTTGGAATTTGCTATGGTCATCAACTCTTAGCCAAAATCCTTGGAGGAAAAATCAATCGTGGCATAGGTGAATATGGCCCGACTACTATAAGGTTAATTAATAAAGATGACTTATTTATCGGCTGGGAAAATGAGGAGACTGTGTGGATGAGCCATAGTGACTATGTTGAATACATTCCAAACAGCATAGTCTTAGCTTTATCCGAAAACAATTACATAGCGGCATTTAGAGTTAAAAACAAGAAAATATATGGTGTACAGTTTCATCCAGAAGTTATTCATACCCCCAAAGGAAATGTATTATTGGAGAACTTTATCCATAGAATTGCAGGCATAAAACCATATTGGTTTCCAGAAAAAATCGTCAACAAACTCATAGAAGAAATAAGAGAAAAAATACCACCTGAAGAAAAAGTCTTAGTTGCTGTAAGCGGCGGCATAGATTCAACTGTTACAGCTCTCCTTATTAAGAAAGCCGTAGGAGATAGATTGGTAACTGTTTTTGTAGACCACGGATTATTAAGGGAAGGAGAAGTTAGTGAAATACTTAATAATCTTAACAAAGCAGGTATTAAACCAATATTGGTAAATGCAAGAGACGAATTCTTGAATAGACTCGAAGGAGTAAATGATTGCGAGGAACGCAGAAAAATTGTAGGAGAATTATTTGCAAAGATATTCAGCAAGATCATAGAAAGAGATCCGTCAATTAAATGGTTGGCTCAAGGAACCCTTTATCCCGATATCATAGAAAGCGGCTCGGTACCCCATGCTAACAAGATTAAATCCCATCACAATGTAGCCGGTTTGCCCAAATGGTTTAACTTAAAGATAATCGAACCATTAAAAATGCTTTATAAAGACGAAGTGAGGAAAATCGCCTATTATTTAGGAGTCCCTGAAAATATTATAAAACGTCATCCATTTCCAGGCCCAGGATTGAGTGTGAGAATAATCGGCACTTTTACAAAGGAAAAACTCGAAATTGTCCGTAAGGCTTCAAAAATAGTTGAAGAAGTACTGAAGAAACATGGAATATATGATAAAGTTTGGCAAGCATTCGCAGTTGTTGGTGATGATAAATGGGTCGGTGTTAAAGGTGACAGAAGAGCGGAGGGATACATCGTTATTGTAAGAATAGTTGAAAGTGTTGACGGCATGACAGCTGATTGGGCTAGAATACCATACAGCATCCTCGAAGAAATATCTAAAAGAATCACTTCTGAGATCCCGCATGTTACAATGGTTGCATATTCTATTACTCCTAAACCCCCTTCAACAATAGAACCATGTTAATGGGTGACTATAATGGAGATGTTATGTGTAAAATGGGAAGATGTAGTTAAGAAATGCTATAAATTAGCATACAAGATCCTCAGATCAGGGTTTAACCCAGACGCTATAGCAGCTGTTTTACGTGGAGGGACACTCCCAGCTTTAATAATAAGCGATTATTTAGGCATTGAGAACTTCTACACAATAAGGACAAGACACTGGGGAATTGGTGAAAAAATATATGATGAACCACAAATACTGTCTATTCAAGGCAATTTTAATGACAAGAGAATCCTTATCGTAGATGATGTTGTTGACACGGGTAAAACACTTAGGAAAATTGTTGATACACTATATGAAAAATACAATCCTATAGAGATCCGTTCAGCTGTGATCTATGTGAAACCAAATACAATTTATGTCCCAGACTACTATGCAGAGAAACTACCTAGCTGGAAATGGGTGTTTTTCCCTTGGTCAGTAGTTGAAACATTATTCAGTTTATCACTGAAAGAAACTAACAAGAGAAACAATATTAAGTCAAAAGCATTGGAAAAAGCTAAGGAGCTAGGAATTGATATCTTTGATAAAGAAATATTTTTAGCCGGTATAAATATGTATGTTAAGAGATATCGAGACTTAAGATCATAGATATGCTTGATTATACATTTATTTGGCTGTTAAGAACATAATCATGATCAACTAATTAAAAATATAAATTCTAAAACAAATTGATGAATACTTGTGGGCCGGTAGCTCAGCCTGGAAGAGCGCCGCCCTCGCATACAAGACGAGAACCGAAGTCGGGATAGGCGGAGGTCCCGGGTTCAAATCCCGGCCGGTCCACCATCTGTCTCATAACAATTTCATAATTTGGAGACAATATGGTTAACCTTCTTAATATCGTAAAATATATCTACTATGTCATATCCTTTCTTATCGAGAGCCTTAACAACGTCTATTATTAGCGATAATCCCATAACGACTTTGGTAACAAACATTTTACTAATAGATAAGAATTCTTCAATTCCCTTATCAGTAGGAGTGTAGTATATTATTTTTCTACCATTTTTGGTTTTTTCCTCTTTTACGACAAGTCCCTCATCTACGAGTTCTTTGAGTATTCTATATATAGTACCTATCGAGGGGGTTCCTGATTTCTTATAGATGTTTTCATCTATTCTTTCAAGAAGTTCTTTATATATACTATAGCCATGTACTTTTTCGTTCTTAATAATTAATCCCAGTATGTATACTCGTAGTAAGCTCCTCAAATGTTTTTTTGAGGTTTTCAATCTAATCTTCCTTCTCACATGTTGTTCTAGAAAATAATTTTTTTATTCTCATGTTATAAATATCTTCTGTTTGAATATATTCCGGTGAAATATAGTGTTTAAGAGAAGCATTAGCGATTACGAAAAGATACGTGGGAGGATACTAGAAGGTCGTATCTTAAAGACTATATTATGGCTAGCTTATCCCATCATTATCGCCAACTTAGTTAATATGTCATATAACTTAATCGATGCATATTGGCTTGGTAAACTAGGTAAACAAGCATTTGGAGCCCCAACCGTTAGTTGGCCATTAATAATGCTCTTTTATTCCTTAGGAATGGGGTATTCAAGAGCAGGTATTTCCCTCATATCACAATATATTGGCGCTGGAGACTATGAGAAAGCAAATAAATCAGCTGGTAATTTAATCTCCTTAATGACAACTATGGCTTTGTTGATAAGTTTAATAGGCTACCTTCTTTCACCAATAATATTAACTCTTATGCAAGTACCCCCTGATGTTCACGGATTTGCTGTAGAATACATAAGAGTTATCTTTATAGGTATGCCTCTTACATTCATCGGATTTGCATTCAATACAATCGCCAATAGCTTAGGTGATACAAGAACACCTACACTAATAAATATAGTATCGTCTGTTACAAATATGGTTCTAGATCCATTATTCATATTTGGCTATTTTGGTTTCCCAAAAATGGGTGTCATGGGAGCAGCTGTCGCAACAATACTTTCTCGTTCAATAGTATCAGTTGTAGGACTCTATTTATTAATTACGGGTTATCATAGAATCAAAATAACAACTAAAGATCTATGGATAGAAAAATGGTGGCTCAAGAAAGTTTTCGACATAGGCACTCCTCTGGCTATACAGCAATCATCTAATTCACTTGGCTTCACTATCATGATGAGCATAGTATCAAGGTTTGGCTCTGCAGCTATAGCAGCATACGGTGTTGCTATTAGAATTATTGATGTCATGCAAGCTTTCACTTGGGGAATCAATAGAGCAGTACAAATAATGATCGGGCAAAACCTTGGAGCAGAGAATTATGAAAGATCAAGAATTATAGCTAAAAAGGCAATAACACTGATCTTTACACTCTTATTAATTGGTTCTATATTTATCTATTTTACAAGAGACATCACTGTATCGTTCTTTGTTCCAGAAGAGGATGTTATAATAGAAGGCTCTAAGGTCTTGAGTATATTTACATGGTCTATACCATTCTTCGGATTATTCTTCATTGGTGGCGCAATAGCAGGTGGTTCAGGTCACACAAGGGTATTCGCGGTAATCTCAATCATCAGATTATGGATTCTAAGAATAGGGCTTAGCTATGTATTCGGAATACTTCTAGGAATGGGCACCACAGGTGTATGGACAGCAATGGCTATAAGCAACATAGTTGCCGGTATATTGGCACTTTTCTGGGTTCTTAGATGGGGTTGGCTAAAAAGAGTCATTGATTAAAATCTTATTCGTATCTTAAGGCCATGGCTGGAGGTATCTTAGCCGCTCTATATGCTGGAAAAGCGCTGCCAATAATACCAATGAAGATAGTCATAAGAGTTGTTAGTGATATATTGTAGATGTTTATATCTGGGGGAGCATTTATAACGATCTCTGTGAAACCACTAGAAATGGTTAACCCCCTAGAAGAAAGTATATATGCACCAATAGAACCCAACGAGATACCTATTGCTGCACCTATTAGACTCATAATTATTCCTTCCGAGATTATAAGGATCAATACTTGACCATCTGTAAAGCCTAATGCCTTCATAACTCCTATTTCTCTAGTTCTTTCAATAACAGATGTGATCATTGTAGCTGCTACACCTGCAACGGCAACAGCGAATGCGGCCAAACTAGCCGCAAATGTCATGAAGTTCACCGCACCTGTAATAGACGATGCTATTTCAGCTATAGCAAGGAAAGATATAACGTTTACGTTTCTTCCATAGACATTGTTAATCGTCTCAGTTATATTATTAACATAGATCGGGTCTTCGGCAAGAATTAATATGCCTGCCCAATCTTTTACTCCTAGAAGTCTCTCAGCACTTTCAAGACTCATGAAAATCGTCTGATCCGGGTTTAGGAATGCTGCTCCACCATATTTTTCCAAAATTGCTGATACAATTAAATTGAGGTGTTTAATTTCGACTTTCCCACCAGGTTTCACGTTTATAATCTCTATACTTACAACATCACCTAATTCATATACTCTGTCATTATCCTCATAAGCTATATCGTATCCTATAATACACTTAATAATATCGCTGGAAGAAGGAATTACTCCTTTCCTAACCTCTAGACTTGGAATAGCTTTGAATAAAAAATCATAATCCACAGCATATACGTATACATCCTTTTCTTCACTACCCACCCGTATCCTGCCTTGTGTGGTATAGAATGGTACAGCGTCGGCTACACCGTTCAAAGACTTGAAAAAATCAAGATCACTCTCTGTTAATTCATAATCTTCAGTGGGGGTTACTACAATTAAGTTCTGTCCAAGACCTTGTATTTGCTCTACAATATATTTGGAATAACCACTCGTTACTCCATTAATCATGATCATTGCTAAGGGGCCGATAGCTATACCTATAATTGTTAGAATAGCTCTTGTACGTTTCTCCAATAACGTTTTAACGGCTAGTCTTACAATATCGCTAAGATACATTCTTATTCTTGCCCCCTCAAAATCGCTAGAACGTTTTGCGTTGCTTAAGCGCTTTAGATGAATACTTATATATTAAATAGAACACTCCTGCTAAGAAAACAGCTATGATTATAATGGTTAAATTATAATAATTAAGGATTTCCCCGCCTGCTAGAGTGGTTGTTGCTGTAATTGATTTGACTTCCTCATACATTATCGGTAAATAATACTTCTTAGTGTACTGTGAATTGTATTCATCTCTATAACCAATAATTACTGTTAAATTACCCTCTGGTACTATGGGTAATTTTAATTCTACTCTAAATGCCGTTTGTGAAGCAGGGTCTATATCTCCTAGGAATGATAGTGAAGAATAGTTCTTATAAACAATCTCTATATAGACACTTCTAGCCTGTGATATACCATAGTTTACCAATAGACCATTAACGTATATTGCTCCATCTTTATATTTTACGGTAGAGTCTCTAGAAAGCTCTATGTCTATAAAGGGGGCTACCTTGGTTGCTAGTGTTGTATTATATACATTTACTACCCCGCTAAGATCTCTATATATTAGTGCCACACTAAAAATAGCTGATGATCCCTGCATATACCCCCCATATCCAGAAGCCATTACTGGATTGTATATAAGTTCATATCTTACCGTAACATTTTCACCACTCTTAATGGCATTTATATACTTAACGTTATCTATTGGAACGATATTAGGTGTTTGTGGAATTAAAACTAAGTAACTATCATATATTTCACCAATATACTTATTCACTATTAATACATCAATGTAACTCGTACCATTTTTAAAAACAACTACAGGTGAAGACGGCCTCACGATCAATTTCTCGGGAATTCCAGTGATCAGTAATGGAATTTCTATAGGCACTGAATATTCCGAGCCCCAATGATCTATAAAGTGTACCTTAGCACGTAAGGATGTATTAATTGGTTGCTTAAGATACAAATTAACTTTTATGATAAAAGATGCGAAGTCCCCTATACTAATCGTTGTTTGTTCCCGAGGTATCATGGTGGTTTGCTGCATTAGCATTTTTAGCAACTGATCCTGCGATAATTGTCTACTTGATATTGATGGCAATATTGTTCTGGGAGCAACTTTTCCAGTACTAGTGTTCGTTGTTGACAATGTTATATTGTCTGGTAAAAATACTTCCATAAATAACCCTGTTAACGAGGGTATCTCTTCGTTTCTTAGAACGACATAATATTCAGCGCCATGGATTTTAAGAGGCGGTTGTCCATTGATCCATCCATACTGTATTATATCAAATGCCTTTGCTGGATCACTTATGTTTATTGCTATTGGTAATAGGAGGGTTCTCCTAATGCCACCGTTTCCACTATAAATATAGTAGCTTATCTTTACTACACCAGGGTATATTCCTGGCTTAACATTTTCTCCAACATTTATGGTAAAGCTTAGTGTGAATGTTTGTAATGAATTGACAGGGCCCGCTACATAGGCTTGTAAACCGTTGAGTGTCGCATTTGTTATATTAATGTCTGTCTCCAGAACTCCTATTATTGAACCAATGTTATAGGGTTCAAGGTTAGCAAGAGTAATTGTATAAACGGCTCTTCTCGATCCTGGATATGCTGGCCAATTGTTTAGCCAACCCATATCTGTGACATATATTCTCATACCCTTGTATATTCCACTATAGTCTGTTAAGATTATTGATAAATTATATGTATATGAAATAATATTGGTCGAGCCATATAGTCCTTGAAGATAGTTTATTTTTATTGTAAACTTCTTTATTCCTGCTGATACATTGGCCAGGTCCAAATAAAATGTTAGTCTACAAGATGATCCTACTTCTATGGCTTGACAGAAAACATCATTATTTAAGACTTTTATTGATGAGTCTAATGGGACCAGCTCTGCTTTAAGGGTAGGTACTCTGTATGGACCTAGATTTATTATATTTATCGTCAGCGGTGCCTTCCTATCACCTGGAAATACTTGTGTAGGAGTTGTTGTGCCCCAATAATATGATAAAATCTTTATTTTTGACTTGTACACGCTGGGCGGTTCTACAACAAGTTTTATTTTATATGTTTTCTCCAAGACTGCGGTGGAGCCTTTTTCATTGATTATTACTTCTATTTTTGCTAGTGCAGTGTATATTCCAGGGGTTATGTTTTCAGTATTGAATCTATATGTTATAGATAATGTTGTACCTGGGGCAACGTTATTAATATAACTTGAATCTGATCCAAGTAATTTGAAGCCATTTGGCATTACAAGCCTTACTCTTAAGGATGAAATAGTTGTTGCAGCATAATTTGTCATTATAAGGCTTAGACTTAAGCCATAACTATTAGGCATGATCGTTGCCGGCTGATTATTGTATGCAACTCTACTACCTGTAACTATTATGGGAAAGTAAGATGAGTTAAGGAAGAGCTTTGCACTATATTTACTGGATACCTCATAGATAGCGTTCCCAGCAATGAGTCTAGCACGTACGTTAATCTTTAATAATAGTTCTGATTGAGTAGTGTTTATTCTGAGCCCATCAATAGTTATAGTGAATGTATCCAAGTAATTGATAGTTGTTTTTTCTGTAATGACTAGTTCTTTCTTCTCATTGGGACCCACTACTCCTTCCGGGAGTTCTACTGTAAGTATTAATTGATTAATTTGGTCATGTGAGTAGCTTTGGAATGTAAAGTATATACCAGCATTATCTGTTTCTCTCCCAATAAATCTTGTAGTGAATCCTGCGTCTAGTAGTGATATGTTGAGTTTGGGGCTGTTTATTTTTGGCCAAAGAATGTATGTTTTGTTTATCCATGCTTGACTTCCATCTACATCTACTAATAAATATTGTTCGAGTATGAACGGGTCTTTTAGTGATGCATGTCTTGTTATGACTATGTTATTATACTCTATTGTAAGGTATTTTCCATAGTTTATTGTATCAGTTATCGTTTTTATATCATAGTTTGACTTGGTGTTTTCAGAATATATTCCATTAGGGAATATTATCTTAGCTGTTATTGACTCAATGATAACATCTATAATGTTTTGCTCCGTGATAACTAAAGTATTCCCAGTACTGTTTATATATGCCGTACCACTACTCCATTTAACATTGATTATTTTTATAGGATCTACTTCTAAACTACTTATTTCAACAATTAATTTATAGGTATAATTAACAAGTTTATAGGATCCATCATTATCCCTAATATTTAGTGCGAGGAAGAGACTGGCTGTATAGTTGCCAGGAGTAGCATTTATGCTTATATCTATTGGTGAAAATCTCAATTCATCTATGTTATTGCCCTGGAGATTTAATCCGCTAATAGTTATTTTTCTAGGATAAAAGATTCCTTGATCAAATGCTAATATTGCGTATCCGCTAGTAATATCTACGTTTGCATTTATTAATAATTCAACAACTAATGTTTGATCAGTAGACCCGGGATATACGTGCTGTGATAACCAATAGTTATTAAGTAGTATTACTGGCGGCTTCTCTTTTCTCAGTTTTATAAAAAATACATTACTTGTTTTCACCCAATAGGATTTACCATTATTCTCTACCAATACATTCATTTCAACTTGTACTTTGATAAAATCAGTATTATTCATAGTATTGATGTAATCAGATGTTATTGTGAATACATCTCCATAATTGATTGGGCCATTTACTACTGAGACTGAACTCTTAGATCCGCTTTCAAATGAGGCGTTGTATAATGAAATATTAGCAACTATTATTCTGAAAACTGATCCTTCCATATTTTGTATTTTTAGGTAAAACCTAGTATTTCGTGTGCCTGGTAATGGATAATTAGATGTTAACCCATAATCGAGTACTGTATAATTGAGTGGTGGAGGTTCTTCTATTTTAAAGGTAAAGATTATAGTAGTTGAATAATCATATCTTACACCGTCACTTGTTTCCATTTGGGCATATATGTTCAGCTTTCCATTGTATACACCGGGTTCTGCATCTGGTGATATCATTAAGTTATTGAAAGTAATTGATGTTATTTGATCAGAGTCTAGGTTATTCAGAGTCGCCCGAGGATTAGCAGGTTCAATTATGCTTGGTAATTCTGCTTTTATATCAGCATAACGTATTATAGAATTTCCACTATTCTTTACTTCTAGGACTAGATTTGCATTGGTTTGACCCGGATAAGCTGATGGAGTGAAATATGTGTCTATTATACTAAGAATTAGCTGAGGATAAGGATTCACATGAATAGTTATATTATGAAGTTCATACATAAACACGCCGTTATAATTGAACGATATATTAAGTGTAAAAATATAATGTCCAGGAGAAACTGTTTTATCTATATTAATTCTGAAAGAAAACCTAACGATCTCTCCGCCGGATACCTCACTAGCTATTTCATTTGTTCCCAATTTATATGCAGGAGAACATCTAGTTGTTGGAAAACTAAAACCCGGAGGAACATTTAAACATGCAAATATGTTTGTCGCGTTCAATGTACCATTGTACTGTGCTTCAATAGTTAAAAGAGTGTTTTCGCTACCAGGGTATACGTCTCCACCACTACTTGATTTGTAATTATAATTCTTAATATAGAAATAGTCCCCCATAGATAAAACATTCACGGGCAATAAAAGCAACGATGAAACAATAATAAATAGTATCAGGTGTGTTGTTATTTTCTTAAACAATGAACTCATTAAGTGTTCACCCCATTATGTTCTTATTATCTCAATAATGTATAACCCTATTCTTATTGATAATCATTGAAAAAATATTGATTTATCCAAGGTTTAAAAACTTATATTACTCTCTACTTTTTGTAAGTGAAACTGTTGCAAGTATGCATTTATCTTTATCTGGTTCCTGAATACTTATGATCTTCCCATCTCTTAACAAGTAAATTTTTTGTGCACAATTACCTACCTCGGGATCGTGTGTTACCATAATGATAGTTTGACCTTTTTTATTCAATTTTAAGAAAGTATCTATCACTGAACGAGCAGAGTGTCTATCGAGGTTTCCAGTAGGTTCATCGGCTAGGATAATAGCTGGTTCGCCGACAATAGCCCTCGCAATTGCTACACGTTGCTGTTGTCCACCACTTAGTTGATTGGGTCTCTTAGGAAGCCATGATAAATCTCCTCCCGCTAATAGAAGTGCTTGTTTCGCTTTTTCAATCCTTATTCTTCTAGGTATTTTTCTAACTATAAGGGGTAATTCTATATTCTCCAAAACTGTTAATCTGTTAATTAGGTTAAAGAATTGAAAAACAAATCCTATTTTACGGTTTCTAATATATGCTAATTCCTTTGATTTTAATCTAGATACGTCTACTCCGTCAATCAATATTTTTCCTTCAGTAGGCTTGTCAAGTAATCCGATCATGTTTAATAATGTAGTTTTTCCTGAACCACTAGGTCCCATTATAGCTATAAACTCTCCTCTCCTAACTTTAAGATCTACTCCACGAAGACCCCACGTAATTACTTCTCCAACCCTATATGCCTTCTTCACACCTATTAGCTGAATAACAACATCTTTTGCGCTCAATTCTGATCGCACATCTTACTTTATAATCCCCATCTTCAATAAAGCAATTAGCTTGCTCGGATTTATGAATATAGTTTCGATCCCTCTATTTCTCAATCTATCAGCAAACATTTCTTCCGTGAACTCATATGGATCCTGCTTCTTACTTGCTAGTACAAAGTTACATGTGTAGTTGAAGCTGGGAACCCATACCCAGTACTCCGCTGTATATGGGAAGACTTTTCTAATATTATTGTAGACATACTCATATTCATCCTTATAATAGAAGCTATTACCAGCTTGTGTAACCATCACTCCATCATCTCTAAGGATTCTATAAATGTCTCTATAGAATTCTTCTGAGTATAATGGTTTAGCGACTTCGCCCGCATATGGATCTGTTAGATCTAGTATTACTACATCAAAACTCTCATCGGGTGTCTCACGAACATATTTTAAACCATCCATTATGATCACTTTAGCTCTGTCATCATAGAAGCTTCCTCTATGCATAAATTCTAGATATTTCTTAGAGAATTCAACAACTTTTTCATCAATATCTACCATTACTGCTTCTTCAACACTTTTATACTTCAATACTTCTCTAAGAGTCGCTCCTTCACCGCCACCAATAATTAATACTCTCCTAGGATCAGAGTGTATCAACATAGCTGGATGCACGAGTGATTCATGGTAAATATATTCATCTCGCTCTGTGCTTTGAATAAGATTATCAATTATCAGTGCCCTACCAAATTCTTCTATTTCTACAAACATTATTTCTTGATAAGGAGTCTTCTCGGTAACCAGTACTTTTCTAATTTTAAACAGTGAAGCAACACTATGAGAAGTTGGTTCTATTAAAATCAATCCGCTATAACCTGGATCTTCTTTACTCATTATATTCACCCATAATACTTTTCTTTGTTAGTTATTTATTACATGTAAACTCATATTTTTAAATCGATATATACAATACAGTATTCGAGCGTGATAATGTGAATGAGACATCTAGGGAAATTGTACCAAAACTATCAAATACACTAGGAATTAGTGAAAAAGACCTAAAGAAGCATCTAGGCAGATCAATTAGATTGATGAAGTATAAAGATCTGGAATACGCTGTTTTTAGAAGAGAATTATTAGGTTTTAGAGAAGGAACAACTATTCTTCTAGGAGAAGAACCGTTCATAGTTCATGGTTATCCTAGTATCCAGAGACTGGCTCTCTTAGAGGGAGTTAGAAAACATATGATCGATAAAGTGGTTGTAGAGGAAAAAATGAATGGATACAACGTAAGAACAGTATATTATGAAGGAAAAATCTATGCTATAACTAGAGGAGGATATATATGTCCATATACTACTTCAAGAATAAGGAAACTATATGGTAAAAACATTGAATTCCTCTATAAGGAGTATGGAAACTATGTACTAGTGGGAGAAGTTGTTGGTACTGAGAACCCATATGTGGTCTATGATTATCCAGAGGCAAGAGGCTTTGACTATTTTATTTTCGATATAATGGATGGTGATAAATTATTACCTCTACGTATCAAGAGAGAAATTGCAGAAAAATATAGTATGAAAACAGTTAGGGAATTATCAGTTGTCGATAAAAACGATATATCCTCGCTTAGGCTAGTGATTAACAATCTTGAAAAGGAGAAAAGAGAGGGAGTAGTACTAAAGGATCCAGACCATAGAGTGCCTCCTTTAAAGTATACCACAGTATATATTAATATAAAGGATATCGAAGAGGGAATGAGATATCCTTTCGATGAAGGAAGAGGATACTTATTTTCTAGAATAGTGAGACTAATTGCACAAGGCTATGAATATAATTGGAACAATGATGAATTAAACAGAATAGCTCTAAAACTAGGTAAAGCTATCCTAGAGCCTGCTATTAAGTCATTAAAACAAAGGGCCGAAGGAGAAATTATTGCATCATCATACATACTTGTCTTTTACAGTATGGGAGACCTAGAGGATTTCATCGAGTTCTTGGAGTCGCTCGGAGTAGAGTTCATAACTAGAGTTTTAGAGGAGAGAGAGGAAAAAATAATAGTTGAATTAATGAAGATGAAAGAAACTCATAGTACATATTCGAAAATGCTAGAAACGGGGTATTCTCCTCTGGATTAGGAAATATAATGGTTTATATAGGTTCTAATTATGCAGATCAATATGTTTTCTCCTTGTTCCCTTATATTAGTATTGTCCGTAAATACTATAAGAAAGGTTTACCAGAACAAATTATTGAATTCAATAATAGGGCAGAAAGAGTTCATGTATAGTTTTGATCTCCACAGAAGATCTAAGCATAGGTGTAAACGGTATGTCTTCAATAAAAATAGTCGATCTAAATAAAGATAGGCCAAGAATCATTATAGGTAAGCGAAAATATGAGTTAGAAGAAATAGATGAAACACATTATTCAGTATTGGTTTCGCCGAAAACCCTTATGAAATACAAATTCGAGGATCTACCATATCCTGAAACGGGAAGAGGCGATATAATCATAGAGTATCTCCCCTTCTCTAAGAAAAAGAGTGAATATCTATATGAGGCGAAGGGCTTGAAATTCTTTAATGAGGCTAGTATATGGAGAAATAGAGAAAGAGGATATGTATATCTAGAACATATATTATATCCGGCCAAATATGCTTTCAAGGCATGGATCCCTCTAGATTTATTTCTATACATTATAGTAAAGACAGCAAAGGACCTAGGATTTAATGTAGAAACAAACAGAGATGAAACAACAATTATTATAGAAATTGAAAAATCATATCCACTAGATACTCCCATAAGAATCGCGCTACTAGAGATAAAGGAATTAGACCAAGTACTGGATAAGAAAATAAAAAAGATAACAAGCAAACTATCCACGACAGCACTCAAGCTCGTATCAAAAGAGCTAAAGTTTCCAATTAATGAACTAGAAGCTATCCTCGGAAAACCCGAAGAAAAATTATCAACCCTTCCATAACAATTAATTCATTAATAAATCAATACTGTGTTTAAGTAAATATTTTATTAATTACATAGTTTTTACTAAGGTGGATTGATTGGAGATCTTTGTAGGTACTTCTGGTTGGATATATGATTGGAACGAAGGAGCCAGTCTTGACTGGTATATTAGATATAGCGGATTAAATGCCGTAGAATTAAATGCCAGCTTTTACAGATTTCCTTTCAGAAATCAAGTCTTGGGATGGAATAGAAAAACTAAAATGAAAAACATTAGATGGAGCATCAAAGTTCACCGCAGTATTACACACTATAGAAAACTCTCTGATAAAAGTATTGATATATGGAATAAATTCAAAAATCTCTTTGAACCACTAGATCAATTTATTGATTTCTACCTGTTTCAAATGCCGCCATCCTTTAGTAAAACAGATGAAAATATTAAGCGCGTGGAATACTTTTATGAAAAAACTGATCTTGGAGAACGATTCGCTATCGAGTTTCGACACAAATCTTGGTTTAATGAATCAACTATCAAGTGGGCTGAAAAACTCGGATTCACTGTTGTATCAATTGATGCACCTATAGCCACATGGATAGTCAAAAGTAATCGTAATGTATATTTGAGACTGCATGGAAAAGAATACTGGTATGCTCATGATTATTCAGAGGAGGAACTAAGAGAACTAGCTGAAGAAACAATGCTTCTTAAACCTGACAGGATCTATGTATTTTTCAATAATGATCATTGGATGCTAGAGAATGCAAGGAAAATGTATAATATACTCTTACAATACGCTTAGAAAATCGAAGTAAATAATTAAATAATTAATTTGGGAAGAACCCGGAAATGAAGAAGTCAAAAGATCGTATTCCAAGCATTAAGGAGATATACGAAGATATTTTTGTTAGGCCAAGTAATATTGCAAAGAATCTAAGCAAGAAATATGGTTATTTACCCTATATGATTGAGAGATATATTAGAATGCTAGGTTTTAACGAAGCAAAGGAATTATTAGAATCCTTTGAGAAACCCCTAAAACCTGTTATTCGAACAAATACGATGCTTATAACGCCAGAAGAACTCGTGACCAGACTTAATGACTTAGGTTTTAAACTAGAAAAAATCCCTTGGGCACCAATCGCTTTTAGAGTAGTTAAAATGCCAAAATCTCCTACTATAGGTTCAACACATGAGTATTTAAAAGGATATTATTATATCCATAGAGACGCTGCTAGTCTTGTACCAGTAATATTATTAATGCATAACTATCAAGGAGAAGTCATCGATACTTGTGCTGCACCAGGAGGAAAAACCACTTATATAGCACAAATGCTAGGAAACAAATACTATGTCATAGCTAATGACCTCGTATTATATAGACTGAAGGCACTTATAAGCCACTTGATGAGAATGAAGATCAAGAATGTAAGAGTACTATGGAGTGATGCAAGAAAACTCCCCATCCTATTGGAGAAAAAGTACTCGAGAGTGCTTGCTGATGTACCCTGCAGCGGAGAAGGCACGATTATGATTGACCCAGGACGTAAGACAAGAACTACTCTTAAAGACCTGGCCAAAATCGTCAGAAGAGAAATCGAAATATTATACCATACAATCGATTTACTCGAACCAAGTGGTATACTAGCATATGTTACCTGTAGCATTGCTCCAGAGGAAAACGAGTATGTTTTGAACAAAGTACTCGAAATAAGAGATGACATAGAAATATCCAGTCCCCCCATCAAGCTTTTTGACTGGGATCCTTGGCTAACAAATTATTTAAACATGGATTTCCCAAGCGAATTCAAGAAATGTATACGGATATGGCCACATAAGCATAGAATGATAGGTTTCACCACCTGCTTGATTAAGAAGGTGTAGTAAAATTGAGAGATCACAATCAATTAGACTATAAAATAGGGAAATTACCGTATAGGATTAGAAGTATCTTGAATTACTACATCAGAGAGATCCTCCAAGTAAATCCCACTAAATATATTGGTCTTGAGCAATATCTAGCTTGTTTCGATAAATACTGTTTCATCCACCAAGGTTCGGGGAAATTTGATGGAGCAACTCTCTTATTTTCTGGAAAATGGATCGGTATTGTTATAGGCAATAAGCCGTATCTGTCACCGCTTATCTATGAAGAAATATATAATGATCTCGGAGAATTTAGAGCTACAATTATTGTTGGAGAAAAAGGTGTGAAAAATTTCCTTTATGGGAACGATATCTTACCAACTAGTATAATTAAGGAATACGAACCTTTGAATACAATTGTAGCAATAGTTGATGAAAAAGATTACTCAGTAATAGGAGTTGCAAAACCGATCGGGACGAACAAGAAGGTATATAGAAATATCTATGATATAGGATTATTTCTTAGAGCATGGAGCTAGATAATTCTATTTCTTGATCTTTTTCCAAATATTGGCTAAAACTATTGGTGTAACAATGCTTGTTGCATAAATAAGGATAATAACAGAAGCAATCATAGAATCAGTAACAACACCATAACCAGCACCAAGAGCAGTTATAACAAGCGCTACTTCTGCTCTAGGCAACATCCCGAAACCTATAAATATTGATTCATATTTATTGAAACCGCTTAACTTAGCAGATATTCCACAACCGATTATTTTACCAGCAAAACCTGCCAATAATACTATTCCGATAAATCCAAGATGTTCTAGATTCGCTAAGTAGGGTTTAATATCGATTGTTGCTGCTGATAAGACGAAGAATATTGATGCAAAAATATTCGGTATTAATCTGAATCTGCTGATAACACGTTCTGCCCCTCTGATCTCGCTAAATGCTAGTCCGACAATGTATGCGCCTACGACAAGGCTTAAGTTAACCTTGACACTTGCCCAAGCTATGACCAGCGTTAGTGATAATAGTAGTGCTATACTTGTATCTTCTAAATGACTAACGTACCTTATTCCTCTCCATATGGCTCTCGATTCTCTGTGCAACACATAAACTGCTACAATATAAAATGCAATAGCAATAACAACCGAGATGAATAAATCCTCGATTCTTTGAGCACCCGTAGCTACAATAGCTGTAGTTATGCCTAGAACAATTAGCCCGCCAACATCGTCTAGTACTGCTGCTCCAAGAATGGTAGAGAAGATCTTTGTTCCAAGAGCGCCTATATCGGTTAGAGTTTTAACGGTTAAACCAACACTAGTCGCTGTAAGGATTGCTCCCAAGAACATACTTTGAGCCTGATTAAGCCCCGCCAATAACCCTGCCAAGTAACCAAGAAAATAGGAGAAAACTATGCCTCCTACAGCAATATATAAGCTGCCTTTAATGCTTTTTACGAATTCTGAAAACTTTGTCTCCATCCCCGCTAAGAATAATAAGCTAATAATACCGAGCCATTTCAGAACATCTAAATATTCTACTATTTCCGGTTTTAGGAAATCCAGTATTGACGGGCCTAAGAGAATTCCAGCTAATATATCTCCTAATACAGGGGGATAACCGTAATAACCGATTATTTCCTCAAAGATTTTTGCGACAAGAATTATGACTGCAAGATCTAGTAAGAGCTCGGCAGCAAACTCCTCACTGATCATCTACTTCTCCCTGCATTTCAAACTTTTCCATTAGATCTACGATGTTTTCTAGAACATCAGTTATCTCAATATAATTATTTACTTCTTCCTCTTTACCAATTACTCTTTTCACCCAGTTATTACGACGAGCGTATTCCTCAATGATCTTGAGTATCAGAAACACCTTTACCGCTACACTGTATTCTTTTTCAAAAACTTTCGCTGGATCTAATCGTTTTACCTTATCAATATTATCTTTAATCCATGGACACTCCAGACTCACTCTTAAGGTATTATCATCCCATCCTACTAGTAGAGGATACATTTGACATGCTAATGGTTTATACTCATGAATGCTGCATTTATTGTTTTTAAGGAACGGGCATAATCCATTGATCATCCACTTGTAGAGTACAACTATGTTCTTGTTTCCAACAGAGTATATTATATATGGCTTAAACATGAGATCTTTATTAATCAAACTACTTAGTTTCTCTAATTTTCTCTTCTCCCATGGAAAAACCACAGGCATTTCCTCATAATCTCTGAAAAAACAGCATATCTCTCCTCTCATAAGACATTTAAAACGAGTAACCAAGGCTCTCCCCACTAAATCCAGTATAGTATATTCTCATCAATCTCTGTAGATCAATATTATTTGGAAAAACAATTTCATAGCGTGAAACCAACTCAGAGATTTTATCAACAATACATGAATCAACAATCTTCATATATGAATTTATAAAAACAGTATCATTACCAAAAAGATCATTAAATAATTCAAGAAATGGTTGCCTAAGTATTCCTAGAATATCCTTAACTAGTTCCTCTGTTTTAACATAAACACTTCCACTATGACACTTAATAGCCATGGATAAATACCCAATAGTATAAGTGAACTTCGGTAACGTGCTAAATATACATATTCTATTCTTCTTCTCTCTGAAACAAGTACACGTCTTCTTTTGTATCTCCTTCCTCTTTTTATGTATGTCATTCCCTATATTCTTCAATACTTTCCCAAGATTTTTTCTAGTCTGAATAAACAAGTACTCGACAGGGTGGTACAAAGGTTTATAAATACTTAGATCCCAATTCGTCAAGTATTCACATGTTCCTCGAGAGTATTGAAAAACAGTTCCTACAATATATGACTCCTTATCAGATCCGCTACCTACACTCATTAGAACCAAACTATATATTATTGATAAACCAGTATCCTTGGAGATCTTATCAAATAACTTATCTAGGACAGACAAATAAATCTGTGAAACATGATACGGTATTAACCCAACACATGATAGAAAATCCATTAATTCTTTATCCAAATATTTTCACCAATATAAACGATATAAGTCTTTACAATATAAATAATAAGACTAGCGGCGGAGCCCTCGCCCGCCAGAGATCCCCGCGTATCGGGGAAGCTGTGATGGCGGGATCCGTCGGGTGGCACCCATTTTTATATCTTTTAATGAATACTCTCTAACGTGATAAAAACCCATACTATGGTGCACCAGTATTGCCACGAAGATATAGAGTAGAAACATTTAGCGGAGATGTTATAGACATAGAAGTAGTAGACATTGATAAGAAAACTGTGGCAATAAAAATCCCAAGTGAGAAGGGAGAAATAAAAGTTATTATTAAGAAGATCTTTGGAGACGATCAAGCAATCGTAGAGATTGACGGGGAAATATTCAAAGTTGATCTAAGCAATGAAGCAATATTTATCGACCAAGAACCATCCCTGATAAATAAGATAGTCGAGCTAATACCAATAGGTTTGAAGACAGGTTATGAAGGAAAGAAACAAGTTATTACTAAGAGGAAGGGAGAGATACGGGCTCCGTTATCAGGGAAGATCATAGAGGTAAAGGTCAAGAGAGGAGATATTGTGAAGGAAGGAGATGTTGTCGTCTTGCTTGAGTCTATGAAGATGGTTACAGAGATTAAAAGTGATGTAAATGGTGTTGTAGAAGAAGTAAAAGTTGAGCCAGGTAAGGCTGTTAATAGAGGAACAGTTCTATTAAGGATAAGGCCTCTTGAGGAAGAAAAATAATTACTGTTTATAACGGTATATTTCCATGTTTATGTGGTATTATGTGGATCATTTCTTCTTTCTTATTCTTCAATACTCTCAGAGCATTATAGATCTTTAGCCTTGTTATCGCTGGATCTATAACGTCGTCGACGTATCCAAGTTCAGCTGCTCTATAAGGGTTGGCGAATACTTTTCTATATTCAAGAAGTTTCTCAGCCAAGAACCTGTCTGGTTCTGGGTGTTTTGCTGCTTCTTTTCTGTATAATATCCTAACGGCTCCTTCGGGACCCATAACTGCTATTTCAGCTGTAGGCCACGCATAAACTACGTCTGCTCCGAGAGCTCGGCTACCCATTGCAATATATGCTCCTCCATATGCTTTCCTCATTATTATCGTTATAAGAGGAATAGTTGCCTCTGAATAAGCATAGAGTATTTTTGCTCCATGCTTAATTATTCCCCCATGCTCCTGGTCTATTCCCGGCATAAATCCCGGTGTATCAACAAAAGTTATAATTGGTATATTGAAGGAATCACAAAATCTTACAAATCTCGCTATCTTATTAGACGCTTCGATATCTATTACGCCAGCGTTAACAGCTGGTTGATTAGCAACAATACCTACTGTGAAACCACCTATTCTCCCAAAACCCACAACCGCTGACCTAGCATAATCCCGTTGAACCTCTAAAAAGTCCCCATCATCTACAACTCTGTAAATAACTTCTCTTACATCAAAAGGTTTCATCGTATCAGATGGTATTATTTCATATAGATCTTCTATTCTCCTATCGATGGGATCATCTGTTCTGACATATGGTGGGTCTTCATCAAAGCTGCTCGGCAAGTATGATAATAGTTTTCTCGTCAACTGGAAAGCACTATCCTCGTCCTCAGTTATGAAATGCGCTACACCGCTCTCAATTGCATGGACATGTGCTCCTCCTAGTTCTTCAAATGTTGTTTCGACTCCAGTAGCTGCTTTAACGACTTCAGGACCTGTAATAAACATGTAAGAACTCTTAACCATGACTATGAAATCGGTTAGGGCCGGGCTATAAGCTGCTGCTCCAGCACATGGTCCCAGGATTAAGCTTATTTGTGGAATAACTCCACTTGCTCTAACATTTGCTTTGAATATTTTACCACATCCATGTAGGGCAGCTACTCCCTCTTGTATCCTTGCTCCTCCCGAATCATATAATCCTATTACAGGTGAGCCTGTTTCGATAGCCATATCTATTACTCTAACAATCTTATCCGCATGTGATTCTCCAATACTACCTCCCATAACTGTAAAGTCTTGTGCGTATACGAATACTAGTCTTCCATCAATTCTACCATAACCAACTACTACTCCATCACCATAGTACTTTAGCTTATCTAATCCAAAGTACGTTGATCTATGGAGCCGCATCCACTGTAGTTCTTCAAAAGAACCGGGATCGAGTAGTCTTTCAATCCTATCCCTTACCCAGAGCTTGCCTTTCTCTCGCTGTCTCCTAATTCTTTCTTCTCCACCACCCATGATAGATTTCTTACGATAGCTTTCGACTTCTTCTATTAGTTCACGTATATCCTTTTTCTCCACAACTTATTACCTCTCAACGCCTCATCTAGATCTTATAGTTTTAACGATATCTCCTCAGAATTGTCACTATTGAATATGTCCCTATACCACCTATATTCTGTGTAACAGCAATGACTGGATCAGAAGCCTTATATCCTGGAAAATCGCCTCTAATCTGCATAGTGGCTTCAACTATTTGATAAATACCAGTAGCTCCTACAGGGTGTCCTCTTGCTTTTAGTCCACCACTAAAGTTTACCTCTGGCTTATCGCCTTTAGCGAATTTTCCTTCTTTCCATAGCTTTGGTGCTTCTCCCTTAGGTGCAAAACCCATATCTTCTAAGGCTAAATACCCTGTAATATGGAAAGCATCGTGTACCTCTGCATAATCAATGTCTTTCACAGACACACCTGCCATCTTATAAGCATCTCTACTAGCCTTCACAGTGGATTCGAGTGTTAAGAGGTCTCTCCTAGAACCAAGGTCAACTGAGTCCGTAGCCATACCAATACCAGCTACTTCGACAAGCACGTCTTTGCCTGTATTCTTGGCTATATTCTTTGCCAATTCTTCATTCTTAGTAATAACTACTGCAGCCGCACCATCACCTATAGGTGAGCAATCAAATAGATGGAGAGGTTCAGCTACTACTGGGCTTTTAAGTATTGCTTCAAGACTGGTTTTTCTGGGTAATTGAGCATATGGATTATATGATGCATACTCATGCATTCTAAGAGGCCAATAAGCTAAATCTTCTCTCGTGTATCCGAATTTATTCATATAAAGCCTCGCAACTAATGCGTTGAGACCCGTAAAAGTAACACCATAGAAAACCTCATATTCGGCATCGGCTGCTTGTGCAAGAGCCTTGGTGGCGTCAGCTGTTAGTTTCTCAGTCAACTTCTCTACTCCAGCAACAACAACTGTATCAGCAAGACCCGATTTAACTAAGCTATACCCCGCGTAAAAAGCTGCTCCACCACTACCACATGCTGCCTCTACTTTAAATGCTGGAATACCTCTTAGACCGCTATAATCTGCTGCTAGTGCTGCGAGGCTGTCTTGTTCCATTAAAACACTAGAGGTCATGTTCCCAAGAACAAGCGCTTTGGGTTTAATATTATCAGCATCCTCCAATGCTTTAAGAATAGCCTCCGATACTAACTCTCTTCCACTTTTATCATAAAATCTCCCGATCTTAGTCATGCCGACGCCAACAATAAACACACGATCCATGATCTATCACATCCACATATGAATAGTCACTTACACCTATTTTATAAATGCGAACTACATAAATCATTTACTAAATAATATCATGAGTCACCTCCCTTAAAACAGTTAACCAAGAAATATATTCGTATGTGGAGGTGTTGGGATTGGGGTTTAGTATTTTATCTGATCGTTTGCTGAAATTTATAGTTAAGAGAGCCGTAGGTCTCCCAGCAGATGATATTGATCTCCAAAAAATAGTTGGTTCATCAAAATATACCCTTATGAGGAAAGCAGTAGGAAGCGTAGCATCTATAATAGTTACGGAGAAAAATGGTCATTTAAGATGCGGATTATGCGGGAAAGGCCCATTTACTAGGAGAGGATTATATCTTCACCTCATAAGAATACACGGCGATGAAATACTTAACATGGTCGAGGAGAAGTACGAAGAGCTAGTGAAGAATTACTCGGAGATTACATGGTACTAAGTCCCGAGGGGTGGAGTTTCCTCATAGACGACGTGTCTCGGTACTGGAGTCTTCGGTCATCTAAATTAATAACTAGTATTACGAGGCTTATATCGCTACTTCTTCGTTAAGTTGTAATTAGTAATCTCAAGAACTGAGTCATATTTGATCTTCTTAGATATGATCTCTTCTGTATACTCAGCTGATTGTGTAGCATAATCGCCTAATACAACTTTATTTATTACCACAGTTGGAAAGATATAGTATGCAGCACCTTTTATATGCCCAACACCTTTACCAGATCCTATTGTTAAATCTACTCTAACCCATTTCCATGGAGGAATGTAAACAGCAGCCCACCCATGACCACCTCCTCCTAAGAATATATAGTGATAATATCCCTCAGCTTCAATATTCTCATACTTAAAGTTCGGACCAATATATACGATCCCTATTTCTAAATAACTCGGTATCTTAAATGACCTAGCAAGCGTTATTAATAAATTAGATTGATCATCACAATCACCAAGTCCTTCAACTATTACCTCCCAGGGATGCCTTGGGGGGATACGAGTCGAATATACTATATTATCATCGATCCAGTTAAGAATACTTAGTATAAATGATAATGGTTTAGATTCGTTATTCGTCCTATTCAAATAGTTAACAAGAAGTTTGATCAAGGGGTTAGTATAATTCCACAAACTAGTTACATTAATGTATTCTGCGCCAATTTCTGTATAATTGATGTCAACCCACGTACCAGACATTCTAACTAATTTTGTTATGTTATTAGTTAATAGTATATCACCTATGCTATTAATCCGTTGAAACATATTAATAGACACATTGTATTCTACACCAACACTGATAGACTCTCCCGGTTTTAAAGATGAATTAGTATAAGGAGATTGAATTACTAAAACATACTGGTTATTCTCTCTAATTATTTTATATGGGTATTCATATCCATTAATCCAAGTCTTTACATTTATTATTTTCTGAGTAGAAGTGTTTAAGGGGTAATCAAACACCATTATATCTGTTTCATTAATCATAATAGGCTTAATACCATTATTAGTCACATTACCATAATATTTAATACCTATTAAGACATCTCGAGAATTAGCTGTATCATTAAATGAATAAATAGATAATCCGTAAAGATTCAAAATCAAAATTATCAGAAATAATATGGTAAATAACAACCTATAGCTCATTTCTTGTCACTACCAGAGTATTTTTTCTCGAATAAGTCATGGAAGAAGTACCATAGTGAAAAAACACCTATACTAAGCCCAATACCTATACTGATACCAAGTGCAAGGGCATGTTTTACTTCTTCTGAAAGAGCTGTTATGTCTAGAAGTAATGCAAGAGTTACAAATAATATGATCAAGAACATGAAACCGCGTAGTTTAGCTTCCATCCTTATTTTCTCAATAATTGTCTCTAGCATTATGAAGACAAATATTATTAGAAACACTACACTAGCTACTCTAGCAATATATGATACTATAGAGGTAATTACTTCTACTTGCGTAGGATACATTATCAATGCTATTGAGTATACTGCTAGTAACCCGATCCCCAGATTGAGCAATATAATGATAATATTTGTTAAACTGATCCTATACTTTATCAAGGGTTTAGCTAGTTCATCTATATTTATCAATCTAAGAATAGATCTTATAAGTCTAGTGAGAATTATAGCGACTAATGCATAAACAGCAATTACAAGTAAAGCTATTAGAATAAGCGGCAGTATACTTACTAGGTCTCTTAATGAATATTGTAGAGCTTTCCACAAGATCTCCGTTCCTGTATAGTTTCCAGAACTCATATTATTCAAGTCTACTAATACATTTCTCAAGACAAACCACCACTAAGAAGCACAATATAATATAACATACGGTAAATTATGTATAGAATCAATAATGCTAGAATAAGGCCCGTAGTTTTTATCACAACTTTTGCTGTACCAGTTAAACCATATACTACTGTCGAGTATCCTGTTAAGCTAACGTTATACAATATTCTCGAATAGAGCCTAGTATAAATGGGTTTTACAACAGCAAGCTCCGGTATGGCAACTAAACCAATAGATAAACCAACTATTGCAAATATAGATGATACTATGAAAACCAATATGATGTTATATGATAAGAAATAACCCGTGAAGCCGCTTAGAAACAGTGCGAGAAAATACGTTGATGATAACATGACTCCTGCCTTGAAAGCACCAAGTTTTTTGAACAAGCCAGCATAGGCTAAGCTTGCATAAAGATTCGCTGCTACAAGCGTGAATCCATATATAGCTGCATATCCTAGGTGTAAAAGGGGGTTTTTAGTGACATATATAAGGAACGGAGTAGCACTTAATAATAGGATCGCTATTCTATAAGTTTTAGGTTTTTTCTTAATCCAAAAAACATTCGATAATACAGCTGATATGGCTTGAATAAATCCAATCGATGCCGCTATATAGTCAGGAGCACCTAGATCTCTCATAATGTATGGCGTCCAAGCAATACTGAGAAGAGTCGTAGAAACCATAAATGAAGTAACCATTAAGAATATTGTTGATGCTTTGATCTCTACTTCTTCTTCAGCTTTAACTATAGTTTTAGGTATTTTTGGTATATTTGACACTATTAAGAGCAGTATGCATGAAAATAAACTAGTCATAAAAGCAATGATATATAGTATGTAGTATTTCTGAATAGTATTCATGGCTGCAAGAACAAGCACAACGGTTAATTGACCCAAAATACTAGCTATTCCTCCAAGAGCTCCTCTAAGAGAAACTACTCTACGATATTTATCGCCTAAAAACAATGAAAGAATAGCAATATTCATAAATATACTACTAGGAAGAGTGGATGCTAATGCTAATCCATAAGCAAGAAGCACAAGTCTCCGTTCAAATGATGTAAAGGGTATAATAAACCATATGATCCTTTCAATCAATAAAGCCATTATTAATTTAGATTTTGTGACAGAAACTGATCCTAAATTATAAATCATTATAACAAGTAATAAAGCAAACAAACTGCCTAATCCATTAAGCAACATTAAATCTTTCAGACCATATCCAATAGTAACTAGGAAAATGGGAGTTACTCCACGAGTTATAGCTATATAAAAACCACCAAAAAATGCCTCAAGAATAAACATTAAACTAGGGAAATCAACCTTCGACAACTTTGCTCTACTAATCCCCGCCCTTACCCTAAAACTTGTCATCACGGTAAAGACTCCCTATAAGTAGGATTATTATTACATTATTCTATTGTCATGTGTTTTCTCTAACACACAAAGAATATATTAATTTTATCAATGATTCACTTATTTTTAACAATTCATATTTTCAGAAATATTATTTGTAAAGTATTATTATCCTCAATATGTTCTTTGAAGAATAACTTTTGCCATATAAAAATTAGATGAATAATTATGAATATACAGTACTATGGCGTTTTTACCAGTGTATTTATTAGATAAATTTTATTAGACCAGCGTGTGACAAGCTATCTAAAGCTATTACTAGGGGTTCTATTACTTCTTCCTCTGATACTTGTACGTCTTGACTCATCTTTGTAACCATTTCTTCTACCGTGTGTTCTCCATCACATAGTAGCCATACATAGTATGCTAATGCTGATAATTCATATACTTCTTCCTCTGTCTTAGCAACGTAGAATTTCTCATCCTCCTCGCCTAGAAAGACTCCTTGTCTCGATGGTTTAAGTGTCTTTATCTCTTGAAATAATTCCTTAGCTTTTATAGCTTGGTCTCTTCCTACCTGTTCTTCACTCATATGTTTACACCTTGATTATTTATTTCTTCTATATATACCCCTGCTCTGCCTATAGTATCCTTGCTTCCTAAAACCACCTGTTCTACGTTGTTTAGGCTCATAAGGTGCTTCGGGCTGTTCCTCAGGAATGCTTTCTGGTTGAGGGGCTTCTGAATCGTCTAATTCAGTTACTTCTGAAGACCTGCCAATATTTACTTGTACCTTACCGCGATAACTTGTAGTCCATGCTCCTTGAATATCAACTACTTTACCTTTCTCTAAACTGCCTGCTTTCGTCCCCCACAATGTCACTTGAACACGGCCAGTCTCATCGCCTATTATAGCATTACTAATTGTTCTTGGACCCTTTCTTGTCTGAATTACTCGTGGCGGAGAAGTTTCTAGAACTCTTCCCTTTAGGTGAACGTTTTCTTCTCCAGCTTTTAGATCAATTATATGTGTTGCAGGTTTAGATTCTTTTTTATCTGGTTCCGGATCTACATACATTACGAGTTTCGACTCCTTTTATGAGTTATGGGGTATGAGGCATTATATATTGATCGGGGTTAATATATTAATTGTATATTCTATACCAATATTTTTTATCGATGATAGAATCTCATCAATAATCCTTAAACAATCCGGAAAATTCTTCATACAATAATATAAGTGGGATTTATCTTTTCTTTTGTCAGAACAACCAAAACCTAATATGGGTTCTAAATGTTTCTGTATTTTTTTACTTAATAGGTTCTCTAGATCAATAGTTTTGTTAGAAGTAATAGTTATTATAACAAAACCAACAAGTTCTACGTATTTATTTGTTGTTAAATAATCAACGTGCCAAAATACCTTCTTATTTCTTCTTAAATGACGTATTATACGAGATCTTAGACCACCTGGCCCGTAAGCAGATCCGATGTAAACGTATATACCTGGGTTCAAAGAAAATACCTTATTACCACGTGTAATGATTGTTAATTTTTTATAGATTCTAAAGATCAATAAATAATATCCAGGTAATGATGGAATATACTCGTAAAAATTCAATATTATTTAGCCCCCATTATTTTAATACGATCATTTAATTATTTGGATTACGATGAATAAAACTCTTCGAAAAATAAGGTTTACATTAGGTGTTTTATAATGATTATTCCTAGGAATAAGAAAAAGAATGAAATAGAATATGTTATCAATGACATAAAGGATGTTGCAAGAATCCTTATGGGAGGACCCGACGAACGAGGAGAGAAATTATTAAAAGCTAGTGGTTTCTTCTTGATGGTCCCAGATCCCACAATGATATCGACAAGTATTGGTTTATCTATGATTGCCGCAGGAAAATTATTGATGAAAAGAAAGAAAAAAGGATTAAAGGATCTATTGGATGAACATTTAATCAATATTAGGTATGCCGAAGAACTAGTTAAGGATCTCTTGTGAAAGAAATTTCTACCGAAAGATATCAAGATAATATCGTAATTATAATTTATTTGAATGGGGATGAAGAGCCCGGTTTTCAGCTGATCGTTGATGCTGAGGAGTTGCTCAGCTGACCTCAAAGATTATTGAGGCCAAGATAGTTACTTTATTAGGGTTTTTGTATGGATTAATATGATTGAGTACTTAGATGTTGCAGAGGTAATTATATTATGGAACAAAGCTTTAAAAAATTGCTTGATCAGTCACACAGATTTGTTTATGAATTAGCAAAACCATTTGTTGGTAGAGAAGAAGAAGCTAAAGTAATAGCATTATCTATTATATCTGGAGAACATGTAGTCATGATTGGGGAACCTGGTACGGCTAAATCAGCTCTAGCTAGAAGAGCTGCTGAACTAATAAATGCTAGGTTCTTCAAGTACTTGTTAACCAAATTCACTGAACCAGATGAATTATTTGGTCCTCTCGACATTACAGCTTTGAAGCAAGGCAGATACATTAGAATCACTAAGAACAAACTCCCTGAAGCTGAGATTGCTTTTATTGATGAAATTTTTAATGCAAATTCTGCTATATTGAACATGTTTTTGACGATAATGAATGAGAGAATTCTATATGATGGATATAATGAGATAAAAGTACCTCTGTGGACAATGATTGCTGCTAGCAATAATGTACCTGATGAACCGGAACTACAAGCTCTATATGATAGATTTCTATATAGACACTTCGTGAGACCTATAAGCGAAGATAAGTGGGCTAAACTACTGGACGCTGCTTGGAAAATCGAAGCTGGATACTATGAACATGCTGAGCCAATACTCAACATGGATGACATAAAAATGCTTAATAAACTACTCTTTGAAGTTGATCTCAGCCCGGTGAAAGAAAAGTTATTAAAACTATATGCTATATTGGAGGACCAAGGTATACATATAACTGATCGTAGAAAAGGGAAAGCTTTGAAAGCGATAGCTGCATCAGCCCTTCTTAATAAGAGGATGCATG
>JAGGVR010000043.1 GCA_021157925.1 Staphylothermus sp. | reverse complement strand
TTTCCATGTCGCTTCTCTTTACTCTTCTTACTGCTAGAATGCCCTTCTTTGCTAGGAAGTGCTGTGCAACCTCATCAATACCCTTCTGACAAATAACAACATTAGCACCAGTCCCAGCAATCTTATCTACCATCTTCTTTAGTAGTTCTTCCTCTTGTTCTAGGAATGCTCTTAGCTGGCTTGGATCGGTTATTCTGATTTCAGCATCAATTTCTGGTTTTTCGATCTCTAAAGGTGCATCAATAAGAGCGATCTTTGCGTTTTCAACTCTTCTAGGCATTCCCGGATGTACTACTTCCTTGTCAAGCACTATTCCATAGACAAGTAATGAGTCTAATAGGCTTCCTCCATACTTCTTGATTATCTGTATGTTGTCCAAGTCTATGTAATACTTGTCTCCTCTTTTCTCAGCGATTTGTTTAACTGCTTTAACGGCTATTTCTGCGAAGTATTCACGTGCATCGTGAACTGCTTTGCTTGTTAGTGCTGTTTTAGCTACTTTCTTTAGCGTTTCATTATCGTTAATGTTGATGGGCTCAGCTATTTCGTATAGTACTCTTAATGCTTCATCTAATGCTTTCCTGAAACCACTCACTATTATTGTTGGGTGAATGTTCTTGTCGAGTAATTCTTCGGCATGTCTCAGTAGTTCACCAGCAAATATTACTGCTGTTTTTGTGCCATCGCCTACTTCGTAGTCCTGGCTCTTAGCTATTTGTACTAGCATCTTGGCGGCAGGGTGTTGTATCTCTGCTTTGTCAAGTATGGTTGCTCCATCATTTGTTATTGTGACGTCACCTAGTGCGTCCACGAGCATTTTATCCATTCCTTTTGGTCCATAGGTTGTTTTGATCATTTCGGATACTGCTCTAGCAGCCATGATATTTGTTCTTAGAGCATCTCTGCCAGCTGTTCTCTGAGTCCCTTCCTTTAATATAAGTACGGGTATACCCATAGGTTCAATAGCCATAATCCTCACCCTTTTACAATGAGAATTCTATGATTATATGCTTAGTTGATATTCATTGTTTAATCATCAAACCACTTCTATATAAATCTAACTGGGATCTATTAATAGATAAATTAAAAAACCCCGGTTAATCTAATATGTTAGGATTGACATAATAGAGTCGTGCAGAACACAGAATCTTGCCATGGTGATCTGAATGGGTAAGGTTAGAACAAAAATGATTAAACGGACAGCAAGAGAATTACTTGAAAAATATCCAGATTTATTCACGAGGGACTTTGAGCATAATAAGAAAGTTGTATCAAAACTCATAAACACAAGGTCAAAAAGGGTTAGAAACCAGATAGCAGGGTATATAACACACCTCGTTGGAATAAGGATGAAACGTGGAATACAGTAGAATTATTTATACGGTAAAATACTTTGATTACAGAGAACAAGTTTTTCCAACTAGTTAAGAACAAGGATATTTACGTGGTAAACTATTTTGGAAATAGAATAGAATTTACTATTCTTATATGCTCGAGAAAAACAAGCTCACTAGATAAAGAAATAGAGTTACTTAGCATTAGTCAAAAAGACCCTATAGCTATTATCCCGAAAACTCTGATATCAAATGATCTCCAATTTATTCAAGGTATAATACATTATTATGTATACAGAAAAGACGTGCGCGTATTTAATGAGGGGTTATTTTTATCAATGCTAATAATTGGTGAAAAACAATTCAAAGACGTTGTTAAAAAACTGAATAAAGAATTCGTTAGAAATAACGATTATTATTTAGTCATGTATTTAAATAATGAAGAACTGAGGAGAAAATTACTATGCCATAGTTTTAAGAATTGTGCTCCTTACAACGTAGTTATTAGGTTCAAAAACTTAGGAGCGGTCATAAAAAATATTCGAACCATTATTGAGTTGCTTTAGATCGATGTATTGTTGAAATAAATATTTTGAATTAAAGATAATGCTACCATTCTTCCTCTTCTTCCCACCACTCCTCTTCTTCTTCCCATTCTTCCTCTTCTTCTTCCCACCATTCTTCCTCGATGAATAACAACGTGTTTCCCTCCGATTAGTTCTTTGTTCACTAATTATCTCGGTGTGTTTCGGGTATATAAGTGATTGGCGTGATCGATTAAAAAATTAAGATTAAATTTATAATTCCCGATTCAGAAACTATTTTGTCTAGCTAGAAAGAACGCATTGATATGATAAAATGGTGACTTAAATGGTTAGATTCTGCCCCAGATGCGGTGGGCCAATGTTACCTGTTAAGAAAGGTAGTGAAGTGTACCTTAAATGTACGAGGTGTGGATTCGAGATAAAATCTGATAAGAAAACAGCGGAGGCATACCGCTTAAAGTATCATGTAGGAAACGAGAAACGTGTGAGAACATCTAAAGCAACTGAAGCTAAGAGACTAGCTCTCAGCCCTGAGGAGAGAGAAATGCTTCAGGAATACTATGAGGTCTTTCTAGAAACTTTCCAGGAAGAAGAAGGTGGAGGAGAGGAGTAACTAGTAGTAACTAGTATAGGAGAGTGTTGGTAGGATTATTTATTAATATTAATAACAAATAATCAGTACCTCACCCGTTACTCTTCATCGAAGAATACTTACTTCTCCGTGCCGTCACCAATCATCATCTAGGTGAACAATATTATTTATGAAGGTTAATATACTCCATTTATGTATCTTATGTTCCGTTTCACGTACTTGAAGGGAACTAAGTTAATAAGAATAAGAATAAGTATGTGAATTAAGCGTTATGGTGTATAGTGGTATGGTGAGGGTAGCTGTTGTTGATAGGGAATATTGTAAACCGAGTAAATGTAATCTTGAATGTATAAGGTTTTGTCCAATAAATAAGACTAGGCGCAAGAAAGCAATAGAGCTTTCTCCAGATGGTAAACATGTAGTTATATATGAAGATATATGTATAGGTTGCGGGATCTGTGTTAAGAAATGTCCTTACAACGCTATATCAATAGTTAATATACCGGATGAGTTTGAGAAAAACGTTGTGCATAGATACGGAGAAAATATGTTTAAGCTTTACAATTTGCCGATGCCGAGATTAGGCAGCATCATGGGTATTATTGGTAGAAATGGAAGTGGTAAAACAACTAGTATAAAAATACTATCTGGGTTGATGAAACCTAATCTAGGCAGATATAACAACCCCCCCGATTGGGATGAAATAATAAAATCATTTAGAGGAACGGAGCTTCAAACATATTTCAAAAAACTAGTTGAGGGAAAGATTAGGTCTGCTGTAAAAATACAGTATGTTGAGCTCGTCAAGAGAAAACTCAGAGGTAGAATTAAGGATTTATTAGAGAAAGCAGATGAAAGGGGACTGTTTAGAGAAGTAGTTGAGAAACTAGCCATTAGGAAAATACTTGACCGTAGAGTTCAAGAACTTAGTGGTGGAGAGCTTCAGAAGTTCTTGATTGCTGCTGTGATCTTGAAAGATGCTGATGCGTATTTCTTTGATGAGCCTTGTAGTTACCTAGACGTACGTGAAAGACTTAGAATAGCTGAAGCTATTAGAGAATTCATAGATGTTAGTAAGAAATACGTGTTCGTGGTAGAAC
>JAGGVR010000022.1 GCA_021157925.1 Staphylothermus sp. | reverse complement strand
GCAGAAGACGGTAGATTTATACATAATGTTGATATATCCTCGTTCATAGACAAATTACCAATGAACATTAATACAAAATGCTTTACAACGAAAGACGCTAGTGGTTCAACAAGTATGGCGGCATCGGTAAACGAAGCTGTTGAAATAGGGTGTAAAGCAATCATAATAGATGAAGACAATAGTTCAACTAATTTCTTATTCAAAGACCATGTAATGCAAAAAATACTAAAAAATGACCCCATAAAACCCTTATCACAACAGATCAGAGACTTCATAGAGAAGACAGGAACAAGTATTATACTAGTTATGAGTTCTTCATCAATATTCCTTAACAAGGCAGATACAATTATATTGATGGAAAACTATAAACCCAGAATCATAGACTCGTTTAGAACAAGCCATGAAGAACCAATAGAGACGCAATACAGTAAACCACTACTTAGGAAATTCTCAGGGATCAAGGGACTTGTTAAAATTAAACAAAGAGGAAAAAAGCTATTCTTTAAATATAGAGACAAACATGTCTTTGAACTAGATCTAGGATACAATCCCAGAATCATTGAAGAAGGACAAGTTAAAACGATAAAATACGTCATCAAATGGTTAATTAATCGAAGAAGACCCAAATCATGTAAGGAAATTATTGAAGAAATAGATAACATGCTAATAAATGTAGGATTCAAAGCCATAGCTAATCCTGTACCACCAGATCTAGCATGGGTTAGTGGAATAGATGTTGTATGGGTATTAAATAGAATAGATAATGCTATGTTTAAACAGATCACTATCCAACAATAAGATCTTTAAAACATGACAATAGGAACCAATAACCCTCCAAGCCGAGGGACTCGTCACCACTCAGCCGATGCGGGCACGTCACCCGACGGGCTGTCATCGGGTCAAAAATAGATATTGTTATAGTGGGTATTTTAATCTAGAGCATAACCAACCAGTTCATTAATGTCTTTGAATCCCCTTTCTTCCATATATTTTAATAGATCCTCTAAAATCCTCTTTACTAATAGCTTATCATTGAAGCTAATGATTGCTGTCCCTATTTGTACTGCTCTTGCACCAGCCATAAGCATCTCTACAAGAGTTTTCCAATCGTGTACCCCACCTACACCAATTATATCGCATCTAAATTCTTGATATACCCTATATACCGAGTAAACAGCTACAGGATGAATAGCTGGTCCTGACAATCCTCCATATTTGTTTGAGAGAATGGGCTTACCAACATATACGTCGATAACCATGCCTGGAAGAGTATTTATTAGTACTAGGGCGTCTATTCCTTCAGATAAAAGAATTTCCGCTTCCTTAATTAGTCGTTTACTATAACCCAACTTAGCCCATACAGGTATTTTTACTACAGATTTCACGCTTGAAGCTATTTCTTTTAATAATTTATCGGTCGTAGTTATATCTATGCCATAGCCAGGTGTATGCGGACAACTCATATTAAGTTCTAATACGTCTGCCCCAGCTTCTTCAGCTTTCCCTGCTAAATAAGCAAAGTCATCTGGGTTTTGTCCACCAATACTAACAATCACTGGTAGGCCATGCTCATGTGCAGCCTCAATAACTTCTTTAACTTTATCAATACCTGGATTAGCTAGTCCTACAGCATTTAGGAAACCATATTCCAACGGTATAATTATTGGAGGATCATAACCCTTCCTAGGCTTCTTGGTAAATGTTTTAGTGACAATTCCTGAGAACCCCATTAAGGCAAGTAGGTTTACACCCTCTTTATTGGAGCCTAATATACCACTGGCATTAAGCAATGGGTGAACAAGATTAATACCAGATATTCTAATCTGTAAATTGGCCATTCATCTTCACCTCATGAGAAATTATTCAAGGAAACAGGGTTTGGTTTGTTAATTGTTCCTTTAAGTCTATGGTAAACCAATACACCGCCGACAATGGTTGCTTCAATACATGATTTGAAACACATGTTATCATATACACTATATTTTGCACGAGTATAGAGAATATCGGGTTTTATACAAGTAGTACATCCGAAGTTAACAATGCTTATGTTACCCCTTATCCCTTTTGAAAAGTTACCGTAATGCTTTAGGTTCAATATCCTTGAAGGATTAAAGACAAGCAATTCATATATGTCCTTGAGTCCTAAGTATCCTAGACTATATAAGTGACCGAGATAAATAGCTGTGATCTCCACACCATTTATTCCAGGAGGACACGTCATCGGACAACATGTTTTTTCCAAAACTCCGTGAGGAGCATGATCACTTGATACAGCATCTATATTACCAGATAATAGCATGTTAAATAAAAGACTTCTGTGAGCCTCAGTTCTTAGTGGAGGGAGTACTTTGTATTTACAATTATTAAAAATTCTTTCATACGAGAACATTAGGTAGTGAGGGCAAGTGTCAACAGTATAGCCATATCTCTTACTCAGTAATACAGAATAAGGGTTAGTAACATGTGTAAAATGCACTCTTTTAAGACCATGAATTTCTGAAGCTAGACCTATATGGTTCACTGCTATAGCTTCTATGTGATAATCTCTCTTAATGATTTGTTCAATAAGTTCTTCCTCAAAAATATTTATTAGATACGGTTCTTCGGGATGTACAATTAATAGCTTGTCATATTTTTTTAATAGATGAAAAATGCTCTCGTTAGCTAATACATAATATTTATCTGGGTAAAGCTTAATGCCTGCAACATGTGGGTTTTTCAACATATCTTCAATATCACTTATACTTTCAATAGATACATCCACATAGATATAGAAATCTGTATATGATTTTTCCTTGAACAATTTTATTCTCTTTGATAGGACTGATTGATTATCTATTCTCGGTGAAGTATTGGGCATATCACCAACAATAGTTATGCCGCCATGTACAGCTGCTTTTGTACCTGATTCTATTGTCTCTTTATATGCATAGTTGAAATCTCTTAAGTGAATATGTAGATCTATAAATCCAGGAAAAGCTACAATACTATTATAATTACTATAGTCAAGAACTATTTCTCCACTTATATCTACTATTCCATCATATATTCTAGCTATAATACCATCTTCAATTATTACAGTTGATTTTCTTAAGCCATTCCTATCATAAATCAAGCCTTTGTACACTATTCTATTCATTTCATATCACGTATAACAATTCTTTAGCAGGAAAACACGGTCCATCTACACATAATAACTTATTTGTTCCCTTAATGATACATTCACCACAAAAACCAACCCCACACTTAACCATGCTTTCAACTACAAGGAAAACCCTTGCTAATAGATCTTCATCCATTTTAACTATTTTCAAGGCGTTTTCAAGCAATCCTGGCGGGCCAGCTATTATTATTATATCATAAAGTTTTAGATCTGTTTTAATCAATGCATCGATCAATGTACCTTGATAATCACAATGATCGCTGAAACAAACTGTTTTTATAGTGGAGCAATAGTTCTGTAATATTAATGGTATTTTGCCTATTTCCTCATATTTCCAACAACCATAAAGTATATCGATTATACCCGATTCATTATGATTAGAAATATATTGTGCATAATGCATTATTGGTGCTATACCGCTTCCACCGCCTATTAATAAGTATTTCTTTCCATGTGGTATACATGGTTTTCCCAAATAACCATACATACCCATGAAAATACCAGGCTCTAATGATACTAAATAATTAGTTGTTGGGCCAACTGGTTTCACAACTATAGATAATGCGTTATTGTCTTCATCAAATAAAGCAACACTCATAGGTATAGCTTCATAACCAGGAACCCATAACATGATAAATTGAGGAGGAAAAGGTTTTCCTATATTTTCAAGTACTTTGAACCTCATTAAATAAAGCGTTTGTGATAGTTTCTCCTTATCAATAAGTTTAAGACTTGTATACTTATATCTGGGAATTAATCTCTGGCTTATAGCATTATACTGTAATGTATTTTTCAATTTCTTCACCACTTATCATTGTTCCACAATAATAACATTCCAGCATTATCTTCTCTTTCTTCAATACATAGAACTTTGATGTAATTGGTTCGTTTCGTTTACGTGATATACATGTCGGATTAGGACATTTTATCAAGCCAGTGATCATATCAGGAAGGGTCACCTTATATTTCTCGACAACTTCATAGTCCTTGATAACATTGATCGTAGCTGACGGGGCTATTAATGCAACCAAGCTTAGTTCTTGTCTCGACAAGTATTTGTTTTCTATTTTTACGATATCTTTCCGTCCAAGTTTCTTACTTTCAACATTCATTACCAGAGATATTCTATAACCTTCTGGACCCCGTAAGCCTAGCACTTTAAGAACTTTTAAAGCCTTACCAGCTGGAATATGATCGATTACTATCCCATTCTTAATCTTAGATACTATAAGGGTTTTCTCCATATGTATCACCCCCAAAGACCAAGTACAAGAAGTAGTAGTGCCATTCTAAGAGGAACACCCAATTTAGCTTGCTGGAAGTAGCCAGCATATTTTGTATTATCTATTCTTGGATCAATTTCGTCGATTTTGGGTAATGGGTGAAGTATCTTAAAGTTTTCCTTGACTTTTGTCAATGTTTCTGGAGTTATCTTGTATAGGTTTTTTACTTTTTCATATTCTATGGGGTCAGGATATCTTTCTTTCTGGATCCTTGTAACATATAATACGTCAAGTTCCTCAATAACTTCATCCAGTCTACTAACCTCAGTTATTGGTAGGTTTCTTTCCAGTATTTTTCTCCTAACTTCTTCTCTAAGACGCAGTACTCCGGGAGAGATTAAGTATACTTTCCTCGGGTTATATAATGTTAATCCATACAATAGACTAGCTATGGTTCTAGCATATTTTAAGTCGCCAAGAATACCTATGGTTAAACCATCTATTCTTCCGAAGAAGTAACGTATAGTGTATAAGTCTATCATTGCTTGTGTTGGATGCTCATGCCTACCATCCCCTCCATTGATCACTGGTTTCTCGGCAATCTCAGCTACAAATCTCGCTGTTCCCTCATATTTTGACCTAACTATTATAACATCACTATATGAATCAAACATCCTAATCGTATCAGCATAATTCTCTCCCTTAGCAAGACTTGTTGCTTGTTCACTGGTAAAAACCAGTGCTTTCCCACCTAGTCTATATACAGCTGTTTGAAAACTATACATAGTCCTTGTACTGGGCTCAAGGAATAGAAGAGCAGCAATCTTGCCATTCAAGTAATTGAGAGAAGACTTCTTCCCAAGTAATTCTCTAATCTTATCAGTTGTTTCAAACAATAGTTCTAAGTCTTCTCGAGAATAATCAAGTATACTTATAACGTCTCTAAAAGCGAAAGGCATGTGCCCGCTAATACCTATGCATGTACCCCTTATTTAAAAATCTATCGGTTTTCTAGCTTCTTTTTCCCTATATTGTTTTATGAGCTCTGATTCTTCATTGCCTAATAGATTGTTACATTTTAATACCTCTATGATCTTGTCTATTTTCAATACAGATAATAATTCTACTCCGTATTTTCTTAAGCGCTGTGAAGCCCCTTCAAGTCTATCAATTAATACTAATGCGTGTCTTACTAGGCCCCCTTCACTAATTATTGCTTTTACGCCGTGTTCTAAGCTTCCACCTGTTGTTGCTACATCATCCACTAGTAGTACTTGTTTACCATGAATGATGCCTTCAACAAGTTTTTTAGTACCGTGTTCTTTAGGTTTCTTCCTAATATATATTATTGGTTTATCTAGTAAGCATCCTAGGTATGATGCATGGACAATTCCTGCTGTTTCAATACCAGCTATTGCGTCGAATTTTATGTTCATATTCTTTAACAGTTCTACAGCTAAGTTCATAAACTTTCTATAGAGATTAGGGTAGCTTGGAAGAACTCTTAGGTCTAGGTAATATGGACTAATTTTACCGCTAGTTAGTTTGAAAGTACCTATTTTAAATAATCCGTTTCTATATAGTGAAACAATTATTTCTTCAACAACTTTATCCACTTCTCACCACCTTTTCATGAATACAGTTTATTTCTTTAATTCTCAAGATAGGGTCGGGAGAATAAGTTATTAACCTACCTATGATCTCGTAGTCAGCTCCGTATTGGATAGCCTTGCCTGGTTCAGCTCCTTGATAACCTATACCAGGAGAAAGAATTCTTATTTCGATCCCATTCTTATGTAAAAAGTTCTTAGCTCTCTTGATCATTTCAGGCCTAGTGGCCGGAGCAACTAAGCCCCAAGGTCTTATATCAGCTATAACTTCTTCTATTATTGAAATAGATTTATCGAGTACGTCGATTGCTCCTTGATGGCTCATTGTATAAATTAATATTAGTTTAGAATTATTTTCCAAGAGATACTCTTTTAACTCTCTTAATGAACCATGTCTTCCTATAAAGCTATGAGCTATGAATGCATTAAAACCCATTTTAACAAATGGTTCAACAGACTTGGTCATTACATATGATATATCTGCTAGTTTAAAATCGATTATCCATAGTTTTTCTTCATTAATAAGTCTAGAGATTTCCTTAAATCCTCTTATACCATATCTTGTTAAGAATGGCAAACCGAATTTATATCCAGCAACATATTCTTGAGTATTAGATATAAGTTCCTTATACCAATCTATTGATTTGTCTACTCTATCTAAAGCTACTATAATCCTACTCACTTCTTAGTCGCCTCAACAACTTTTTTGACAAAATACAAGTAGACTGGTGAGGGTTTGAGTGGTCGACTCTTAAACTCAGGATGAGGTTGTGTCCCAAAATAGAAAACACGCGTTCTTCTTTGTTCTATGAATTCAGGATATTTTTCACGACTCCATCCGCTTATTCTTAAACCAGCTGATTCTAGGAGATCTATATATTTTGGATTAACCTCATATCTATGTCTGTGTCTTTCATAAACTGTTTTCTTACCATACATTTCCCATGCAGTACTGTTTTCCTCTATTATTATAGGATGAGCGCCGAGCCTCATAGTTCCTCCGAGATGTTCTACATTATACTGGCTGGGAAGCAAGTCAACTACTGGGTAAGGTGTTGAGGGATCTAGTTCGGTACTATTTGCTTTGGTTAGCCCTACGACGTTTCTAGCATATTCTATAACCATTAACTGCATGCCAAAACATATTCCTAGAATCGGGATCTCGTTTTCTCTCAAATACTTAATTGCCGTTATTTTTCCTTCACTACCTCTCTTACCAAACCCAGGTAATATTACTGCTCCATCATAGTTTTTCAGCTGATTTAAATCTATTTTACCGCGTTCAATATCTGTTGCTTCGAACCATCCTAGTTTTAGTCCAATGTTGTTCCATGCTGCCGAGTGTTTTAGTGCTTCAACTATGCTTATATAGCTGTCATGGAGCTTAGTGTATTTCCCGATCATTGCTATCTTGATATAATTTTTAGGCGAAGTTAATTTATTGACGAACTCCTCCCATTTAGATAAGTCTGGTTCCTTATATCTCAGCCCTAGCTTAGATGCAACATATTTAGTATAGCCTTTTGAGTGAAGGATCAAGGGCACTCTATAAATAGTGTCTACATCTGGATCACTGAATACTGCTTCTTTCGGAAGATTCGAGTAAAGTGCTATTTTAGCCCGATTCTCTTCCTCAAGTTCTCTGGGCGATCTCACTATTACCACGTCTGGCTGTATACCTATTCTCCTGAGTTCTTGTATACTGTGCTGTACTGGTTTTGTTTTCTGCTCTCCTGTCGAGATTATCGGCGCTAATGCCACGTGTATCGCTAAAGTATTACGTATTCCTTCCTCTATCCTCATCTGTCTAATAGCTTCAAGAAAAGGCAAGCCCTCAATGTCTCCTACAGTCCCACCTATTTCTACGAGAACTATGTCTGCCGAGGATTCACGCGCTACTTCCCTTATCCTTTCCTTGATCTCGTCCGTAATATGAGGTATTATTTGAACACACTTACCAAGGTATTCTCCTTTTCTCTCCTTCATTATAACACTATAATAGATCTGACCAGTAGTTATATTGTGTTTTTTGGTTAAGTTTATGCCAAGGAATCTCTCATAATGACCTATGTCTAAGTCTGTTTCCCCACCATCTTCTGTAACAAATACTTCACCATGCATATAAGGATTCATTGTACCAGCATCAACGTTAACATAAGGATCTATTTTTATTGCTGTAACATTATATCCTAATGATTTGAGTAATAAACCAGTAGAAGCCGTTACAACGCCTTTTCCCAGACCAGACAGCACTCCACCAGTTATAAAAATATACTTAACCATTGCCCTGCACATTCTTTATTTATTCATACCTAAAAAACCTTACATCTCCGTGATTTTAGAAAAACAATTAAATAACCTGCATAGCCATAACATACCATATGGAGAGCAATAATATAGAAATAGAATATATTTCCTGGAAGCATCTTCATCTTGCTTTGATAATGCTAGTCAATAATATGATTTCTACAGGGTTTAAACCCGACATAATATATGCTGTTATAAAGGGAGGATTAATACCAGCTAGAATACTATCTGATCTCTTAGAAATAGATGAGATAGGCTTCATAGGAGTAAAATTCTATAAAGGAATAAATACGCGTGAAGCAAAACCAGAATTAACGCTCCCACCCACTTCAAGTGTCAGAAATAAAAAGATACTCGTCGTAGATGATGTAGTTGATAGCGGTAGGACTCTTCAACTAGTAATAGAAGAACTAACAAGATATGGCGCCAAAGAGATCAAGTCCTTAGCAATTTTTGTTAAACCATGGAGCCCTATATACCCTGATTACTACTACAAGGAAACAAATAAATGGGTAGTGTTTCCCTGGGAATTAGTAGAAACAAGCAAGGAGCTTCAGCTCAGAGAAAATGATCTAGGAGAAGACTATATTATCTATGAAAACTTAAAGAAATTGATCTAGTTACATCTTTGACTATTTTCTTTATTATCAATGATTTTTCTTGTAACAAATAAATTATAGAATCCGCTATGAACAAGTACTGAGTTATAGTAAGGAGTAATGCATAGAGAACATATATTAAGTCATCAAAGATCATTAGGGAGAACATATCCATGAGCCTCCATATGAAATAATTTGGTTCTTTTATGTGAACATGTGCCCACCAACTAGTTGGGAACATAATAGGCCAAAAACCTATTAGGATAATTATTGTTATACCAAGTATTCTACACCTCATACATTTCTTCATTAATTGAAACAGCAATATTAGGGATGCTACTCCTGGTACTAAGTATTGATGATTTATACGCCAATAAGTTGTTTGAAAAACAATATATGATAAAAGAGATATTGTAAAGGGATCCCTTGTTTCCAAGTATGTTATAAATAATAATGTCAGAAATACTATGGTTGGGGCCCACCAATAAATTATCAAGTACAAGGTGTCTTTTCCACAACACATATTAATGTATGATGCAAGACTAGATAATCCATTAAAACTATATACAACTGGCAACGTGTATCCAGGAGAACTAGTACGTGACACTGCATTCCATAAGGAAAACATACTACCGGGACAAGTTATTTCGAATGGAAGCATTAATAGTATAGAAATAACTACAAAACTTGTGAGTATTATTAGAAACTTTTTAGTATAACGCACTGATCTGTAGAGAATATCCAATAGTATAAAAATTGATGGAAGTATCATTGTTTGCTTTGTGAGAATAGATAATGCCAAAAAAACACCAGGTAATGCATAATTACTTTTGGATCCACTGATTATTCCTCGGTAGAAATGAATTGTCAACAAGAAGAAAAATAGGGCTATTTGATCAAACATTCCATATATACTAGAAATATATATCGTCATAGGATTCAATGCATAAAGAGATGTTAATAATAAACGTTTTCTCCTAGTTAATCCATAAGTGTCCAAAATGATATATAAAACATATATGACAAGTAAATCAAATAAAACAAATATGGACTTAACAGCTACAATCCACTGTATAGGGACAAATACATAGTAATTATTGTTCTTCCAATAATGAATGATTTCTTCGGGAGCAAGTATTCTTAGAAAAGATAATATAAATATAAGTACTGGCCCATAAATATAGGGCCATGAATATGCCCAATTCTCGGAAACATATTTCGATCCATCAGCGTATTTATAGAAACAAAAACCATGTCGTAGAAAAGTATCTGCAAAACCAGCAAACTGTGGAATGTCGCTTCCAGAAGTGAAGGGGACAAATACTATTCTTAAAATAAAAGAAATAATTATTAGAAAAACCAGCCCCTTATCAATATAAATATTTCTCAAAAGCAAACTAACACCATATATCCAAATTACTCAATATATGTTCAATTACATAGAAGTATTAAATAATATCTACTGGATTGCCCCATTTAGATTTGAAAGAAATAATAAAGAAGGTGCCGCCGCCGGGATTTGAACCCGGGTCACGGGCTTTCCTTGTCCCTCCTGTTGGGGTGGGGCTCGAAAGGCCCGCATACTTGGCCGGGCTATACTACGGCGGCTCATTCTGGGGTATGATTTCTTGCTCCGTGCCTTCTCTGGTATATTCTTCATTAATTGTGAGGGCTTTATATTTCT
>JAGGVR010000129.1 GCA_021157925.1 Staphylothermus sp. | reverse complement strand
TTCACTATTCTCTTGTTAACGTATTTTCCATGAGGTCTTAGTCCTCCACTAAATGTCTTTGGAATATGGAGTAGCTCGTGTAAGAGGATCATTATTTTTTCCTCAATGCTGAGTTCATCGTAGTTTTCAGAAATTACCTCTATTACGTAGCCTGGCTTGATCTTGAGTGCTTTTATCCATATTCTTGGTAATCCATGTATTCTCGCATAAGCAGTACTTTTTGAGCCCTTACTCCTATAACACCATATCCGATCAATATCTATGTGTTCAAAATCGCTTCTTAATAATTCAACTATCCCTTTTATCATGCACTTTACATCTGGAGCTTCATAGTATTTGATCAATTAGCTGGCACCCCATATTCCTAGTGTTTATTCATATTCAATATCATTGATACTTGTCTTACCGCTTCTTCTTCCGAATCAGGTATTTCTATTAACTGGTATTTTGCAAATCCATGTTTCTTTTCTTGTTTAACTAATTTGTTCTTTAGAATAATTCCTTTCCTTGTAGGATGTAGTGCTGTTAGTGCAAATGCTCTCAAAAGTCCTGCAACTGTTGCTTCTTGCAAAACAATTACTTGATCTTTCAACTTGAGAATAAATCTAGTATGATAATGTCCTTTGGGTATGGCGGCTATAATTTCTAAAACATCTTGATTGGAATAGATCTTCACATCCATATACTATTACCTTCTCATAGTTCTTGGTAACTTCAATGTATTATTCATGTATTAGGATAGAAATTAGTTATTGGATATTAATAGTGTCAAATTCTAATCCAGTATATTTTTGAAGAATAGAATATTCTTCTCCGTCAAGAAAAATTATTTCTTCGCATAGATACGTATCTCTTAAGTATTTTAACAAGTAGTTAAGCTTAATATCAAGTTCTTTTAACTCGGTGGATACAGGCGTTATTTCTGATAAGAATATTATAGTGCATTTAATTTGTTTGTCAATGATGTTTTCAATGTATTTTTTCCAAAGGTTCCTTATCAGCACTAGTTTCGCCAAGTACTCATGGTTATTGAGAGTCTCTCTTATTATTTCTTCATCAGTTTTTTCGTCCTTGTTTATAATGTAGTGTATTTTATCAAATAATTCCCTATTGTTTTCCCATAGCTTGGAAATGGTGGGCATTAGATTATCTAGTCTACTGAGTTCTATTCTATATTCCTCTTCTTTACGGGGATCATGAATATAGCGTAGTTGTTTTTGCAAGTCTTTTACATGGCTTAGAATGTTTTTCAATAACTGGAGATACTTAATATAAATACTGATCTCGATGATTTCTTCTGGTGTAATATTTTCTATTTTGTTCTTCATTTTTCCGAGATAGTATGTGGTAAGGATTATGTCGGGAGATGTATCATCGAGGACTATGAATGTTTTAGCATTATTGGTGAATTCTAGTACTTTTGAAGTTATCGCTAATGTTCTCAGCTCTTTAGCATACTTACTAGTTTCGGTAATATTCAGTATCCTTGATACTAGACAAGTTGTTCTTTCATCATGGAGTTTTTCTAACTGTATTGTATTAGTTCCTATTTTTGTGATCAATTCCTCGTTCTTGATCTCTAAATGAATGCTGTTGTTCGAGCAACTGATTTTATAATCACTCGGTTCTTTGTAGTCGGCAATATCTTTTAATAATCCTATATATTGTTTAAGGAACTCTTTAATCTTCAAGTATCCACGGCTCCGGTTGTTTTAGTTTTTCAACTGTTGTTTCATTTAATTGTTTATTAAATAATTGTTTATTCCAACATAGCTGACTTCCTTTACACATTACTTTTAATGCTCCAGCAGCTAATGCGTATGATAGAGCTTTTCCAGGGTCTTTGTAGTCTATATAGGCTGCGTTGAAGAATGCATCAAATGCATCCCCAGCACCAGTAGTGTCTACGGGTGGTCTTATGGGTTTAGATATACCATAGTATACTGTTCCGCCTTGTTGTAGTAGATATGCTCCACCAGGGCCTTTCTTGACAATAATTATATCGGGTCCGAATTTGAGCAGGTTTTCTACTTTTCCTCCAGTTAATTGTTTTGCCTCGACCCTATTGAGGAACAAGATGTTTATTTTGTCAAGTATTTTCAAGATCTTTTCTTTCTCATAAAAAGCATAGGATCCTGGGTCATAACTGACTAGTAACCCTAAACCTGCTGCTCGAGTAGCTATTTCTCCAGCTATAGATGCTGGAATGCTTGCTAAGTGAACTATGTTTGCTTCTTCGAGAAGCTGTTTAGGTACATCATTTGGCGATAATAATTCATTAGCGCCCCTGTATTTTACCATGAATTTTTCTCCGCCTGGTATGACAATTATTGTTACTAGTCCAGGGTTTTCTTCTACTCTTTTCAAAAACTTTGTAACCACACCGATCTTGTTGAGTTTGTCAATGATTGTATCTATGAAACTACTTGTAGAAGTAGAGGCTATTAAATATGGTTGGTGACCGTAATGTGCTACTGCTACGCTATAATTAGAGGCAGCTCCTCCTGGACCTATTTGTATTTCTTCGGCTATAATGCTTTGGTCAGGGCCTGGAAGCCTTGGGACATACATTGTAATATCTACGTTTAAATTCCCTACAACTATGTGTATAGGTTTTTTCTCGTACTTGTATCTCATTCTTAAAACCTTCTGAGCTTCTTATACCATTCGATAATTGTTTTCGCTGATACACTTGGTCTACCAGTTTCTTTCATAATAGTATCCCATTCACTGAGTATTTTAACAGCTTCATTTGCTACTTTTATAGCATCATCCACTCCTGCATCTACTACGAATTCTTCGGTTTCTCTATTAGCAATTGCGGCGCACACACTCCCAGCTCTTAATCTATAAATATTTGCAAGAGTGAATATTGTGGCCGCTTCCATCTCGAAATTAATAACATTAACTGATTTCAAATAATCGATTAGTCCCTTTTGATGTGGTGGTAGATATCCTTTATACCCTGGTCTTTCCTGTCCGACATAGAAACTGTCAGTACTGGCAGTTATTCCTAAGTGATACTTTACTCCTAGTTCCTCGGCAGCCGTTACTAGTGCTAAGACAACATCTATGGAAGCAACTGCGGGGTATTCTGGGAAAACATATTGTTTACTGGTTCCCTCAAACCTCACTGCTCCTACAGATATGATCAGGTCTCCTACACCGATCTCTTTCCTTAAAGCACCTGTTGTACCTACACGAATAAATGTATCTGACCCCACTCTTGCTAGCTCCTCTACAGCTATGGCTGTTGATGGAGCACCTATCCCAGTACTCGTCGCAGATATAAATACTCCCTTGTATCTACCACTATATGTCAAATACTCCCTATGCTCAGCTATTTTCCATGATTCATCCCAAAAACTAGCTATTCTTAAAACCCTGCCTGGATCACCTGGTAATAGAACATATCTACTAACATCCCCGGGCTTAACCATTAAGTGATAAACCCTGCCAGCCTCATCAACAGGAGAACTGGCACTTGACAATCTCTTACCTGTCAATAATACTCACCTCTAGAAAATATATTTGGTAATTAAGATATAAAACTATGAAAATTAAGTGTAGAAAACACCTATGATAATTAGTTAAGTGTTATTAATTCTACTTTTCTAGTTTTTGTATCAAGTATTCCAATTGTGGATTTCCCTGTTAAATAGCCGCATGCTTCTCCAGGATTGAATAATATTGTATTATTGATGTTTTTCAAAACAGTTCTATGTGTATGGCCGAATAACACTATATCGGCGCCGATGGATCTGGCTATGCTTTCAGCCATTTTTTCGGTGAACTCTACGCCATCATATCCGTGCATTATGAATATTTTTAAATCATCTATATTAATCATCGCTGGTGTTGAATAAAATGTCCAGCCTGCTTCATCAAATAATTTCTTCAATAGATAAACGTCTCCATCATTATTTCCTTTAGTTGCTATTACTTTGATGTTTTTGTCCCCTATAGTAGCCTTCATTTTCTTAACAACGAATGGTGAAATAATATCTCCTAAATGAATAATGTATTTCACGTTCTTCTCGATGAATAAGTTAAATGCTTTTTCAACCATTTTTAAATGATCATGCGTATCACTTATTATTCCAACTAACAAGGCAAGACACCATGAATAATTATAGTATTGCGTGTTCGCTTAGAAGAAAATTACTCAACTTTTATTTCAAAGCCCTTGGTCTCTTTTTTTATCTTCTTGAGTTTAACTTCTAGTACTCCATTCTTATAACTGGCTTTCGCAGATTTAGGATCTACTTCGGCGGGTAGTTCGACTTCTTTATAGTACTTCCTATTAGTATCTGATGCTCTGATAATCAATTTTCTCTTATCATCACTAATCTGTATCTTGATCTTGTCTTTCTCAACGCCAGGAATTTCAGCTATTACTGTTATCTCGTCGCCTTTTTCAAACACATCTACGAGAGGCTCTCTTTCCTCAGAGATCATTGGTTTTCCTCTTACTCTCTTAACGTTTCCAAATTCCTCAATTATGGGTTTGCCGTCAGGACCAATTGTTATTCTGAAACCATACACGTATGGGCCTAGAATTTTTCCTTCTCTCAGTTCTTCTTCTGAAATCCTCGGAGTCATGTATTCAAACTCTCTCATTAATCTAAACATTTCTTCTTCCATTTCTCTGAATATTTCATCGAATACGTCGAATATTGATCTTCTCCTTCTTCTCCATTCATCCCATCTGCTCATAATAACACACCTCTTCGGATTCAATAGTGTGCATTAATAGGTATGTATAATTGGGTTCGCCTCCTAAATGTTTATATTTATGAGTTTATACGGGTATTCATCGGTTCATCTATTTGTACCCACTCTTCAGTCGGGTTTCATCCATCATCGAGTGGGAGCCCCATGACCCTGGACACGGGGCTAGGGGGTTTCCTGGAGTGCCCGGATAGCTTCTCCTCAGGGAACCACCCTTGCTTTAGAGGTGGTGCACCCCCTCATCGGGTTCTTTACTTATTAATTAGTTTCCTGTATACATGCTTATAAGCTTATATACAACTACGCTAGGAGAAAAATAAAACCGTGTCCCCATAAAGAAGATAACCCATGAAGAACATATACAATCATATACTTCCATATAAAACATGCTATGGCTTAATATACGTTAAAAATAATTGGTTATGAAGCAATGAAGCGTCCGGAAATAATTGTTTTTTCAACAATATCCCTTGATGGGGGATTATCTGTTCGTGGTGTGAGGACTAGGCTTAGTAGTGATAATGATCTTGCACGTTTACACTTCTTTAGGTATAATGTTGATGCTGTCATGGTTGGTGCTAATACTGTGATTATAGATGATCCATTATTGACTATTAGATATTATAGCGGGAAATCCGAGAAGCAGCCATATAGAATCGTTGTTGATAGAGACTTAAGATGTAGTCCTAATAAGAGGGTTTTCGACACCTCTATTGCTCCGACAATAATTATTACTAGTAGGGAGAAAATAGGTGATCCTAAATTATTAAGGTTTATTAATAGAGGTGTTTCCATAATATTTACTAATAGAATAGACCATTTACTAGATCTAGAATATGCTGTACAAGTATTGTTTGAACACTATGGTATTAAGAGAATTCTTGTAGAAGGCGGTGGTTATTTAATAGGATCATTACTTAGACAAAGATTAATTGACAAGCTGATAATTACAATATCTCCAGTCCTTATTGGATTAAATAAAACACCACTAATCAATATATGGCTTGACGACCTCATCAAGCTTGATCTTTTAGAAGCCTATATTGATCATAGGACTGGAGAAGTAACACTTGTATATAAGCCGAAATGGCTCTTTATTAATTATTTTGATAAGGAATAGTATAATTATGGAGTGTCAACAGTATAATATATCCCAGGAAATAACTCCTATGAGGTAATAGGACTTGAAGGTTTATACTCGTGAAATTGTCCTATCAACTTCGAAAAAGTTCCAATTGATCGATATTACTTACGAGGTTGAGAAAATAGTCGAGGAAAGCGGTGTGAGGAATGGAATAGTACTTGTTTTCGCACCTCATGCGACTGCAGCAATAATAGCTAATGAGCATGAATCAGGATTGATAGAAGACATCATCACTAAGATCAAAGAATTGACAGAGCCAGGTAGTTCTAAGTGGAAACATAACCTGATAGACGATAATGCACATGCACATATAGGTTCAGCCCTCATAGGTGCTGATAGGGTATTTCCAATAATTAATGGTAGACTCGTGAGAGGTACTTGGCAAAACATATTCTTGGTAGAAATGGATGGTCCTAGAGCTCGTAGACACGTATTAGTAACTGTTCTTGGTGAGTGATTTAATGACTAGAATATATGTTGCTTCACCTGATGAAATAGTTGATGGACTGGTTACTGATATATATTTTGTAAGAACAAAGAAGATCCTTAAAGAGAAAAAGATTAGGAAAAAAGTACGCATGGAGTTTCATACAACCAGTCTCCCTAGAGGCTATGAATGGGCGGTATACGCTGGTCTCGAGGAAGTATTACATGTGCTTAAAGGAAAACCAGTAACTATTTACAGCTTACCAGAAGGAACGTTGTTTAAAGCAGGAGAACCATTAATGATTATTGAAGGATATTATGATGATATAGCTGTCTACGAGACAGCATTACTCGGCATTCTGCGTCACTACACAAGTATAGCTACTAGAGCAGCAAGAATCAAGAAACTAGCAAGAGATAAGAAAGTATTGTTCTTTGGACTCAGAGCTCTTCACCCAGCAGTAGCGCCTATGGCAGACCGAGCAGCATATATTGGCGGTGTAGATAGTGTCTCTGGCTATATTAGTGAGAAGTACTTAGGGGTTAAACCCGCTGGTACAATGCCTCATGCTCTAATAATAGTGTTTGGAGATCAGGTTGCTGCATGGAAAGCGTTTGATGAAGTAGTAGAAGAAGACGTGCCAAGAATAATGCTTGTAGATACATTTTACGATGAAAGAATAGAAGCCCTTATGGCTGCTAAAGCACTAGGAAAGAAACTCTATGGTGTAAGACTAGATACCCCTAGTAGTAGGAGAGGCAATATGCGTAAAATCGTTGAAGAGGTTAGATGGACTCTTGACATCAACGGATATGAATATGTAAAAATAATTGTTAGTGGAGGAATAGGTGAAAAAGAGATCGTGGAACTCAGAGACATTGTTGATGCATTCGGTGTAGGCACTTCAATAGCTTTCCCTAGGAGTATTGATATTAGTGCAGATATTGTAGAGATATATGAGAATAATGAATGGAAACCTATCAGTAAGAGAGGTAAACTTCCCGGAGCAAAACAATTATATAGGAAAAGACCAGGTCTTAACGACTATGTAGGACTTATGAACAAGTCTAAACCTCCTTCAGAGGACTATGTTCCGTTACTGAAGAAATATATTGACAACGGAGTACTTGTGGAAAAACTACCCAGCTTAGAAGAGATCAGGAAATATGTATTGGAACAATTAAATGAAGTAGAAGAACCAGAACCTTTATGAAAACAAGTATAATAGTTCAAACAAACTATTTATCCTAAAAATTCCTTCAACGTTGATCTCGTCTTCTCCTTGATAAAAATGAATAAGCCTAACCCATGGACAATGCCTACTTAGCTTCCATAAATTAACTATTTTATCATCAATATAGACATATTGTTTGTCACCATACTTGTTCCTAATATAATTAAACGCTTCAGCGCGGGTTCTAAAATCCTCACCTATAATAATTATGTCTTGAAAATACTTTGCAAAACCATGGTGTTCTATTCTGAACTTCTTTAATCCATAGATATCGTCTCTAAAACTAACACTGACTAATACGTTTTTCTCACCAAGTTCTCTGAGGACTTTGTGAGCACCAGGCATAATGCTAGTTGTGCTTATTCGGTGTTCCCAGTATCTAGTAATTAGTTCATCGTAGAGTTCATTCGTTATTCTTGGAATTAGTTCAAACCACCAATTTTCTCTTAATAAACCTATCTTATCGGCTAAGATCTCATAGTGATATAAAAGTTCTCCTTCCCAAGGGGATATGTCTATATATTCTCGCAGTATTCTTGTATAGAAATCTCTAATAGAACTATAGCTATCTACTAAAACACCATCAAAATCAAAAACTAGAATAGCTTCTTGATTCACTATCCTTCACCAAGTGTTTTAAATATATACGTTGCTGATATAAGTTATAATCTTGTATAATCCCATATGTCTAATAGCGGTGATAATATATCATGAACATTAGAGTAAAAGCTTTTTCAGTTTTTACGGACATTCTTGGTAAGGAGCTTATATTAGAAATACCTGGTCGAGAAACCATTTCTCTAGAAGATTTAATCGATTTACTCACTAAGAAATACAGTGAATTATCTAAGTTATTGAATAAAATAGAATATATTCTACTTGTAAACGGTAAGAGAGTTGATAAGAAATATATATTGCATAGTGGAGACGAAGTAGCTATACTTCCCCCTGCATCTGGTGGTCTATAATGTATATCCGTGTAGGTATTACTCGTGAGAAACCAAGCATTGATGAATTATTGAATGAACTTATGAAAAATACTGATCCAAGTACTGGTGCGGTGTCTGTTTTTGTAGGATTTGTAAAGGGGCTTATAGACGATAAAAAAGTTCACAAATTGATATATGACGCTTATGAGCCATATGCTAGTAAAAGCTTAGAGAGCATAGCTTACGAAGAAGCTAAGAAGCATGGATTGAAAGGGGTTATAATCATACATAGGGTCGGTGAACTAGTCCCAGGTGAACCCACAATATATATTGTTGTTGGTGCCAAGTCCAGGCATGAAGCTTTTACCGGTACAAAGGATATTCTTGAAAGAGTAAAGCATGAATCATACATATATAAGTTAGAGATTAGGGATGATGGTGAATACTGGGTACTCGGTGATGGAGAGAGAATTAAGAGGCTTAAAAGACAGAGTTCTTGACCACTACATGTTCGTGACTAAGAATAATAATATAGGAGTTATAGTTGGTAATTCTCATACAGATTTCTTCTATATAGGTTACATCAAATATGCGGTAACAAATAAAGATACTATATGGTGCAGCAACTTCTTATGCTATGAGAGGGTAGTCAAGATATATGATCCTAGGATAGTACATGAGCACACGTATTGGAAAATATACATCCCATATTATGGCTCAGAAGTACCAATAATTCCTTCACATATCGTAAAACGCATATATGATCCTAGGAGAAGAGCTTTAGAAATACTCTATAAATGCGAAGACAATTTAGAATGCACAGCGTCATCATTTATAGAAAAATTATATAGGGCAGGAATCTCACAAGGCATAGGTATTACGGGTTCTTTACTACCAAAAATACATAATCCGAGATATAGTGACTTAGACTTTATAGTATATGGTGCCAGAGAGGCTATCAATACTATTGAATTTATCGAAGAGAATCCGTCTACTTTTCAAGTATTTCCCGAGGATAGACTTAATAAATGGATTAAAAGAAATGCTGAGATGAATAAAATACCATTGGAAGCAGCCAAGAAGCTATACCGTAGATGGCGTAGAGGAATCTATGGTGGAAAAGAATACTCGATACTATACAATAATGGTATTTACTCGAGTATTTTGAATAAGCCTGAGTGGAAAACTCTTGGAAAAACGAAAATTATTGTAGAAATAGAGCCGGGCATAAACGGTTTGAATTATCCATCAATAGCAAGAATCAGTAAATGGATCCATATTAATGGAATTGTTCCAAGAGGAGATGTATCTCATATATTATCGTTTGAAGCACTTTATATTCCATTGTTTTTTGAAGGAGGAAAAGCACAGGTTGAAGGGCTTCTACAATACTCTAAATTACTAGATGAATATAGAGTATTGATTGGAGTAAAAGAATACTTGGGAAGGATTATACCTCTCTAATGATTTAGCTGGGGGAAAGATGTTATTTTGTCAAGTATACTGGTTTTATCCCGTATCTATGGAAACAAAGTTGTATCATCTATTATCAAGTATGCTGTTAAAAACTTATCCGTAGACTTGGTTATTCTCGTAGGCGATACTGTATCTCCTCAAATAATCTATGATATATACAAGACTACTCAGACTCCTGTAATGGGTATTCCAGGAATATACGATGATGTATCCGTCATAAAGGCGTTAAAGGAGATCGACGGATTCCTTGAAGGTCAAATAAAAAACATTAATAAGATCAAAATAGCAGGCATAGGGGTTTCAATAGATTCTTCAATCAATAGCTTAGTATCTAAGACAAGTAATGTTGATCTACTAGTTACTTATTATCCGGGAAGAAAACATAATCCTCTAAGATCAAATGGTCTCGCTAAGATTGATAAACTTATAGACAGGATTAAGCCAAAGACTATAATTTTTGGGAAAGGAAGAGGAAAATGCGTTTTTAATGAACACTATATTTATCCTGGTGAAGGTTTTAAGGGATATTTTACAGTTTTAAGTTTCTCAGAGAACTTATTACTTGAAAAAGTTAAGTGTTATGATATCTATTCATTTTTATGAGGATTATTTTTAGTTCTTTCGACATATAATAATATTTATGGTGGTGGCAATGATATTATTCGATTGGGGAACGTATAATGCATTGAACACGTTGAAGAAAGCAGCGATCCTAGGTACTAAATTAACAGAAATACCTCCATGGGATTTTTCTAGGAAAGCTAGGGGTATGGAGTATTTTGAGGCTTACAATGATTTTGCTACAAAAGTATTCACTACCATAACTGCTCATGGACCATACTATAACTTGGTTACAGACCATCCTGAAATAGGAAAAAGAGTTGAAAAAGCTCTAAAAGTTGCAGTAAAGAAAGCTGCTGTAGCTGGTGCACAAATATTCAACTTACATATCGGTTGGAGAGTCTATATGGATCAGAGGGATTTGGAAGCTGTGGCTGATTTATTAAAGAAATTACTCGAGGTAGCCCCTGAGAACATGTATTTCAGCTTGGAAACAACATATACAAGGAGACAATTAGGGAGCCTAGATGAAATCAAGGCTATAATCGAGATGACTGGTAGTGATAGAGTTATTCCGAGCCTCCAACTAGAAAACGTATTCATGTATGAAACAAGAGTTGACCAACACGGCAACTTCATATTAGCTGATAAACAAGTTGACCCATCATTTTGGGTCAAGATACTCAGTAAAGGATTAGAGCTAAGCAAAGGCTATTTAAGCCTTAGGTTCAGCCAAGTCACAGGTGTCTATTTTGGAAGAAGATTATTGAAGAAACGTGTCCCATTAGGTAAGGGATATCCAAGTCTTGAACCATTAGCTGAGGCGCTTGCTGAGTTTATGGTCAAAGAAGTGCATGAGAAAGGATTAGCTTTGAGAATGCATATTATTTATAGTGGTCCACCAGAGACAAAATATGAGGACACCATTAGTTTATATGCATATATTATGAAGAAAGTTGTTAAACATCTCTAAACATGTTTTTTATTTGATTAAATCATTTCTGGTAGGGAGGGCTTGAAAAAATACTTCTTAAGAATACAGCCAAGAGATTATCAGCTGGAAGCAGCTAAATGGGCTCTTTCTAAGAGGAAAGCAGTAGTAGTTATGCCCACCGGTTCTGGTAAAACGTTAATTGCTGTTATTTGGAGTAAGGAGCTCTTGGAGAGAAACCAAGTAAATAAAATACTTTTCTTAGAACCAACGAGAATACTCGTTGAGCAAGTAGCTAAGTATCTTGAAAAAACACTTGGTATAAGATCACAGGCTATACATGGTAAATATCACCCCAGTAAGCGGAGAGAGCTATGGAGGAAAACGAGAATAGCGGTTGCAACTCCAGAAACCGCTCTGAATGATCTTAGATATATCGTTGAGAATAAATATGACGCCATAGTCATTGATGAATGCCATCATACCACTGGTAAGGATGCATACGCTAAGTTCATGGAAGCAACTGGCGCGATGTTTAAATGGAAGCTAGGCTTGTCAGCTCATATACCTGTCTCAAGGCGGAAGGATATAGAGAAATATATAGGCACTATTAGAACTTGGAGTTGGTCAGATGAACGTATAAGAAAATATGTACCTGAATGGATAGGGGAAATCTACGAAGCAGAACTAAATAATGAAGAGAAAAAACTCTTAGAAATTCTAGAGGAGACTCGATTATCATATACTGGGAAATACAGAGGATTAGTTAACCTAGCTATTAGATGGTTTGTTAGAGACGGGGCTCTTGCATTAAAAGAGAGCTTAGAGAAGGAGACAATTCTTGCTTCTATATTATCACATATTAGACCTATGCTTGAGAGACCAGGAATAAGGCCTTTACATAAATTGGATGCGTTGAAAAGAATAATTTCCGATCATGAAGGATTTAATAAAGCAATAGTTTTTGTTGACAGAGTAATTGTTGCTAGGAAAATAGCTGAGGAGTTGTACTATTTAAATCCAGTAATGATCATTGGTAAAACAAAGCTCAGAGAAGATTTGAGAAGAGTTCTTAGAAAAGCACATGATCTCAAGACTAAACTAGTAATATCAACGAGCGCGGGTGAAGAAGGGATTGATCTGCCAGAAGCTGATCTATTAGTGATATGGAGCAATGTGGCCAGTCCTCTTAGATTTATTCAACGTCATGGAAGAATACTTAGATTAACAGGACGTAAGGGGCTAAAGTTTGTAACATATATCGTTACTCCTGATACTCCCGACATGGATAGCTTGATTGATTCACTTGAACTAGCTAAAAGGTGGGGTGTTGACATTCCGGTTGACGAATCTGTTCTAAAAGAGCTATGGAGGAGAACAACTAGGAACAGAATATTAATAGTATTATCTGGTAGACCGATGCCAGCTGAATGGATTGCTGAGTTAATAAATATGCCTTTAGACATGGTCTTGAAGGGAATAAAAAGACTTAAAGATAAAGGTATGGTTATATACATTTATACTTATCTAGGAAAAACATATGTTCTCCCCGAAGACTTGGAAATACTATATGAACAATATAGTGAGTACTTAGAACCTGATCTATCTCTTGTGGCGAGAATTAAGCCATACATTGATAATGAGGAACTAAAAGCTGTTACAGGGACTTATGAGTTCGTGAAGAGGAAAATGATGCGTTTATTGAGGAAATGTGGATGCTTTTCAAAATTATCAGCTTCTTTACAAGTTCCTTTGGAAACAGGAGCATTACAACAAGTATTTTTACATTATACATTTAAGATAGAATCCGAAGAGGTACTTGATACAGTGTTGAAAAACATCTTTTCGGCTAAGAAATACGTAGATGTACTCTATAAATAGAGTGTGGTTGATTAAGCTATGTATAAGATCTCTGTTGACGACTTCGTTAACATCTTGACTAGAAGTGATTATCCGGTATTATTCATAGGTTCTGGCTATGATTACATCATTGGTCACAAATATTACTATGATTATAGATCGGATGGAAAAATCAACCTAGAAAAAACGTCTCTAATATGTAGAGATCTTGATAGGGGTGTTATAGATAATTACAAGACGCTCCTTGATCTATTGGAACATGATGTATTTAAGTTTATGATTACCACTAGTCCTTTCTGCTTATATAGATGCTGTGATGATGTAGACAGGAATGTTATTAGAGATAAGATACTGCCTCTTATTGGTTGTATTGATTGCACGGATTGTTTTATGGATAAATTACCTAAGATAACAATGATCGGAGCAGAACTTGATCACAAATTAATAGTGAAAGCCTTAACCGAGATCATGATTTCAGATCTTCTCATAATCAGTGGTTTTAATCCTATTCTCTCTCCTCTTAATCTTTTGCCTTTACTTATTCGTTATGGAAGGGGTAAGGTAGTTGTGATCGAGACAAATTATAATCCTTATCTTAGTGTCGCTGATTATTGGTTACAGTTATCATTACCAAGAACGCTGAATAATATACATGATCGTTTATGTAGAAACAAACTTGTAAGTTAATAATTTTCTATATAGAAATTCATAGGTCAATCTTAATATATAGATATAATATGTTTACTACATAGGAATCAATAAAAGCGCTTTGGGGAGAACAATATATACTTATTGGTGATTAAAGTGAACAGCCAGAACAATCTTGAAGCCTTGTTTAAACCTAAAAGCATAGCTGTTATCGGTGCAAGCAGACATCCGGGAAAAATAGGATATACCCTGCTGAAAAACATTATTGAGTATGGATATAAGGGAAAAATCTACCCCATCAATCCTAAAGCCGATGAAATCATGGGGTTAAAAGCCTATAAGTCTATCCTAGATGTGCCCGATGAAGTTGATATGGCTATAATAGTTGTCCCGGAACAATTAGTACTAAAAGTTGCTGAAGAGTGTGGAAAGAAAGGAGTTAAGGTCTTAGTAGTAATAACCTCTGGTTTTAGTGAAGTAGGAAATGTAGAGGCTGAGAGAAAACTCGTAGAAATAGCTCGTAAGTATGGAATGAGAGTTCTAGGACCAAATATCTTCGGAATAGCCTATACTCCGGCTAAACTAAACGCTACCTTCGGTCCTAACGAGGTATTAGAAGGACCTATAGCCTTCATTTCTCAGAGCGGGGCTCTTGGCATAGCATTAATGGGATGGACAGTTATGGAGGAAATAGGAGTATCAGCGATTGTTAGCATGGGTAACATGGCAGATATAGATGTAGTAGATGTATCCAAATACTTATCCGAAGACCCAAATACTAAGGTAATAACTATTTATCTTGAAGGATTAAAGCCCGGAAGCGGTAGAAGATTTGTTGAAGAAATGAAGAAAGTAACATTGAAGAAACCAGTAATAGTCATCAAAGCTGGGAGAAGCAAGAGAGGAGCTATGGCTGCAGCAAGCCACACCGGTAGTTTAGCAGGAAGCGATCAGCTATATAGTGCAGCCTTCAAGCAGGCAGGTATTATTAGAGCATTGACCACGGAGGAAATGTTTGATTGGGCAAGAGCATTTGCAGCACAGCCCATACCCAAGGGTGAGAACACAATTATTATAACAAATGGTGGCGGAGTAGGAGTTCTAGCAACTGATGCTGCTGAGGAACATGGCGTTAAACTATTAGAGCCGAGTCCTGAGTTAAAAGAGAAATTAAGGAAGACAATGCCATGGTTTGGAAGCCCCAAGAACCCAGTAGACTTGACTGGTCAAGCAGTTACCGAGAACTATGTAGAAGCCTTAAAAGTAGCATATGAGTCTGAAGAGGTAGATAACATAATCTTACTATATTGTAGAACAGCTATTCTAGATCCGATAGAACTAGCTAGGGCAATTATCAAAGTACACAACATGTATAGGAATAAATGTAAGCCATTAGTTGCTGGGTTTGTTGGCGGTAAAGACACATTTGAAGCAATAAGACTCCTAAACAGAGAAGGAGTCCCAGCATATCCAAGTGCAGAAAGAGCAGTAATAAGTCTAGCAAAAATGCTAGAATATATGAGATATTTAAAGAAAGCCAAGAAACAATAAATGTTTCTTAAAGTAAACTATTCTCTATCCTAGAATTATCTTTATATTATCTTATTCTTGTTCCCGGCTTAACGTTCCCCATAACTGTTAGGAGAATAGGTTTTTCTTCACTATCAGCTGCTAACAACATGCCTTCACTAAGCAATCCGAAGATCCTTTTGGGTTTGAGATTAGCCACTACAATAATATATTTATTCTTTAAGTCTTCGGGACTGTACCACTCTCCAAGACCTGCTATTATTTGACGTGTCCCAAGCTCTCCTAAATCAACTATAAGTCGTAATAGTTTTTTACTACCCTTGACCTTCTCGGCTTCCTTAACATATCCTACACGTAGATCTATTTTCATGAATTCTTCATAAGATACATAGTCTTGGCTCAAAATACTTTCACCACCTCGGATTCCTATCTAAGTTTCTCATATTTATATAATAACCTACATAACGCATTAATTTAATATACATTTTATCGTCGGTGATTTTAGTAATGGGGTCAAAAAGCCTTTATAACGCTATACTCGTTAGACCCGGCGAATTCATGGTTCGCCGAGGATCTGTTATTAGAAATTTTATGCTTAGCAGGTTGAGAGAGAGCATTATTAAGACCTTAGAGAAGAGAAAACACAGTTTTAAAACAGTTAATATTCTTGAAGACACAAGAATAATTATTTATTCAGAAAACATTTCTGAGGAACTCTTAAATGTTATTGTTAAAATATTCGGTATATCTAGTATTAGTCCCGTAAAAGTATTAGATTATAACCTGGATCTTATTATTGATACTTTGTCTAAGTTTATCGAAGAAGATAAACCTTCCAGTATTAACCTTATTGTGCAGGGAGAACATGGTTATACAAGTGGTGTTTTTAAGAAAATTCTTGCTTCTTACCTAGTTGACAATTATGGTGTACGAATCGATCTGAGTAAGCCGGCTAAGACCTACTACGTCGAGATTAGGTCTGGTAAAGCCTTTGTCACAGATACTGTTCTCAAGGGATATGGTGGTTTACCATATGGTGTTGAAGGATGTATGGTTTCCCTCTCTTCAGGAGGTGTTGATTCAGCTCTAGCTACATGGTATGCTTTGAAAAGAGGAGTTAGAGTAATAATTGTATTCATTAACATGTATCCGTATTGGACAAAGAAAGCTATTGAAAGGTTTTATGAATCGTTGGAATATATTTATGAGTGGGTTCCTTGGAATTATTTAAAAGTATATGTTATCAATGAAATGGGTTCTTTTATAGCAAAGAACGTATCTATCCTACCCAGTAGGCTTAGATGCTTAGCATGTAAAGCAAATATGTATAGAATAGCTAGCCTGATATCAAAAAGTGAAGGGTGTAAGGGAATAGTCACTGGTGAGGCAATTGGTCAGGTTGCGTCACAGACAGCGAATAATTTATATGTTCTTTCTAGACTGGTTGATGAACCATTATACAGACCGCTCGTTTTCAAGGATAAGCTTGAAATAATAGAAGAAGCTAGAAGGCTTGGGTTCTCGAATCTAGCTAGGGATGTTGGAGCATGTAGGCTTAAACCCGATAAACCAAAAACGAGTGCTAGCGAAGAGGATCTCGAATTGTTGAGAAAATGGTTATTAGAAACAAATAATGAGGTACTGCAAATGCTTGATCATGCTGAGGTCATGTACTATAGATAGTTAATGTATTTAGATAAGATATTCCTCGGGTTAATTGATTCAATGCTTATACCTCTCTCCTCAATGAATCTCATTATTTCTTCGTCTTCTTGTATTGGAATAACTTTTTCCACAGTATCATATAGTCTAAGAAGTAACTTCTTACCATAGATAAGGACTTCATTTAGGATTTTGACGAAATCTTCCAGATATTTTTCCTCAAGATAGATTTTATTCCCTTCCTTGATTAGGTTTGATACTCTAACACCAGTTGTTAGTTCGAGAATATATCCTTTATCCTTATTGAACGATAATAGACCACTGTGTTTGAACCCTGCTTCTCTAGCTAACGAAAGTATTTTTAAAGCATAATCAAAGCTTGAAGTGGATAAATGGATAATTGGTCCAGTGACATTAACCCACATACGCCTAACTGCTGGTTTAGTCATAATTTCCACTAATTCCTCGGTCTTAACCGGAAAATGTTTCTTGAAGACAACGCTTGTTTCCTCTCTACTCCATGGATATGTTGAATCCGCTACAACTATTCTGCCGCTACAACTACTCAGTGTATAGATGTTCTTATCCGTATTGAACAATACTAGTAGTCCGAGTAAGTCTTTGTCTAAGTAGCCTATTTCAAGATCTTCCCAGATCCTGTTCCAGAACTCTATTTTCCTCTTCCTCCACATCGTATAGTTTATTTCTTTATCTATTACCAATGCTTTAGAACCCATTATGTTTATTCTTTAGTAGTCGGAGGTTTAATTATATAGGTAATCGAAAATATTATTTCCTCCAAGAATTAATTGTATCGTCTAGCTATATGAGGGATTGTGTATGAGCAGGTATTTTGGCTTAGTATATAGTATTAATGATCCTGCCGGTAAAGGTATTGCAGATTATATTAAAGAATATTACGGATTAGAGAAAAGCACGAACTGTTTAAATGCGGAGGAATGTTTTGAAGGTAAAGGCTTTATACTTGCAGGGTTTAGGGATGAACCCATATATTTTGAATACTTGGATACACGCCTTCCCAGTAGAGTTACAGAATACATAGTTTTATCTAGGCATTCTAGTGCGAAAAAAGTTAAGAGTTATACTGTTCATCATACAGGTAACTTCGGTGACGAGGCTCTCTATGGAGGTAAGCCCAGGAGCTTGGCTATTGCTAATCCTATTGTTTCGCATAAACTTTTACTGAACTTGAGGAGATTAAGCATAGAATATGGTGTTGACAAAGAATATGAGGTAAGCTATGAAGCAACTCATCATGGTCCAACGGAGAACAAGAAACCGCTTTGCTTTATTGAGATCGGGAGCACATTGGATGAGTGGCGTATTCCCAAGAATCATGAAATAGTTGGTTTAGCCGTTATTCAGTTTCTAGAGAATCCTGTACATGAGTGCAGAGTAGTAGCTGGTGTGGGTGGAAGGCATTATCCGTGGAAACATACAAAATATGCTATTGAGAAAAACTATTGTTATGGACATATAATGGCTAAGTATGCATTACCATACCTAAGTATCGAGTCACTCAGTTTAATGGTAAATAATTCGGTTCCCCGTCCCGAAGCTATTATTGTTGAGAAGAAAGGGACTAGAAAAGAAAACCGCGAATTAATTGAGAGATGCGCGAATGAAGAAGGACTAGTTGTAGAATACATATAAATGATCAGGCACAATTACTTCACAAATACTTTTATCCTATAATCCCTAAACCATGTCTTCGACAATTTCCTCCAAATTACTCTAACAACTAATTCGTACTCTCCTTGTGGCAGATTTATCTTTACTTTTTCTGACACACTATCTCTCGGCTCTACTTCTTTTATTCTTTTTCTAAACACTACATTGCCCAAGCTCATTACTACGATCAATGCATTATCTGGCTTTGATAAGCCATTGTTTAATATATTTAGAGTTATTTCATTATTGTCTTTAGTGAGTTCGTATTTTTCCTCTAAGCCCTCAATCACTAAGTTTGGTGCATTGTATTTAATATTATATATGAGTATGTTTGACACACGCATTTCTTTTGGATAATATGTTGTATTAGTTTCTTTATGCTTTATAGTTATATTTGTTATTTCTTTGAAACTATCTGGTAGCTCTAAGTAGAACTCGTCTATTCCCTGGATATTCTCTATTTTTATCAATTCATTATTATTGATTATAATTGTGCCAGAGGCTATAGTACTCGGCATGTACAGAGTTGTTCTAAATATATTATTTTGACCAATATATTTTAGATCTATTGATGTTTCTTCCCCGGGCTTTAAGCCTAGTGCTCCACTGAGAAACGTTATGTTTCCTTCTGCTTCTTCACTCTTATATATTGCTAGGATTGATAGGTGTTCAATAATTATTGATTCTCCGCCTTCTAGCTTGAAGGTAATATTAGCTCTTTTCTTTCTAAGGCTTTCAGGCGTTTTAAGTATGCTCGTAATATCATATACTGATTTTGCGAAGAAATCTCTGCCTGCTTGACATATTGTTTGTGGATGAAATTCCTTTGTCACGCTTATTCCATTAACTTTTACTCTCCACTGAATATTTTGGCTTGGTATAATTGTTCCTATTTCTAACAAGGCATATTCTAGTTCAGCATTTTTAGGATGGACTAGGCTTAGAGGTATTGTTTGTCTAGAGGGCATTAATCCCCCAAGCCTTGTATTTGGTAATGCAGATGTATATATCAAGTCTCCTTCGATTCTTCTATCAACGAATTTTAATAGCTTACCATCAACCATGCATTCACACCTTATTCGATAATATTATAAAACACATCTATAAAAGATAAAAGTTTGCAACAATATATAACTCCATAGATGAAGAAGCCCTGCCGCTGGCTAGCACCCCCTTCAAGGAGGGGTGCGATGTGCTATGTAGAACCCCTGGCGGATTTTTCTTCTTCTTTTGCAATATATCTTCCAAGACTCCATGTCCTAACCAATGATACACCAGCACTTAGTGAAACAAAACCTATCAATGCTCCTAATAAACTGCTTGGCACATCCCTATAGATCATTAGTTGTAAAGACCATAAAAATACGTAAATACTGAAACCCACAAGGATTAATCCAATTATTGGTGCCACGATATCTCGTGTGAACAAGTCTTATCCCCATATGAATTCAATTATGTCTTTTACAAGTCTTGTTAATATCTTATATGCTTCATCGATATTTAGAATATAGTTTTGAATATATTGACTTAAATAATACGAGTAATGAATATATTGGTTCGTTAAAAATCTCAAGAACGGATTATGATAAACAATATTAATGTTTTTACTTAATCCTAGAG
>JAGGVR010000082.1 GCA_021157925.1 Staphylothermus sp. | reverse complement strand
TTATCCTAGTTCTTGTCAGTAGACCGGATACTTCTTTCTCCGGGATCCCGATATACATGTCTGGTATGTCTAGCTCTGCTAGTATGTCTTTTCTCTCTACGCTAAGCACTCTCATGCTTATTATATGTCCAGTCTTAATATCTACTACTGCTAAATAGCTTCCGGCTGATGCAATTTCAAGGAAGTTCTTGAAATAAATAGCTGGTTCTACATCGAAAACAATAAGTCCTCCTTCCTCAGTTATACTTGAAGGACTTGTTCTGGATACCCATCCTATTATCTCTCCATACTTTCTAGCAGTTTCTATTGCTCTCTGTTGTTTCTCGTAAAGAGTCGTTATTAGATCATCCATGTTTATGCCCCGCATAATTCCTTAATAATGTATAGTTTTACAAGTTTATGTAATGTAGTGTTTGTTCCGATGAAATATTCATTGCACGCAATATGTAATTCGTTATACCTGCAGTCATTTTCTTAACGATCTTATCTACTAAGAGTATCGTTAAGGGTATTGTTGTGCCCATACCGATACTATCATACAACGCGATCTTGACAGGATCTGTTATTTCATAGAGCTTTTTATCAGGGAAATACTCGATCCTGTAAAATACGTAGTTCTTATAACTGGTTTCACCAATAATTTCTCTCTTAGGGATACATATATAGTATATTATTTTTTCAGGAAGATCAAGCATATTTGTTCTAGGAACACTGTATCTTATTGGACCAAGAACAATTATTTTGGGCTCCTTATTCCTCAAATACTTATTAATAACTATGGATAGATATGCTTCATCGTTAATATAGGATTTTTTATCACATATTTTGAAAGGATCTGTTTTTGATAAAAGGGTTGATCTATATATTCTCTTAACAATGCCAATAACTGGGATATTTTTCTCATAAGCTTGCTTAATTATCCTTGTTTTTTCATTCATTAATCTTATCCATGCATTTACATAGACATTGTTATTTAGATTACTTGTTTTTCTGTACATGTATTGGTGAAGATCGGCTGGTATAAAATAAAGGGGGCCGTCAAGGAATAACAGTGTTGGCTCATAAATATTATATTCGTGAACTAATTGTTTTAAGACAGTGTTCTCTAAACGTGTTCTAAGCTCGTCAAGAATAGCATACTTATTATAAAACTGATCATAGGGTATGTTGTTCGGATTTTTTAGATAAGCTATCTCGGCAAAATTTTCTTCGATAAAATCCCTAATCCCCTCTACTTCCGGAACTATTGATAAAAACCTGCAGGGATACCTATTCTTTTTTGATGACAAAATAAAATCGTAGAAATCGGGGCATTTAACTAGAGCTCCTTTTGTCCTGCTAATGATAAATGCAGAACCAACTCCAATAAATATGTAGGGTGTGTCTATTACTCTGGAGCTACTATCTAGTCCTAATATATTGATCTTTCTCAGTTCATCAAATTCATCCCTAATTGTATCGAGACTATATTTTTCTATATCGAACTCTCCTGTTTCCAAGATATTTGCCTCTATGTATTCGAGATCATCAAATGGTTTCCTACTCCTACTTGCCTCTGATCTTGTAAATATATTACTATTTACTGATACTTCGTATAGTTTCTTTAACATATTCATTAGATCGTTCATGATATTATAACCACGTATCTTTATTAAATATTTAATAAACAATGTTTATAACTAACTTTCTGATACCCAAGTATTTATAGTTGTTTTTAAAGTGGACATTCATCAATTTCCTAATAGGTGTTAGGGAAGAATATAAAGGATGTTATATTATTTATCATTAAAACGAATGATTTTGTACATTTTGATTACTGTTTAATGTTAAGAGAGAAACGATCGTTGTTAGGTGTTAGATATGGGTAAGGATAAAATACTACGTGTATTTGTTGGCGGAGACTGGGATGCCGATGGGGTTGTTGCTGCAGCACTAATAGTTTATTCTCAGGAAAAGCTCGGAGAATTCCCACTTAAATCGAAAGCTATTGTTGAGAAAAAACCCGTTGATCCAGAGAGAATAAAGTTCTTAGCAGGTGTATTGAGAGGGGACTACGATTTACTTGTGCTACTCGACTTGCCCTATACTGATCATTTGCCAAATGTGCTAAAGTTATTGAAGAACCATTTTGGAATAAAAAAGATTATGTATATCGATCACCATTTATCAACAATAAATAATAGAGATAAACTCTCCGAGGTTGTTGACGAACTAATAATTGATCATAGGGAACCTACTGCTGGAATTATTGCTAGAATACTTGAAAAAGAAGGTGTAAGTATTCATTCTAGACTTAAGTCATTTGTAGAAGTTGTTAGATACATGGATAGTGGTAAAAAAGTTCCTCAAAAATATTTGAAGCTGTTCCAGCTAACTTCGATGTTCTCTAAAGCATTAACGGCTATACGTGATGAAAACTTATGGATTAGAATTGTTGATTGGCTTGCATCACCAACGCCTTTGCCAATGCCCCTCGGGGAAGAAGTACTGAAAAAAGTTAAGAAGATTATAGAGGACAGGGATAAAGAAATAAAAGATAAGGCTCTTGACCTAGCCATGGGAGCGATGAAGATCGGTGAATTAAGATTTGTTGATGCACGCACGGCCTGGAAGAAAAGAGGAGGCACTGCCCTAGCATCAAAGATCTCATCGATTCTTAAAGCACCAGTAGCAGTTCTCATAGATACTAATAAGAACTATACATTACTAATAATCAAAGCACCTGGAGGAAAAGCGTATAGGATAGCAAAGTTCCTCGTGGGAGAAGGCTTAGCTCTCGATATTGGTGGTCACCCCAATCTTGCTATCGTAAAGTTGCCTAAAAACCCTGATAAGAAGCTACTTATCGATAAACTCAGAGAAGCTGAGTACTATGCATCATAAGAAGTACTTTTTAGTACTGAACGGTGGTTTTAGTGAAAATACTTATCGAGAAAAATTCTCTCCTTAAACATATCCCATGGTTTTATCATCCAGAAAATCCAGGTCGTGTTAAAATAATTATGAATGCTCTCTCTAAGACTTCTTTTAGGGATCATGTGCTATATGTTGAAAAATCAGCTGATCTAAGCGATGTTTTATCAATTCTGGAGAGGATACATTGTAGAAAATATATTGAGTTTGTGCTTGATAGAGCATCAAAAGCACCTTGCGAACTAGACCCCGATACTTACTTGTCCCGTGATTCCCTTGAATTATTAATAGAGACAATAAGTCTTGTATATGAAACTGCTAGTTCTCTTAGAAGTAATAATACTGTTTTCTTAATAATTAGGCCGCCGGGTCATCATGCTGGTAAATGTGGTAAAGCTTTTAGAGCACCAACACTTGGTTTCTGTGTATTTAATAATGCAGCTATTGCTATTGAAGCATTGAGAGATAATGGTTTTAATAGAATAACTGTTCTTGATTTTGACATACATCATGGTAATGGTACCCAGGAGATATACTATAAGGATCCCACGGTTCTTCATGTAGATCTTCATAGGAACCCGATTGATTTCTACCCCTTCACAGGCTTCCCAGAACAAATAGGTAGCGGACGCGGTAGAGGATACTCAATCAATTTTATCCTTGAACCGGGAAGCGGAGACGATTCATATTCATTTATGCTTAACCTTGTATCAGAAATCATAGAACTATATTCTCCAGAAGCAATAGTTGTTTCAGCTGGTTTTGATGGGTTTTTAGATGATGGTTTAGCAGATACTATGCTTACAGAACATACATATTATAACATCGGGAAATTACTGAGAAAACTGAACTTACCAACACTGCTAGTTCTAGAAGGAGGATATAGTATAGGTCTAAAACGAGGTGTTCCAGCCTTAGTGTATGGAGCATTAGGTATTAAGAAAGAGTATGAGCCTAGTAGAACAGAAAAGACCATATATAGACAAAACGTAGAGTATGCTAAAAAACTCTACAATCATATATTAAAATATCTTAAAAAATGAGGATAAAGACATGGAAAACTATGAAATTGAGGCAAAATATAGAGTCAAAGACCTAGATAAAATCCTTAAATATATAACAGAAAAACTAGGGCTTAAAAAATACATGACATGTATAGAGACAGATTATTACTTTAACCATCCATGTAGGGA
>JAGGVR010000037.1 GCA_021157925.1 Staphylothermus sp. | reverse complement strand
GTATTTGAAAAATCCTTGATCGGTCTCCCTAATACGTCTTTCCCTATAATTTTAACCTCTTTCATTTTAATCATTCCTCATATGATTTTTCATTCATACAACAATATTTTTTGAGACTAATAAACCATACGACAAGACAAAACCTACACAGCAACACCTTTCTTCTTCACAAAGTATTCAGCACGCTTAACCGCTGGGAAGAATAATAAGTTATACACGATCATCAAGATAAATAATAAGCCCACAATCTGTAACAATCTAGAAATATCTGGGTAGCCAAGAACAGATACAAGCTTAACGGCTTCAACAACATAAGTTACTGGGAAAATCCTTGCAATAATTCTTAGAAACCATGGCAACACACTAAGAGGATAATAAACACCCGAGACGAGCAACATGAATGGAGAAAGAAAACTTACAAAAGACTCTTCTTTGAGCATCAAAGTAATACTTGCGAGAAAAACACCTAGCCCAATCAATGGCAACATACCAATATATACGATTAATAATATAATGAATAACTTAAAACAACCAAGCCAGCCCTCAAGAAACAATACTGCCGGCAAAATACTTGTCAAACTAATAAACCCACTAATTATAGAAGGAATAGTTAATCCATAAACACTAACCCTTCTAAAACCAGGTGGTGAAACAATAATATATGGAAGAATACCTAACCACTTATAATCGACAAGTGACCAGACAATAGTATCCATAATATTGAGACTTGAAACCAAAACACCACTAGCAACAATAATATAGAACAATGGATTACTAACACCCATTCTCTCAGCATAAACACTTAAACTACCAAGCAAAACCCCTAATCCGATCATAAAGAAAGCAAACAAATAAGGCCAAACAAGCATCATAAAGGCAAATAATCTATTATTCCTCAACCACGAGAAATAAGCATGAAGCTCGGCCCGAACAACCCATAGAAACATAGAATACTCTTGCTTAAGAAAAGACAATCAACCACCACCTGAACCACTAGTTAATTTGATAAATACATCTTCTAGACTGGGCTCCTCAATTCTAACTTCTTTAACTCTTCCACCTACACTTCTCAATTTCTCCAAAACTCTATGAACAATAACATCTTCTTCACCACGACGAACAAGCACTCTAACTCGATAATAATCCTCCGATAATTCCACAACAAAACCTATCGAACCAAGTATTTCAGAAAAGAAGGACTCAACAAAGCTCTTATCACGTTTAAGATGAAAAACAAAAACAACAGGTACAGAACCAATCACTATCTTCTTTAACTCCTGAACAGTTCCTTCAGCAATAATACGTCCCTTATTAATAATGCCTACACGGTCACAAATCATTTCTACCTCAAACATATTATGAGAAGTAATTAGTACAGTCTTATCCTCCTCCCTGCTAAGCTTAACAAGTAATTCTCTAATATGCCTAGAACTAGCAGGATCCAAGCCAAGCGTGGGCTCATCAAGAATCAACACCGGGGGATCATGAAGGAGCGCTCTAGCGATACTAAGTCTAGCCTTCATACCAAGGCTGAAATCCTCATAGAATTTATCCCTAGCCCCAAGCTCTTCAAGCCCTAATATCTTAAACAAGTAATTGATTCTTTCCTCTAATACGTCACCGTGCAAGCCATGTAATAAACCAAAATATCTCAAGTTCTCATAACCAGTAAGCTTCCAAAAGAACCCTCTCTCAACACTAAGCGAGACACCAATCACTCGTCTAACTTTTTCAGCTTCTTCTACAACATCATGTCCTAGAATAAGAGCTTTACCCTTATCGGGTAAGAGAAGAGTAGATAAGATCTTGATAGTTGTTGTTTTACCAGCACCATTTGGTCCAAGTAAACCATATACTTCTCCCCTATGAACTCGGAAGGAAACCCCTCTTAAAGCCTCAACAATACTTTTCTTTCTCTTAAAGAAGCCTCTTGTCTCAATAAATGATTTCCACAAATTATCAGCTATAATAGCGTCACTCACCAACTAGGACACCACCATATAAGAATAGTGAACTATGAAGATATACATAAATTTATATTCCACGAATAATTACGTGTAAAACCCTCTTATGATTATGTACAGGTCTAGTCTCAACAAAGAGAACCTCATAACTAGGAGGTAGTCTTAAGCCTTTCGAGTCAAAGAATAATGTATGAGTAGTAGACATAATACTGGATCTAAGATGTTCATAAGCATTACCATGTCTATAACCAGTAACGGGAACAAGCTTCTTTAGGAAAGAATCAAATACTTGGACATATTCTTCATCAAATATCAAGAGACCAGGCGTAGCTCCTTTAACATGGATGGTTACTAAGCCCTTGGTCAAACCTGTCAAACGTAATTCTTCCTCAATAATCTTCCTAAGCCTAAAGTACTTCATGGGCCCATATGTCTTGATCTCGAAGCTAGTCATGTACACCTTCAAAACCAACAAGCACCTCCTTAGGACCCTCTTCTTCGCTAATATCGATAAAGACTATTCTCTTGAAAACACCAGCATCAATAGCACCATCAACGACTGGTAATACAATGCTTTTACCAAACAAGCCTTCTAACACGATCTTTTTCTTCTCTCCATACCTTGCCAAGAATTCCTCTAGATCAGACAATAGATTTGACTCGTACTCTATCAATGTAACTATGCAGCCTTTTCTCGGAGCATTTATTGTTACAAATCCTCTCTTAGCTTTGTTCTTTCTAAGCCAATCAGTAATCGTATCAGTGATATCAATAGCTGTGTATCCATTGGAATTAATGATTAGCTTATCGATCAATATGTCTATCATGCTTATTCACCGAAAAGTCATATATTTTTTAAACACTATCAAACCTAAATAATACTACCTAGGTGTACCTAGATTTGGTCACACGTATAATGATTAAAAACGCAAAGATCTGGACAGGTGACAACTTCACAGAAGCATATATTCTAGTAGAAGATGGAAAAATAGCTGGATTCTCAAAGAAACCATTCAAAGACCCGGACCAAGTAATAGATGCTTATAGCCAACCAGTTATTCCCGGAGGCATAGATATACACGCACATGTATACGATCCGGAATACACTAAGAATGAGGATTGGGAAAGCGGTAGCTTAGCAGCTGCTTATGGAGGAATAACGACAGTTTTCGACATGCCTCTAAGAGTATTTGTTGATAATAAAAGTATTGCTAAGAAGAAAATAGATGAAGCATCGAAACACTCATACATAAACTATGGAGTACATGCTGGATTCATGAATGCTTCTAATAAGGATAAAATACCTGAACTAGCCGATCTAGGTATAAAAGGCTACAAGATCTTTACATGTAGATCCTTCAAAGCAGAGGAGGAAGCATTACCGGAAATAATGCAGCTAGTAAAAGACGTTAATGGAGTAGTGATTGCGCACAGCGAAGACGATGGACTACTAGAGTTCGGTTACAAGAGATACTGCGAAAGACACGACCCCATAGCATATCACTTATCAAGAACGCCCTCCGCAGAAGCAGCTGCGATAATAAAGCTAGGATATTACGCATTAGAAACATTAGCAAATCTACACATAGCACACCTCAGTAGTGGTGAAGGGGTAATAGCGATAAGATACGTTAGGAACCTAGGTGTAGCATTAACTGTAGAGACTTGTCCACACTACCTATACTTTACAAGAGAAGACGCAGAAAAACATGGCACGTATCTAAAACTAGCACCTACCCTCAAAACAAGCATGGATAGAGAAGCCTTGTGGAGAGCATTAGCAGAAGGAGAAATAGATGCATATGCAAGCGATAATGCTCCAGCACCTAGAGAAGAGAAGGAAAAAGACATATGGGATGCATGGGGAGGTATACCAAACCTAGAAATAATGGGACCATTCCTATTCACGTATGGTGTATTGAAGAGGATTATAAGCTTCGATAAATTCCTAGATGTGTTCTCCAGAAACCCAGCAAGAATAATGGGAATTTATCCTGAAAAAGGAGAATTAGCTATTGGGAGCGATGCAGACCTAGTAGTGATAGAAACACGCAAACCCAGACTAATAACAGCTACAACTCATCACCACAAAGTAGACTGGACACCATGGGAAGGATTAGAACTATATGGGGCACCAATACACGTACTAGTAAATGGTTATCCAATAATACTTGATGGAGAAATAATTGGAAAACCTGGTAGGGGTAAGTATGTTAGGAAAAAAATTAGGAGGATACTGCCTTTCTAAAAATTACTCAATAGGCTCAATAACTACAGCAGTACCATAAGCAAGGATCTCTGCAGCACCTGAAGCTACAGCAGTTGTTGCAAATCTTAAACCAATAACTGCATTTGCTCCTAGACTACGGGCTTTTTGAATCATTCTATTAATTGCATCCTCACGAGCTTGTGCGAGAAGCTCTGTATATTCAGGAACTTCACCACCAACAATATTCCTAATTGCTGCAAGAAAGTCTTTTCCAATGTGTCTTGCACGTACAACACTTCCACTCACTAATCCCAATATTTTAACAATTTTATAACCGGGGATCTTCTCTGTTGTTGTAATCAAAAATTTATCATAACTTGACATATTTCCACCTATCTAAATTATGTATTATAATACCTAATGCTAATAAGGGTTCTTGATACAAGTTCAATAATTTTAAATAACTATAGTTTAAACTAGAATACATGGGATATACATTATCTCGAGGTGCCAATACCATAGATGGTTGAGAGTAAAACAATACTATATAATATCTTATCAGGAGTATTTACAGGGATCATTATCGCTATAATATTTTATCTATCTTCATTAGAAAGAATCAATGAGTTTATATATCAATTAACATTAAAACAATTAATTATTAATGGATTATCACCTAATCAGGCTACTGAAATCGCGAATCAGACACTGACTACTATTAAAAACATAGAATGGATCTATCCCTTGGGACCAGTTCTAAATATGTTCCTCATAAGTGTAATATTAGGAGTCATAAACGACTATATAATTAGGAGAACCAATATGAAGCCATATATGGCTTCCATTATTACTGGTTTAGTCCTATTATTGGTTTTTCAAATAATACCGTTATTAATAGTCTCCATTCTTATTGGTAACTGGTTTATCGAACTATACAGTAAGTATATAGGTTTTCATATACCAGTAACGATGACAATAATATACACGGCTTTACTAATAATATTTACATCAATTAGGGGGCCATGGTCAAGGATATTAGAATCCAAGCCTAAGATCTACTAGATTTTGCATGCTTGGCAATAATTAAGAGTATTATAGAAGAAAGGATCATAAAAATACTAGTTATCATAATATAGTATAGATTAGAAGTAATGGTTGTCGATGCAAGTAGTAGAACAATCAATCCACCGAAACTAGACATGGTTACTCTAACACCAGCTGCAAGAGCTTGAAGTTTTCCAGGAAGTCTCCTCGAGAGCAACATAGTATATCCTTGATCAAGGAAGGGATATGCTGGAGACAACCATATAATTATTGATACTAATCCCCAACTATAATATAACAAAGTAATACATACCACTTCAATCACACATCCAATCAACGCAACAACTAATGGATCAATCCGATCGGATAAGATACCAATAAAGGGCCTTGAAACAGCCCCAATAATAGCTGGTAACAATGTATACACGATCCCAAAAACTTCTGGTGAACCAGATATTTCTCTAAGCCTTAATGAATAGTTTCCGAAGAACAAGTTTAATCCAGCGAATACAAGGGAACCAGCTATGAAGATATATATTACGGTCTTGGCACCGATTATAATGTCTTTTAGCCCTGCCTCACCACCTGCAGCAATCTCTGGAAACACAGAGTAGGGTATGAGAATAGATACAGTATAGATCAATGAGACTAGGATAAAGCAATTCCTTAAACCAATCATTGGTTTAAGGAAACCAGCTAACGGTCCACCTAGTCCCCAGCCTAAAGTCGCATATGTCATAAAATAACCATATGATCTACCGCTACTCTTGGTTGCATGTAGCAAAGCACCCATAACAATGGACAAAGAAATACTAATCATAGCTGAGTATATCCCAGCCAATAATGGTAAATAGTGTATTTCAAGCACACCCATTAATGTAAGCGGGATCAAGCCGACTATGCTGAAACCAAGTACCTTTCTAC
>JAGGVR010000147.1 GCA_021157925.1 Staphylothermus sp. | reverse complement strand
GAGTAAAAGTTATATATCCCATAACACTCTATAAAAATAATGGTGATAAAAATGGCAGCATGCAAAGACCCTGTCAAGGTCAGGACACCCAGCGGGAAAGAAGTAGAACTTGTTCCCAAGAAGGTATGGCAATTAAGCCCCAAAGGCAGGAAGGGAGTTAAGGTAGGATTATTCCAGGACCCCGAGACAGGCAAATACTTTAGAGCAAAGGTTCCAGACGACTACCCAATCTGTGGCTAAAAACAACAAGGATTTTATTAAGAGATCCCTGATAAACAAATTTCTTTTTATCAATTCATTAAATTATTCATAGGTTGTTCTGTTCTTTGTAAATATTATCTTATAGAGAGTCAGTAACAAGGGTATTCTTCACTAACTATCTGTTGTCCTGGCCTTCATCATCCATTTTCTACTATTCTATGCAGGTGTTTTTCAACGTTATTTCAGGAATGTTATTTGGGTTCTTCGATAATACTGTTTTTATTCTTGTTGAGTCGAATATATTATAGTGTACAATATGTTCTGGGATGGTAGCATGGTGAGTCTCGAAGTAGAGATTGCTGGATTGAAAATGAAAAACCCATTAATGAACGCTGCTTGCCCAGTATCTAGAGATGCTGAAATGATGAAACTATTGATCGATCATGGTGTTGGAGCAGTTGTTGCAAAGACTATCAGCGTTAAACCAGCAATTGTTCCCAGACCAAGTATGGGTGTCGTTGATCGTGGCCTTGTCAGAGCTCAAATACTAAAAACCTTTGGACCAGGAGACATTAGGATCGTAAACGCTGATAGTGGCAACTATAGATTCATATATGCTCTACTAAATGCTGAGCTCTGGAGCGATGTACCTGCTGAACACTATTTCGAGAGAGAATACCCAATAGTCAAAGAATATGCTGAGAAACACGGTGTACCATTCATTATCAGTATTGGTTATAAACCAGAAGAACTACAACTGCTTGGACCCAAATGTCAGAAGGCTGGTGCAAATGCTATTGAGTTCTCAACACACTATATTGGAAAAGACTATAGACCAGTAGTAGAAGCAGCTAAGGCTCTAAGAGAAGTAGTTGATATTCCTATCTTCGCTAAATTAAGCCCATTCACACCAAATATACCAGAGCTTGTAAAGGAGCTGGAAAAAGTAGGTGTTGACGGAATAGTTGCTACAAACACTATTGGACCAGCACTACACATAGATATAGAAACAGGTCTACCAATAGTTGGTGGACCAAACGGTTATGGATGGATGAGCGGCCCCGCACTCAAACCATTAGCTCTAGCAGTAGTAGCTGAGGCAGCTAAGAACACTAAGCTCCCCATCATTGGTGTCGGCGGCATTAGTAAAGGAACAGATGTTATCGAGTACTTTATGGCTGGAGCATCTGCTGTACAAATATGTACAGCGGCTTTGGTGGAAGGATTCGGCGTATTCAGAAGAATCGAGAAAGAAATAAAGGATTGGCTAAAGAGGCATGGATACGACAGCATACTCGACATCAAAGGAAAAGCACTGAAATACCTAAAACCAGAGCCGAGAAGGGTTTGGGCAAAACCACCAGTTGTTGATGAGAAGAAGTGTATTGGATGCGGATTCTGTGAACAAGTATGTGACTACGACGCCGTACATGTAATAGTTAATGAGAAAGGAAAGAGAGTAGCATCAGTAAACATACATAAATGCTACGGATGCGGACTCTGCACTAGCGTATGCCCAACAAGAGCCATACACTTCGAAGAAGAATTATAAAAACAACATCTTTTTCCTTTCTTTTTATATTAGTTTTGCTTTAATTTTTACTTTTCAAAAATAGTATTGAAAAATATTTGGATTATGATTCTAATTTGCAATATTTAGTAGCGGAAGACATACTTTATTGTATTACTAGACTCAAAGAAATATGGCCACACCTCTATATCATCGCGTACTAAATAGTCTCTTATATACCATCCTTGTTGTATATAATAACTAGCATTATGTTGGCCTATATCTGTAAACAAGTACATATCATACTGAGTAACATAATTATCAGCTGGTATAGCTGGAGGGGATTCAGGAGGGATTTCCGTAATAAAAGTAGCATACCTTAATCTTTGACCAGCTACTGCATCTTCGTCAAAAACAACATATTTATCATCAGCGACAACTTCAACTAAATAATGCCATGGAGTATCGCCCCATTGTGTAATAATGATATTTACTTCTTGATTAGGAGAAACTTGGGTTGCTCTAAATGTACAATTATTAGATCCAGCAATATAATGCATTACAAAAATATAATATCTTTTAGCAATACTTTCTGTAGAAGTGGGAGAGTAAAATGCATGATAACCTCCTTGAAATAATTCGAGACCTTCCGGATTTGGTGATATACCCGCCCATACAGAAAACCCACCATGATTCTCATTGTCGAATTTATTGATTGTTTTTATATATGCACTTGATAGAACCCCATTTATGTAAGAATTAGTATATGGTTTATCGTACAATATATATCCAGACCAGTTTATCGATTCACTATAGGAATTTATCTGACTATATGATATGTTGACTATACCAAATGAATTCGTAAGAATGAGAATGCTTATTAATAATATCGAAGTTATATTTTTTCTTCATACATTCTCACTTCTTAGGCATCATTGGACCGAGGAAACATCTTGGATCCATATAAAAACTATCTTCAAGAACACCTGTTACTTCTACTGTATTTTGCTCGTTGTAGAATTGAATATCTATCCATATTACTGGGGGACAGAAAGACATGTTATGGAATTTTTCATATGTACTTGGTTTATCAACAATATATATTGTAGTGTTCCCTTTGTGTATTACATAAATGAACATTTGTATCGAAAGAGTGTCATATGTCTTATTGCCTTCAAGTCCAACAGATTTAGTTGCCTCAACGAAGTCTTTGAATGATATATTGTATTTTTTCATGATTTTATATACTCTTGGATCATAATATATTTTCTTAAGTACGTCGATTCTTTTTAACAATTTCTTTGCTTTAGACGTGCTGAGTCTATCGCTGTTATAAGTTAATGGTTTTACTATTGGTGATACTTGTAGAATTTTTATGAGATTCGAGTTTTGGTTGACTAGACATTTGACTTTAAGGGCAAATTGACTATCACTCGTACTATTTAGTAAGATACTGATTTCTATGCCGTTATTAGTTTTGTTAATTTTTTCTATTCTTATGGATTCTTTATCGATTTTTATTTTGAGTCTGTTGATCACATCTCTTACTGTGGGGTTATTGAGGATTGCTTCGATAACCTTATCTTTATCGATACAATAAATATTTGTATTGTTGGTTTTCGGTGTATTGTTACCGGTATAGCTGGTCGTAGAACTGTTTTCAGCATCGGATTGGACTTGAATATGTTGAGTAATACCATACATTGTGGGAATGATTGCAAATAAGAGAATAATGAGAATAAGATTTCTAAATGCATTAAGGACCAAGGTTACCTAACCTGTTTATAATTATTTGAAAAATATCTTATATTCTTATCGGAATACTGGTCATCGTATCTAAATTAGGTATTCTTTAAACATGATCATTAAGTATTCTCAATATATTATAATATTATATAACAAAGACTTCCATATTATGTATAAGTAATCGATAAATAAGTTTCAACTTCATTTAATCTATTTAGAAATATTTTCGCTAAGGTCTCTTCTTGTTTAGTACTTCTTTTCATAATGTAGGGTATTAATGATGATTGAAACCGGGACCAGAGAACTAGATGATTTCCTTAAACCATATAATATGGTGGAAATAGAGAGTGATTGGGGTAATCATGTTGTAGAGCTAGGTACTATTCTGATTAGAATTGCAATAAAGAAGAATCTAAGAATAATCTTCTTCAATAATAAAAAATTTCCTATTGTTAAGAAAATATTTTATGATCTAGAGCCATTAATAATCGATTTCGGTATTCCAGTGTTTTTAGCTGATGATATCAATATCGTTACCACGCAATTATTGTTGCTAAATAAATCAAATAATTCTGCTCTATTACTCGTATTGCCTTATAGAAGAGATTTATTCTCTCAAATAGAAAATACTCACTTACCCAAGCTAAAGTATGCATTGCAAATTGTTTCAGAAAAAGGATGGGAAATAATAATTGTTAATCCAGTTGTATCAGATTATACTCCTCTTAATTATTATATTGCTGATATAACACTAAGGATAGACTTTAAGAAGGAAGGTATTATATCAGTATTGAATAAGTCGATGACAACTACTATTTGAAAAATTTATATGTTTGATTTAAAATTATAAATAGATAGGAACAGGGTTTGATTATTTATTGTAATCAATCTTCTCCAATCATCAATATATACTAATACTATACATAAGTTATCGAGGTGGTATTTTATGTCAAGTACAAAGGTTCCACGTATACCAACATTGAAAGACATTGATATCACTGAGAAAAAGGTATTTATGAGAATAGATATCAATGTCCCAATAGATCCAGAAACCAAAGAAATACTAGATGATAGAAGGATTAGGATACATGCAAAAACAATAAAAGAAGTAATGGATAAGTACAGTCCTGCTCTAGTCTTAGGTTCTCACCAAGGTAGACCAGGAGAACTTGACTTTACGACATTAGAAAAGCATGCTGAACTCCTAGCTAAATATACAGGTACGGATATAAAGTTCGTAGATGATGTTATCGGTCCATCAGCTAGAGAAGAAATATCAAAGCTCAGACCAGGCGAAGTCTTATTATTGGATAACCTCAGACTTGTATCCGAAGAAGTTATTGAAGCGACGCCCGAGAAACAGAGTTATACAATATTTGTCAGAAGACTAGCGTCGTTGTTTGATGTATATGTAAATGATGCATTCGCAACAGCACACAGAAGTCAACCCAGCATAGTTGGGTTTCCATTAGTATTACCGAGTGCGGCTGGACCATTATTCGAGAAAGAAATTAATGCCTTGAGGAAAGTCACTGAAAGCTTCGAATCGCCTAGAATATTTGTATTGGGTGGCACAAAAGTTAGAGACCTATTAAGAGTGATCGAGAACCTAATAAGAAACAATATGGCCGATAGAATATTGACAACTGGATTATTAGCACAACTGTTCCTAGTAGCTAAGGGTATTAATATAGGTACAGAGAACATGAGGTATCTTGAAGAAAAAGGTGTCCTCCCATTAATACCTCGTGCAAGACATATATTATTAAGAGGAGCACCTATAGAGACACCAATAGATTTCAAAGTATTAGTAGATAATGAAATAATAAACACAGGGTTAGGCGAGATAAAGGGCAAGATCATGGATATTGGTGAAAACACTGCAAAAATCTACAGTGAATTTATCAAAGACGCTAAAATAGTCGTGATGAGAGGCCCTGCTGGTGTCATCGAAGACGAAAGATTCCGTGTAGGTACTAATACATTATTAAAATCAGCCGTTGAGAGTAAGGCCTTTGTATTAATCGGTGGAGGACATTTAGCATCAATGATCGATGAATCAATGATAAACGATCATGTGCATGTATCGACAGGAGGCAATGCATTGCTCCTATTCTTATCCGGAGAAACATTACCAGCACTTAAAGCTTTAGAATTATCAGCTAAAATGTTTCTCGGCTAATCTATAACATTTTGGAAGATCCTTCTACATTTTATCTTTAACTTAATACCATATATGGTGAATGACTTATGACTAAAATCAAGGTAGCTATAAATGGTTTTGGCACAATAGGCAAAAGAGTAGCAGAAGCAATTCAACTAATGCCCGATATGGAATTGATTGGTGTCGTAAAGACTAGGCCCGATTATTTAGCTAGGATGATTGTAAGGAATGGTTTAAAACTATATGTCCCCGAAGATAAACTAAATACTTTCAAAGAAACAGGTATAGAGCCACATGGTGTTTTGCAGGATTTACTTAGAGAAGCTGAAGTCGTTGTAGATGCAACACCTGGTGGAGTAGGTGCTAAGTATAAAGAAATATATGAGAAGTATGGTATAAAGGTGATCTTTCAAGGTGGAGAAAAACCATTTGTTGCCAAGAAAAGTTTTAGTTCCTTATGCAATTTAGAAGAATGTATTGGTTCAGAGAGTTTAAGAGTTGTTAGTTGTAATACCACGGCCTTACTTAGGTTAATATGTACACTAAATAAATATTTCAAGATCAAAAAGGTTAGAGCCACCATTATTCGTAGAGCAGCCGATCCCAAGGAGGATAAGAGAGGACCTGTTGATAGTATAAAGCTTAATCCCGCAGAAATACCCAGTCATCACGCCGAAGACGTCAAAACGGTATTGCCGTGGCTGGATATATTGACGACAGCCTTTATAGTACCAACTACACTAATGCATGTTCATAGCGTATATATTGTATTTGAAAATAATGTTGATAGGAAAGATATAATTGAATCATTGAGATCAACCAAGAGAATATTATTACTAGATACAGAGTCGACGGGAATAGACTCTACAGCCAAAATAATTGAGGCGGCTAGAGATCTTGGTAGAAAAAGACACGATATACCTGAACTCGTGATATGGAAGAACACAATATATGCTCATGAAAACGAGTTGTGGCTTGTACAAGCTGTTCATCAAGAATCGATAGTTGTACCAGAAAACATAGATGCTATTAGAGCAATTGTATCATCGCCTAATGTACATAAAACTATAGAGTTAACAGATGAAATACTTGGTTTGGGTAAATTCATCTAGTTTTTATCCTAATTATTCTCTTATAGTTGTATCAATATTATATTAAATGGTACGAGAGGTGGAAATAGATGGCTTACAAAGAAGCCCCTACATATGAAATAAGCTTTATGTTTAGAAAAATAATAGTTCCAGTAGATGGTAGTGAAAATAGTTTAAAAGCATTAGACTTGGCAGCTGACCTTGCTAAGCATTATGGTTCACATATTACAGTAGTATTTGTAAAACCAAAGGACTACAAACCAGATTTCGACCCATTAGAAAAAGCCAAGAAAAGAATAGAAGGAAAAGGAGTTAATGTAGAATTCAAAACACTAGAATTCGATCCAGCAGAAAATAGTACAGCTGGCAAGCTCTTAGAAGAAATAACTGAGGGAAACTATGACTTAGTAGTAATGGGTGCACGTGGAAGAACTCTATCAAGCGAACTAACAATTGGAAGCAAGGCTATCAGTATAGCCAGTAACTCCCCAGTCACAGTAATCATAGTAAGGTAAAAACGATTGTTTTTATTTATTTTCTTTTTTCAAAATCCACTTAGCCGCTTTAGGATAATCTTCTCCACCATACTTTCTCGTTGCAGCCGAATAAAAATTCATCATAGCAGATGATATTATTGATGGATAATTATTGGTTATTAGAGTCCTAGTTATTAATCTATAGTCTTTAGATGCTCCATGAGTAGTGAATCTTACGTGTCTAGAAGGTTTCATAATTCTATTAAGATATCTCTCAAGAATTTTCCCGAACCAAAGCTTGGAAGATACATTCAAGAATATACTGAGATCTACATTATAGGCTTCAAGTAATGCTAAGCTTTCAGCAATGATTGGCGGCATTGATAATCCTATATTGTTTAGAGACAGTTTGAGAGCCATAGCCTTCGGTATTTCTCCAACATAGATTATTTCAGAGCTATATTCTTTTATGAACTCCACGGCTTTTCCATATATTTTTTCTTCACAAGAAACCATGGATACCAAGCTACAGTTCAAGGCTTCATCAACACTACCATAAACTGGTGCTTCAACGTACGTTATTCCCTTATCTCGTAAAACCTTGTATATTAATTCGCTAGTCATTGGTGTTATTGTTGATGCATTAACAATAATTATGTCCTTGTTCTCAATACTCATTAGCCCCTCTCTCGAAAAAACAATGTTGAATAAGGCATTATCATCTAGTACAAACACAAGTATGTAATCTACATCACCTAGTTCACGTGGATAATCAACAACTTTGCAACCTATTTCTTTACATAGTTTTTCTGCTTTAGACCTAGTCCTATTATATACTAGTATATCGTGTCCCTTACTTGCTAAACACTTTGCAGTTGAAGACCCCATAAGTCCTGCTCCAATAATCCCTATTCTAACCAATTCAACTCACACTTGACCAGCCTATTTTTAAAATTCTTGAATAATAAAAATAGAGTTATTGTTTTGTATGAGGAATCAAACATATGAACACAAGTGGCTTGTCTCCCTTATTCCAGTACTCATGTTCAACGTTGGGAGGTATGTATATGAAGAAGCCGCTTGTAACCCTATATACTCTATCACCAATCCTAATATCACCCACTCCCTCAAGAACAAAGATCTCGTGTTCCCATGGATGAGAGTGTGCCTTAATATGCCCACCGGACTCTACCTCGAATACGCGCATAGCAAAATTAGGTGCACCATCCTCTTTACGGATAAGCCATCTAATCCATGTCTTCTCAGCCATGTCTTCCGGTACTTTTTCTTTCTTAACAAGAGTATAATGACCTAGTTTCTCGCCATATGATCCAAGAACTATTTCTCCGGACATATAAACACCGTATTGGATCTATAATTGATATTATAAATAAAGATATACTTCATAAGCATTCATCAAGGAAACTCATCCTAACAATGGAAAACTTTGAATTAATTAAAAGCTACTCATATGTTTTCACATTCCCGTTACGAAAAACTATGATATCAAGTTTTATTTATATATTCGAATAAGGAGATTATAGAGAAGAATAAAGGAGAACTTCAATGTTCTCGGGCAATATGAATAAAATGGTTCTTAATACATTTAATGTGTTTCTGATCGTACTTTTATTGTTGATTTTAATATCAACTACTTGTTTTGGTGTAGTTTTCACAGAAGACACTGAACATTATATCTCTTTAAAGGATCTGAAGGGAAAAAACTTTCAGATTATATAAAGTTAGGAGGATCACTCGACCAAATACTAAGAGCGGTATTATAAAACTTGATGAGTTAAATGAATGGCTAAGCCAAGTGCTTTATCTAATCACGTGTGAACCAAGTAAGATACTTACTTATTTGCAGATGAAAGGATATAGTACGCTAAATGAGGAAAAGATATACATATTCGAATATAAAACTAATAAGACAAAGTTGATCGTAGCATTGGGTGATCTAGGGCATTTCTATATCAAGATAAACAGTGGAAATGCAAATGAATATCAATCTTGCAACATTAGTTTCAAAGATTACTTAGAGAATATTAGGTCCGTTATTAGGGGTAGACTGCCTGATAAATCAGAGTTTCTCAAGATTGTTTGGAAAGGTCAATATGGTGAAAAGACTGCTTACATGATTACAGGGCATATCTGTAATGTTACTAATAATACAACCACATGTTATGTTCCAACTTCTAGGATTATTAGAAAGGTTTTCTATAATCCATACGAAGTCTATTACTTTTATTTAGAAGGATACAGGTTGGAGCCTCCGCTTAAAGTTAGGTGTTGTAATCCAAAACTTAACAATGGTTTCTCAGCAGTATATGTAGAAGGATTCATACCGACACTAGGAAGAGAAGTGATAAGAGTTAAAATTGATGATAAGTATCTAGAAGAGATCCTATCACAGATAAGAGAAGCTGGTGTAAATATAGACGATCCAGGTAAACTATTGGTTGAAGACATATATTTATCCCTTGGAAGAAACGAGACTTTGACCCCATTTATTGTTCTTCGCTATCAAAATATGAGATTCTGGATCGCCATTGAGGATAAACATCCCTTACTAACATCCTATGCTTCGTTCGCATCATCTACCAGCGTTAGCGAATACCATGGCGAAATTAAAATAGATTGGGACAATATACTGGTGAATATAAAGCTACTAAATACTCAAACGAATAATAACGTAGTAATTGATCTAAGCATAATATTAATTGTAATTGTTGTCATAGTAGTTATTATCTTCGTAATGAAAAAGCGGTCTAAGTAATTGTTTTCATTAATAAGCTTTTATTGGTTTTTTACTTAAACTTGGAGCGTTTGTGTGTAATAGGTAATTGTTTATTCCTATTTCTTCATAAACACATTGTTTCATTTCGTCGAGTATGTGTAGGTGCATCATTACTCTATAATATTTTTCGTAGCTCATGAGACCGTTTTTATATAGTTGTAAAAGCTCGTATTCCGTTGTTACTCCATATGAGTTAAGTACTCTTTTTCTTTCTTCTTCAATTGTGTCTATGAATTCTTTGCCCGTTAACTTGAGGTTGCCAAGGTCAATTATTATCTTTTCTAGATCTATTTCTCTACGAGTCAATAATAACCCCTTAAAAGAATCTGGGCGATCAATATTTAAAAAGAAGAGTGCGTAGAATTACCGTGCTTATTTAATATAGTATTTCTTTAACATGTTTTTGATGGATACTTTTTCTGGAATCATTTTTATAGCATTGTATGCTATTTCCCAGTATTTTTCTCTATCATTGTTGTAGAGGTCTATTATTTTGAGTAATTTGTTCTTGAATTCTTCATAATCTCTTTCATCGATGTTTTGAGCTCTTGGATCGTTGTAGATATTGATGAAGTCTCTAATATCTTCTCCAAATAACCATCCATTTACGCCGTCTTCTATTACTTCTATTACTCCCCCGTCCTTGCTTGAGAGTATTGGTACTCCGTTGATGAGTGCTTTCATATAGCTTGTTCCACATGCTTCCCATCCGCTGAAAGGTGTGAATAATAATATGTCTCCGCCTTGGAGGAGGATTTGTGCTTTGTATATATCGTAGTCGTGGATATATACTACGTTTGCCAGTCTGAGGTGTAGTCGTCTAAACCATCTAGCATAGTTTAAACCATCGTTGTCTCTTGGGTGGGGTTTTCCTCCTAGGACGAATAATGCGTTGATATCAGGGTTTTCCTCGATAAACCTCGCGATAAAGTATGGTCTCTTGTATCTTGCAAGTCTTCTTGCCCAAACAATTACTGGTTTATCACCAATTGCTAAGTTGTCCTTGTATTGTTTTATGAACTCTAATAACTGGTTCTTGATTAATGGTTTGGTTTTCTTAAACTCTTCTATTGATAGTTTATTCTCGGTATATTTTTTGTATAGTTCTCTATGCATCCATCTCTTTAAATAGACACCATTCGTGATAGAGCTTATCTTATCTCTGTGACGTGGAAAAACCTTTCCGATGACATCTCTTTGTTTTTCCGAGACAACAATGGCTTTGCTTAGTTTTTCGAGAGCCATTTCTGTTAATACTACGTAGTCTCCCGTGAATACTCCGAATTCTCTGGCGATGAAGTCTCCTGGGAATCCAGGGTGTCCCCAAGGACCAGGTGTGTGTATTATTATCCTTACCTTATCATAGTTGTTCATCATTAATAGTATTAGAGCAGTGTGTGCTTCTTGGAGATCAATAATGCTTATATTTTCAAACCCTACTCTATTCTTTAAATAATTAAATGCTGATTTTGCTAGGAAAGCATATCTCATAAACTGATGCTCAATACTGTCTTCAACATAGACGCGATCCGTTAATCTCCTAGCCCACATAGGGCAAATTGCTTCGAATAATACTGCTTTAGCTGTCTTATATCTATAGATCCACGGCTGCACAATTATTTCCTCGCCGCGTAGAATGATCTTGAACTGGGGCTCGGGTTTTAAGGCATCATATGCTGTATCTGGTTGTTCTTCTGGTTCAGGTATTGGTTCTTCTCCATAGAACTTGTATTTAACATAACCATGCCTATAGAAAAGAGATAATACTAGATAATCTAAGCCGAGATCTCCGGCACCATATAGCTTATCTCCCTCAAGGACTCCAAGACCACCAGCATATGTTTTTAACTCGTTTAAACCTATTTCAGGAGTAATACTCACAATAACCATATCGTTAATCACCAATGCTCAAGGATGGATTTCATAAGTATCTACTTGGTCATGATTAATATTTTTAGTAATTATACATAATAAAAAGAATTCGGTGAGTAAAAGTGTTCATAGACTTTGGCGACACAATAATGATTATAATTGATTTACAAGACAAGTTATTAAAAATAATACCTGACCATGACAGGCTTATACATAATATATATTCACTCGCTAAAACTCTTGAAAGTGCTGGTACACCAATTATATTGACAAAACAAGTAAAACTTGGGGAAATAGTAGATAAATTCAAAGAATTTATCAATAAATACCCTGTAATTGAGAAAAAGACATTTAGTTGTTTCGGTAGTGAGGATTTTGTCAAAGTTCTTGAAGGCACAAAAAGAAAAACATTGATCTTAACAGGAATTGAGACACATATATGTGTATTACAGACAGCTATTGATGCTTTAGAAAAAGATTATAATGTAATTGTTTCTTATGATACTGTAGCTTCACAGATCAAGGATGATCATGAATGGGCATTAAGATCTCTTGAAAAGAAAGGAGTGATGATCCTACCTTCAGAATCTATTATTTATTATATACTTGGATCACCAGATCATACTTTCTTCAAGGAAGCACTTAGACTTGTAAAAGAGCGTAGGAAGAAGTATAGTATATAACACTGTAATAAAATAAGAATAGACAAAACGAACATGTGAGGGAATTATATGGTTGTAAAACAAACAGCGGAAATAACACGTTATGCTGAAAAAGCTGGTTTACCAGCATCGGAGAATCTTATTGCAGGAATACTTGATGATAGATTATTTGTTGGATACTATGCAATGTATTTAAAGAAATATGGTGTTGTCTTCAAAGATATTAGAAAAGCATATGAGGAAAACAAAGAAGAAATCAAGAATTTTCTCACGAGAATACATTATGATAAACCATTACAAGTAGATGAAAATACGGCAGGATTCTATATACGAGTCCCACCTAGAACAAATGTCCCGATCCCTATATATGGGTGCTTCATAATAGGAACACGAGGCATAACTCAGAGAATAATCAATATCATTAACATCGGTGATAATAGTAACGTACTTATAGCTAAGGGATGTGCCAGCCTTGTATCGGAAGGAGCTCATTCGGCTATGACCCTTCTCTATGTTGGCAAGAACTCAATGTTGAAAAACTTAATGATACATAATTGGGCCTCGAATATTGATGTAGGGTCTAAGACTTATGGCTTAATGGATGAGAATTCTAAGTTCGAATACTACTATGTCAAGATCTCGCCTATAAGAGCTCTCGGGTTGTCGGGTCACTTAATAGGAATGAAAAATAGTACTATAGAAGTACATGAAGCATCAGTTGCACACAAAAACTCTAGGTTAAACACTAATACATTAATAGAGCTCCGAGGAAATGGTTCTAGAGCAGTAATTACTAGTAGAGGTGTTGTAGAAGAGAATGGATACATGAACGTTATGGCTAAAATAATTGCCGAAGCAGACGAGACAAAAGGACATATAGAATGTAATGGACTTGTACTAGGAAGAGGGATATATAAGACAGCCCCAATTCTTGAAACCAAGACAAATAATACAAGACTAACACATGAAGCAAGTATCGGCAAGATAAGCGGAGAACAGATCTTTTATCTACAAACACGTGGATTATCAGAAGAAGAAGCTACAAAAATGATCATATTAGGATTCTTGTCATCGGCATTAATTGGCTTACCTGAGAAAATGAGAGAATATGTCCAGTTAGCATTAAAACAAATAACGAGTTTTGGAAAAGGATTCTAAAAGACATGGCTTCATTTAATCACTAAAATTTTCCTTCTAATTTTCTCTAAGATATAATCGATGAATTATTAATTGTTTGAGCTATATATTATCCTCTTGGTGTCTTGGCTTGATTAACCAAATCTATAATGAATTATTGAAATTTGTTAAGCCTCTAAAAGCCCAAGAAATATTATCAATGATCACTAAACACCATAGACTACAAGGCTCGAAAGGATTATGGGATTCTGTTAAAAGTATACAAGAATACCTTGATAGTATAGGGATTGAGTCGAGAATTATAAGAGTAGAGAGTGGCGCTGAGAAAGGACATATAGTCACACCTGTATCATGGGATCCTATTGAAGCTAGTTTAGAGATAAAAATCAATGATAAGCTAGTTGCGAGATTTGATTTAGAAAATCATCCAACCTTGTTATCTGCTCATAGTCCTGGTGGAGAAGGCTGTTCTGAACTAAGGGTTTGTGGTGAAAAACTCTGTGACGATAGGGCTATTCTAGTAACTGGTTATCTCTACGACATATATCTACGAAGTGACGCGGACTTAATAATATATTATACTAGTAGCAGGTATCACGATGCTGTCCCATATACTGGTTTGTTCCTAAAACCCGGTGATAAGAAGAAGAGTGTTGTTATGAATATACCTTATAGCTTAGCCACAAGGATTATTTCTAAAACAATTAGTGGTAAGAAGCAGAAAATACAGGTTTGTTGGAAAGCTAAAGTACGTTATCATGACTTAGGTTTGCCTGTATTAATTTCTTGTAATGGAAGTGATCCAGGAATCGTATTTATTAGCCATATTTGTCACCCCAAGCCAGGAGCACATGATAATGCTAGTGGTTCAACAGCTAATATCTTGATCGCAGAAACTCTGTCCAAGAAGGAAACAAATTATAGCTATTGTAATGTATGGGTACCAGAATATACTGGTACAGTTTTCCTTGACAAGTATCTTCCTTGGAGACCATTAGCTGTGATAAACCTAGACATGATTGGTTCTAAGCAATATATAACAAATAGCACACTTACACTAGTTAATCCTCCGAGGTTCATGTACTCAGAAATTCCTGCTGTTACATGGATTTCTATGCAGAAAGTCTTTGATAGTGTTAAAAGCTTCAGTAACATAGCTCAGCCAGGAATAAGATACGGTATATCCCCATATACTATGGGGAGCGATCACGACGTTTTCATTGGATGGGCCATAGATTCGGTCATGTACAATGAATGGCCTAGCAAATACTATCACACAGACAAAGATACTCCCGAGACAATAGATCCAAAAAGTGTAGCCTATACAAGTATATCTGCGATCCTAGCAGCTGAACTCTACTTTAAGAAACGAGACAAGATAGAAGAATATAGGAAACTCTATGAAAACTATGTAAAGACATGGTATCGGAGCCAAGCCATTCGAAACGAATTCAGCTTATCATACCTATCAAGATACCTCATCAAGAAACCTCTTATAACTAAACTAGAAGAACCATTAATCGAAACACCACTACTCGGTAGAAAAATATATAAGATAATTGGTAGAGAGGAATATCTAAAAACAATAAAGATCTCAGGCGCATATACATATTTAGCAGTATATGCATTTATGGCTGAGAAAATAGGATCAAAAGAACATATAAAACACTATAAAGCAGAATTACTGATTCCAATGAAGAAAAAAGAAGAAAAACAATTGAAAAAAGTATGGGAAATAATAAAGTCTAACATCAAGATCTAATAATTAATACCTATTTAAACAAATAATTTAAACAACAATTTTTATCTCTTAAAGCACATGTATTACAAGTTATAGGTGTTGAAAAGAAATGCCAGTAATAAAAATAACGAAGTGGGATCTTGAACGATTACTAGGAAAAGTGCTCTCAATAGATGAAATACTTGATTATCTCCCAAGGATCAAATGTGAAGTAGATAGTATTTCTGAGGAAGGAGAAATAGAGTATGAAGCTACACATGACAGACCCGATCTCTATAGTGTGGAAGGGGTAGCGAGAAGCCTTAGATCTTTTCTTGGCTTGGGTGAGAACAAGTATCAATTAGTTGATGAGGGATTAAAAGCATACAATACAGGTGTTCCTGGAAGACCATATATAGCCTTAGCTGTAGTCAGAGATCTGGATCTGGACGATGAAGCCGTTAAACAAATGATGCAACTACAGGAAAAACTCCATATGACATATTGTAGGAGAAGGAGGAAGGCAAGTATTGGAGTATATGACCTCGACAAAATAAAGCCTCCACTCTACTATGAATTGGCTGATCCCGACACTAAGTTCACACCACTAGATGAATCCAGAGAAATGACACTTAAAGAAATATTAACAAACACTGTTAGGGGGAAAGAGTACGGACACATTATAGCTAATTGGGAAAAATACCCTATTCTAAGAGACTCTGAAGGCACAATTCTATCAATGCCCCCGATCATTAATAGTGAGGATACACGAGTTACTGTAGAGACTAAAAACGTGATTATAGATGCTACAGGTATAGATCCAAAGACAGTTATTGACATGGTAACTATTATGGCTTATAATATAGCCGAGAGATCAAGAGGGAAGAAAATAGTATTTGTAGAAGCTATTATGCCAGACAATACTGTGTTAAAAGCACCTAGAGAAAAAGGAGTATCTATCGAGATCGTTCCCAGTAAAGTGAATGATGTATTGGGAACCGGTTTAGATATAGAACAAATGATTGAACTCCTCAAGAAATTCGATTACAAAATAACTAATAGTCAAAAAGAACAATTAATTGTTACAATACCACCTTATAGAGTGGACGTGAAGTCTTGGATCGATGTTGCCGAAGATATAGCTATGGCTTATGGATACGATACAATAGGTTCTACAGCATATGATTTACCAAAAGCAACTCATCCTGGTAGAATTCATCCATTGGAATTCCTCTCTAGACTTCTAAGAAAAATCCTTGTAGGTATGGGGTTCATAGAAGTAGTTAATTATATGATGTCTAATCCCGAAATACAATTAAGAATCTTTGACATGGAAGATGAGTTGATCACTATTACTAATCCAAAAATGGAAAAATATACAAGTCTGCGTAGATGGCTTGTCCCAGGATTATTAGAGATCATTGATGCCAATAAGGAGAAAGAGGCGGAGATCAGGATCTTCGAGATCGGCGATGTAGCTATTCCAGATAAATCTACTGATACTGGTGCTAGAATTGAGAGAAGACTAGGAATAGCTGTTTCACATAGAAAAGCTACATTAACCAATGGTTTAGCCATTGTATCAACTCTCATGGAGAGACTCGGTCTTATCCCGCGTTACGAAAAAGCAGTAATTAAGGGATTGCTGCCTCGGAGAACAGCTAAAATATGTATTGATAATATTGAAATAGGCTATGTTGGCGAGATTCATCCTAGAGTACTGCTTAGAATAAGGCATGATAAACCTGTTGTTGTATCAGAAATAATATTGAATAAGTTATTAATGGTTTTAAGGAGATAATGCTTTGTTGAGAGGATGAGGCTTGGAAGGGACGACCCTATGAGTGTGAGGGGATGAGTTGACGGGCCTGGCTGATCATTTCTTATACGCTAATGAGTAGAGAAGCGGTGCAACTATAGTTGTTGTGATCGATACTGTTATGGCTGTGTTGAAGAGTAATGAGTTAATTATACCATAGTCTAGCCCGAGCTTTAGCAAGGCTGTTTCGAGAGCGCCTCTTCCACTCATGGCTAAGCCTATTGCTATGCTTTTCCTCTTGTCTCTTAAGGCATAATATGCGATCGGGGTTGTGCCTATAAATTTTCCTAGAATAGCTAGTGATAATAAGATAAAGAAGTATATTGGATCTACCATCATTGGAGCATATGACAATCCAATATAAGTGAAGAATAATGGAATAAATATTACATCTAGTACTACTGTGAAATCTCCTATGAATTCAGAAATAGCTATTCTTGTACGGAGCATAGGGTCATGATATTCTCTACCCCTACTGATAAGTATTCCCGCTAGATATGATCCTATTAACTCGCTTAAACCAGAAAACTTTGCTAATACAGCCAGGCCTAGAGCTAATAATACAGATGCTGTAGCGAACCAGAAGTAGTCTTGGCTTATGAATCTATAAAAGCTTGTGAAACGAGTAACGAGTAAGTGGCTGATATAGAATACGAGGAAGAGAAATAAAAGTGTTTTACATGATAATAGCAGTATATCCCATAATTGTATAGTGCCTGTTGTCCCAAGCCCCGCTAATATGCCTATGATGAAAACAGCCATAACATCATCAACGAAGCTAGCACCGACAAGCAATGATTTTGTCTTGGTATCTCCTTTTCTAGCAACTATTCCAGCAACAGTTTCTGTAGCAGTATTTGATAATGCAGCTGCTACGAAAACTGCTGGTAAACCAGTTATTCCCATTAGCGATAACACGATGTATATTAGTGTAAAAGTAGCTAATACTCCCATCCCACCCATAACTATGACTTCTACGTTTCTTCTCCTCAATTCTCTGAAATCAGTAGTTATCCCTGTATAGAACATTAGGAGAAGTAGCCCGAGATAAGCTATCCCTAGCAACTCGCTAGTTGGTTTTATCCATCCAAGCACATATGGCCCAAGCACTAGTCCTGCGATTACATGACCAGCGATAGGGTGTAAGTGTTGCTTTCTGAGGGGAAGTTCGAGGAGCTTCGCGATCATAAGTAACAATACTATGTCTACTACGAGGCTGCCAGTATCCACAATTCCTTCACTCCACGCGATATAGTGCTACAACATTACCATCAGTTACTATTATATTGTCTTTACGAGCATATATAGGGAACACATTTGGAGCAAATATTTCTTCTAATTCCAAGCTATTTCCTTTGATGCGATATACTTTTGTCTTCCAAATACCGTCTTCTTTTATAGCCATTCCAACGATCTCTGATGTTATTAATGAATATATTAAGTTTCTGACGGAATGACTAACCCACAGTATTTTACCATTTATGTCATACGTTGCAATAACGGGTCGCCCCATGATCCTTGCCACTACTGATGCTGTGTTTTCGTGAATATTCAGGTTAAGAACCCCTCTAGTAAATGGGGGCCTAATAAACGTGTATTCTACTAAAAACTCTTCGGGATTATATAATTTAAGCTCATTCTTTCCCATTAATATTATCTGCTTTGACTCAAACATACTAGCTTGATCGTGCATCATTACTGGAAACGGATTAAATGGCGTAAGAACAGGTATTCCTTCTTCTCCACCAGGAATTATTTCCTCGCCGTCATTATTGTAGCCTTGTGTGATCATTTTTCCCTCGTGTTCACCACATATCAATACATAGTCAATATTAGCTACTGCATTACCACCAAATCCTGTTAAGTGCTCTATAATCGAGCCTGTCGAGCTATCTATAACGAGGGATATTGTTCCCTGCTTTCTAATACCCCTAGTAGTCACTACTATTAGGTTATCGGAGGCTACTATTTTGAAATCTATGACACTACTAATTGTGAACCTCTCAAGTAATTCACCGTTACCGCTAAATATGTTTATTTCTAGAATTAATCCTGGCTTGGCTAGTGCTGCTACACATATGTCTTTCCTACAAACCATTTTTGCGTTCACAACTTTTACTATTCTAGTCCATGCACGGTTCTCTAATCCCCTATAACAAATGAGTGTATGAAACTCTCTCCTATGATCAACTGTTCCTCTGAGAGGAACGTGATCTAATCTTCTTATCTCAACCTTTCCACTTATAGAATTTATTCTATAATTTAGGTATTGTTCTCTGCAATAAAGGCGTAGCTCGATCCACTCATATTGATATCTTATAGCGTCTATTCTGCAGTTTCTCTGCAGTGTTCTTGACCAAAGGTTTTTAACAGGCAATTATGAAACCCCCTATTCAATAATACTTCTATTATAGTAAAAATACGTATTCCAAAAATAGTTGAACAGTACAGTTATTATATGTTAGTCTTACTTAATAATTAATGTATAGATACAGTTATTCTAATTAGTGAAGCGTGTGATAAAGCATGTCAAGTACTACTAGGGAAAAATTGTTTGTTACACCAATGATTATTGAGGATAAGCCTATCGGTGAAGAACCAGATCCCGCTCCTCCGAGAAATATTTATGTGTTTAGAGCAGGAACTGAAGAACCTTTTCCAGGATTATCTTATAGTAGGGCTTTTGTATATACTAGTGGGGGTAAGCTTTATAGAACATACGTTAAAACAGTATCTGGTGTTACTCATTTATTATTGAATGACTTGAGTATTACACCAATATATGGATCACTTTATGGAGTAATATTTAATGGACTGCATCATGCATTAGCAGTGAAACTCATAGATGGTTCACATGCTTTCGTGATCATTGAGGGTAAAAGAACAATTTATAGAATAACAGATGTTGAGAAAGGATTCTTATCCAAAAAGAAGTGTAGAATAGAGCATGTAGATCTCGGAATAGCTGGATATAATATTGTAGCAGTAGTTCATACGGGTGGTGCTCCTGGCACACGTTGCAAAGATCATCTTATATATCAAAAAAGAGAGTCAAAATACAGCAGAAAAGAATACAATAAATTAATATCAAGTGGATGGAATGGATTATGGTTCTCATACATGGATCTTAGGGATAAAGACATTATACTATACTTTATGTTATGGGATGGCTCCATTAAGAAATACAAGTTATCAAGAACTCATATCCCTAGAACACATCTTATACCAAACAGTATTGTATACTACAATATTAGTGATGAGATCATAGTTCTCAATAACTCCATTGAGCTAATTGGATTTAGCTTAAAAGATAAGAGAATTATTTGGTCAAAGAAATTCGGTTTACCTGTTAGAACACCTTACATTTATACACGTGAGGAAGTATTACTTGCATATACAGATAACGATATATATGTACTAGATGCTCTTAGCGGAGATGTTATCTGGACTAAGCATGTACCCGACAAGATCACTGCTTGTTCAATGTCTGATAAATACCTACTCGTTGCACACGATGACATACTTCACCTCTACATAAGAGAAACCACAGGATTTAAGAAAACAACAGAATATAAGATACCCGGCTCAATAAACGGAATAACTATACAGGGAGAAGACATATTAATAGGATATACTACTCCAGGCGGGATACCTAGAGTAGCATATGCTACTTATAGCGAGAACGTAGTATTTAAACTAAAAGATGTTGAGATAACATCTGGAGGGACAGCTGAGATAGAATTGGAAGAAGTAATTCCCAAGATCAAGATAGTTAAACCAGCTCCCCCAAGGCTAAAAATAGGTATTAGCGAGAATAAACTAGTAATATCCGACCATGGGACAAAGCCTGGAAAATATACTACGAGGCTCATGGTAGAAGTAGCTGGTTTCCTACCAATATTAACTGATCTCAATATATCAGTTGCAGAGCTGGAAAGCTTATTCAGGAAACTATCCATACAATCAACAATAGTACCTAGCGAGATAGGAGCATTTATTCCACTATCCTTCGAACTAGTATCTCCTATCGAAGAACTATATGTGACTATGACAAATGTTGATGGATACATCTATGCTACAACAAATGTATTAAGGAATCTTAAGCCAGGCAAACATATTGTTCCATTGTATGTCTTATGGGCTAAAATGGGTGTCTATGAGACGATAATTAATATTTCAGCATGGCTTAGAAGGAAGAAGTATGGAGAAGAACTTAGAACAAAGTTTAAAGTCGATTATGATATACTCCCATTATATCTAAGAGTGATCGGCGAAACCTCTTATGTTTGGTCTCCAATAAGCATTAGGGCAGCTAAAATTGTATTGCGCTCAAAAACAGCTGAGTATACGATAGTACACGACCTAGTTCCAGGTTGGAACGAGATCGAAACATACGGACTCATACCTGATGAAGCAATTGTAGAGCTTCCAACAGGTATAGCATATATTGTTAGAAGGGGGGAGGATATAGTACGCTTAGTGAAAACCCCTGGTTAGTACTAGCATTTGTCTTCGCAATACTGGCTCTTATATTTGAATTAATAGCTATTTATTTGAAAAAATCTAGGAAAGAGAACGCAGGAAAACAAAGACCTCATCAATAATTCTCTCTATTCGTTCAACACGTTTCTCAAGACCATTTAATCTCTTCTCTAATTCCTCGATCTTTGCCTCTATACTATTCTCCACGTCATCCACCTGTTTCTATCAGGTAATTATACAAATCTAAGCTATGTCTCGCTCTAAAATATATCTTGTTCAACCAATTAATCTTTTCAACGAGATTTGCTTCAACCAATTTCTCGGCAGTGATTATTCCTCTTAACCCATAGATCCTCTGTATCTCTTCGCTACTTAAAGGCTTACGTAGTAAATGATTAAGGATTGCTTCCTCAAGATCTGATTTAATGATTATTTTCTTCTTCAGGGGTTTCTCAATACAAGCAAATACTTTATATCCATTATTCTCTAGGTATTCTCTTGCTTTCTCGAAAACTCTTCCCTTTACAGGCTTTATCCTCGTATTCCATGATGGTCTATTAATTGTTTTCAAAAGTATTTTTGACACTCCGCTCATCGAGACATATGATAATATCTCGTCAAGGATCTTAGGGTGACTATTTCTTAGCCCGTTGTATCTCAAAAGATTGATCTCAATAAAGAACTTGTTTCGAAGAACTTTAGGAATTGACTTAATTTTTTGAACTAATTGCTTAAGTTTAAGTTTCTCTAGTGGATTGTTTATTATTTGCCTGTATTCTCCTGCTGCATCTATAGGTATTATTATGTAATCAGTGTTTTCAAGTACTGGATAAACCCATTTCTCATCTATCAAATAACCCGTTGTCCGCAACACTATTTTAGCTGAGCTGTTCTCATTTATCAATAATTTATTGATCTCTTCAACTATTAATGGAGTATGGTAATTAAGGAGAGGATCCCCCATACCCCAGACTATTATGTGTTCTATATTTTCGAAAACATCGCGATTGCTATTAATAAAGTATCTTAGGTCGGATAATATTTTATCTTTAGTAACAATGATTTTTGGAGAATATGTTTTGTTAATAGTCTTGACGGATAAAGGGCAATAAATGCAATCGTATGGGCATTTCTTAGGGATAAGCAATGGATCTATTCCGAGAGATAATCCAAAACACCTGCTTATGTGAGGTCCATAAACGGTTCTAAGCTTCATTATTTGTCCACCACTTTACTTTCTAACACGGCTATAAAGAAGCCTTGACCATTTATTATATGCGGTTGTGTCCGGTATACTTTTTTAGAGAAACTATATCCTCTATAACCCGTGGCAAGCTTAGGTAGGTTTATCTTAACAGGTTCTGCTAGGTTTTCCTCTATTATTTTCTTTATTACTTCTTCTCCTTCCATTGGATGTATACTACATGTTGAATAAACAACTTTTTCAGCATACTTGAGAGTGTTTTTAAGAATATTGTACTGTACTTCGTGGTAATGTTCTAATTTGCTTTTCTTACTAGTATTTATCTTAACAGCTGGGTCTGAGTAAACAGCTCCTAATCCACTACAGGGTGCGTCAACAATTGCGTAATTAAATACTTTATTGAAACTTATATTACTAGAATCTGAGTTTATTAATAACACGCGTTGTGTTGGGACACCTAGTCTATCTAATAGTTTTTGCTCCACTAGTATTCTCTTGCTTGAAACATCCACCGCTATACTCGATAATTTATCACTAAGCATGTAGGCTAGACTAAGCTTGAGACCTGGTGCACTACAAGCATCTAAGAGGCTTTTCTCTGGTCTAGTAGCCTCTACGACATAGGCGCTAGCAATGTCTTGGGGTACAACTAGTCCTTCGCTAACACATTTTGTTCTCCCAATAGGTTCCCATTTAGGGTGTTCAACGAATAACATATATTCCGGATAATCTATGGGTTTGAACAAAATATTTTCTTGTTCGAGACAAGTATGTGCTTCTTCAATACTTGTCTTCAACAAATTTATTCTTAACCATCTCTTCTTCTCGTTAAGTTTCATCAGTATTTTTTCAACTTCTCGTGGAGGCATGTGTTTTAAGAGGTCTTTCACTATGAATTCGGGATAGCTATATATTAGGCTAAGCCTCATAGATGTGGATAATCGTTTTGTCTCTTCTCTAATAATTGCTTGGGCTCTCCTTATACTGAAACCTATTCTCGAGAAATACGCTACTATACCGGCAGGTTTTACGCCATAACCATTCTTTGCTGCTAGCCATCTGAGGGTATAGTAATAGTTTACTGTATAGTATCCTATCTTGTAGAATATTCTGAGAGACCATTTGGGTAGATTGTATCTTTTAATAATTGTTTTAAAAGCTTTATCATAGCTAACATGTGCTTTAACTATATAGTTCAAAACCATTGTTAGGAAAAATTCGAGCTGATTCGGTGGAGGGATTGTTTCCAATATTATGCCCTTCCGGTTCTTTCTCTTAGGAGAAGTGTTAGTTTGTTTATAAATCTTGGAGGCTCTATGTATTTGACTCCTATTTGGTCACATAGCTTCATGATCCCAGTATCATTTGTCACTAATTCCGCATTTATCTCGTGTGCTAGGATTACGAGGTCGAAGTCTACTCTTGTATCTATTACTCCTTTCCTAGTCGCTTCTCTGTATTTCTCTCGTAGCTCGTGTATGGTCTCTGCTATTATTGTATCAAGCCCTTTTTTGTCTCTCTGGATTCCTCTATCATATCCTTTACGAGCTGCTCTTCTAACACTATCTTCTGCTACTCTTAGTCCCTTTGTTATCCTTATCAACATGTCGTGGATCCAGTCGCTCATTACTACTGCTGGTATTCTCGTGGTATAGAGATCTGGTGACCTAATAGTTATTGCTCCCATCAGCATCTCTATTGCTTCATTACTAACATTGTTTCTCTCCAAGAAGCTTCTAAGCTCTAAAGCAGTATTAGGTGTTGTATAGAATTCTGCTCCTAAAACTATGTGTGAACGTATAAGTAGCCGAGCATATTCTCTAACTACACCATCTAAGGTTTCTACTCTGAAAACCCTTCTGAGCCTTGGATCAGTTATAGCACTTGTATCTAATACATATGTAAAAGGCACAAGATCACCTTAGTATCTTTACAACCTTAACATCTTTACTACTTGTTCTTGTTAGGAAATATGGTAGTTTTGGTGAAGGCATTTTTCTCAAGAAGTCTAGGTCTTTATTGAACAAGTCCCTAATATCATTTAACCCGAGTACCGACATAGCTAACCTATCAATACCTATACCCCAAGCTATTGCTCTAACACCTGGTGCTCCCAAGATCTCCATAACTTCTGGTCTAAAAACTCCTCCAGGGAAGACTTCAATCCATCCAAGCTCAGGATGTTTTATGAATCCTTCAACACTTGGCTCGGTGAAGGGGAAGTAGCCGGGCTTAAACCATACTTCTCTTATTCCAAGTGCAGCTGCGAATTCCTTGAAGAATGCAAGTAAGTGTTTAAAATTAACATTCCTACCGACTATTATTCCATCTAATTGGTAGAACTCCATGGCATGCTTAGCATCTAGAGTTTCTGGTCTGAATACTCTGTCTAGGCTGAATACGCGGTATTCTCCCTCTCCTCTCTCATATATTGTTCTAACTGAGACAGCTGTTGTTTGACTACGTAGTATTGGTCTGAGTGCTCTTAGAGGGTTCCATTCATAACCCCATCCTTTCTCGTGTATCTTTTTTGCTCGTTCAAGAAGTTCTTCTGGGACTCTGCCTCTGTATTCGGTCTTTAGGAAAAACGTGTCATGTATTTCGCGTGCTGGATGGTCTTGTGCTTGGAAAAGTGCATCGAAATTCCAAAATTCGAGCTCTACATGTGGTCCTTTTACTTCCTCGAAACCCATTGATACGAGTATTTCTCTTACTAGGTCTAGGAACTCCATGTAAGCGTTAAGTCTTGCAGCTCTAGGTCTAGGAGGAGGTATTGATAAGTCGAATTCCTTTATAATATACCTGTCTAGTTCCTCAGCCATACTTGGATAAATTATTGTTGCTAATTCTTTCTCGATAATTAAGCCTTTTTCGAATAGTTCTAGTAGTTTAGGAGAAGCTGTTATTACTAATTGTTTCTTCCTTTCAGTTTTTACCATTTTTCTTCTTTTTAATACACTAAGGAGTGATTTGTTAACGTGTTTTCCTTCGAGGATTTCTTTTAGAGCTGCTTTAATATAAGCTGCTTCTTCTAATGCTTTTAAGCATCCATGATCATCTCTGATTTTTACCACTCCATTAACTACTCTTAAACAATTGTTTTTAATCAAATGCTGTAACCCGATCCTGACATGAGCCGGATCCATTTCTGCTTCTGCGCTAATACATTCCATGAACTCCTCTATTTTCTTACCAATACATCTATGAATAACTCTATGCATACGTTCTTCAGGAAGTCCTTTTTGTAGAACAAGTATTCCCTCCTCAGTAATTACGGGTTCTTGGACAATTTTCCTCTCAACTCTTAACAAGCCAAGAGATTCTAGTTCGGCTAGATCCCTCATAATATCTTCTGGCTTAACACCTATTTTCTTAGCAAGTTCATCAATAACAATAGACTTTGCATTAACAAGTACTTTAACTATTCTGAACTGCCTTGTAGGTAGATATATTTTCTCCACGGCTAATCCCTGTTGGAAAATATAATTAAACATTTGTTAAACAATTATTAATCACACTTCAAATATATAGTAGATATGAGTTTCAAAAATATAGCGGCTCCGCTCCTCCAGACCCCTGATTATCCCCAAGGGGGTTTAATGAGGGGGTCAGCGCGGCGGAGCCGACAATCATTTATTGTTAGTCCGGTTATAGTCATTAATATAATCATGTTTCACTCTAATCTTCTCTTTCATTATATAATGGGTTGAAGAGTAATGAGGGTAGGAATTATTGGAGCAGGGATCGTTGGATTATCTATTGCTAGGTGGTTAAGCAGATACGAGAACATAGAAGTGCATGTAATTGATAAAAACCCTGATGTCGGATGGGGCGTTACTAAGGCTAATACTTCTATTATTCATCCATGTCACGAAGAAGACCCAGATAAGCACCCTCTTCGAATGAGGCTTTGCTTAGAAGGACACGATTTATGGTATGAATGGGTTCGTGAACTAGACATACCGTCTAGATGGCCTGGAGAGATAATTGTTGCTTTTAATGATGAAGAAATCCATGTTCTTAAACATTATTTATCACTAGCTGTAAGGAATAAAGTTCCTGGGGTAAAACTACTTGATAAGGAAGAACTATTATCAATAGAGCCTAAGATTAATCCCTCCGCTATTATGGGCTTATATGCTCCTTCTGCAGGCAGTATTGATCCTATTCAAGCGGCAATAGCTATTGCTGAGAATTGTGCCGATAATAATGTGTATTTTCATCTCGGGGAAAAGGTGATTGATGTAATAATACGGGATCGTAGAGTAGTTGGGGTAGTAACCTCCGAGAAAGTATATGATTTTGATATAGTGATAAATGCTGCAGGTCTTTATGCTGATGAAATATCCAGGATGGCTGGAATCAATGACTACTATATTTTTCCGAGGCGCGGACAATATATATTGTATGACTCAACAGCTGAGCCTAAACCAGAGAAAATAATTCATACAACACCTACTCCTAAGACAAAAGGAGTATATGTCTTAAAGACGACAGATGATACATTACTAATTGGTCCCACTGCAGAGGATCTCTCACCTGACAAGAAAAACGAGTTAAGAACAACGAGAGAAGGAATAAATTACCTGCTCAGAAACGCTGAAAAACTATTACCAAGACTGCCGCCGAGAAACCTTGTAATCAAAACCTTCGCTGGTCTTAGACCAGAGCCTTCAACAGGCTCGTTTATTATAAGATTCCATGAAGACCCATGGGGCTTCATAGATGTTGCAGGAATACGTTCACCAGGCTTAACGGCTGCTCCAGCAATAGGCAAATATGTCGTAGAGCTTATCCATAAACATATCGATCTAAAACCCAAGAATAAATGGAAGCGATACAGGAAAGGTATTGTGAGAATAAAGGATCTAGGAGTAGAGGATAGAAACAAGCTCATAACCAAAAACCCATCTTATGGTAGAATAATTTGTCAATGCAGAGGAGTCTCTGAGGCAGAGATTATTGAAGCAATTAATAGAATGAAGAAAATAGGCGTTAAGGAAATAACACTTGATGGGATAAAGTTTAGAACGCACACAATGTATGGAAGATGTCAGGGATCTTTCTGTAGGGTTTTAGTATCATTGATTATATCGCGTTACGTAGGCATAAAGCCCTGGGAGATCACATTTAGGGGAGGAAACAGTTTCTACGGAATAGGTGAAGTAAAATCATTATTCAAAGAGGTGATTAGATGAATAAGACATATGATGTAGCAGTTATAGGTGGAGGACCAGCTGGTTTAGCAGCAGCTATCAAGACCGCTGACAAGGGATTAAAAACAGTAGTAATAGAAGCAATGAATAGGTTAGGAGGAATCCCTATTCAATGCATTCATACAGGTTTCGGTCTTCACTACTTCAAAGAAGATCTCACAGGACCAGAGTTCGTTTATAGATTCATAGATAAAGTTATGGATAGAGATATAGATCTTCTCCTTGAAACATATGTTGAAGAAATAATCAATGAGTCAATGATGAGCAAGAAGATAAAGATCATTTCACCGAAAGGAAGCTGGATTATTGAAAGCAAAACCATCATCTACGCCGCTGGCGCTAGGGAAAGACATAGGTACGAAATAGGTATCCCTGGTTTCAATGTAGCAGGTGTATATACTGCTGGAGAAGCACAAGCTATGATGGATCTCTACGGCATCATGCCTGGGAAAAAGATACTGATCATAGGATCTGGTGATGTAGGATTAATCATGGCTAGGAGATTCGTATTAGAAGGAGCAGAAGTAGTAGGTGTAGTTGAAATCCTGGGTTACCCTAGTGGTTTAACTAGAAACATTGTCCAATGCCTACAGGATTTTGGAATACCACTACTGCTACGGCACACCGTTACTGAAATAAAAGCAAATAATGGCAGAGTCTCAAGTGCTATCATATCAGAAGTAGATGAATCTTTAAACCCAACCCCAGGTACTGAAAAAGAAGTAAAATGTGACACCATTATAATTGCTGCTGGTCTAAGGCCTAGGACTAAGTTATTGAAGAAAATGGGGGTCCTAATAGATCCTAGGACGAGAGGCCCAATAGTGAATGATTATTTAGAATCAATAAGTGTTCCAGGAGTCTTTATTGCTGGTAATGCATTAGTTATTAACGACTACGTAGATTATGCTGTAGAACAGGGAGAAACAGCTGCTGAGAGTGTTCATGAATATATTGAGAACAAGGGCGTATTGTCTGCTGAATGGAGAAAAGTTATTCCTGGATCAAACATATTGTTCGTGGTACCTCATTATGTAAGTGGGAGAAAGGACGTCGTATTGTATTCAAGAGTGTCCCGCCCGTTAGAAAATACATACTTCCAAATAGGAGGGATTGGTAAAAAGATACCATTAATAAAAATTATGCCATCAACCATGCTTAGGATCGTTTTGCGCAAAACCGAGTTATCAAAATACATAGGAGATATTGTTGTGGAGGCTGTAGAGAAATGAAGAGCTATGTAGAGAAGAGAGTTATATGCATAATTTGTCCTAGAGGATGCGAGATTAGAGTCAGACTTGTTGATGGCAAAATAATTAGTGTTGAAGGATATTCTTGTCCTATGGGTAAGAAGTATGCTGAACAAGAAGTTTGTAGTCCGAAGCGTGTCTTAATGACTATAGTTAGGTGTGAGAACGGTGACTTGCCCGTTGTATCTGTAAAAACATCTGGACCTGTTCCGAAGGATAAATTGTTAGAAATATCAAGGTATCTTGCAGGAATTAAGGTAAAGCCACCTATACGTATTGGAGACGTTATTATTAGGAATGTCTTAGATCTTGGCGTCGACATAGTAGCGACTAGACCATGTATGCCTGTTGAGAACAAGTATTCTGATCAGAAATAATATTAGAGGAAATAGAAGGAAAAGTAGAAAAAAGAGGGTTGGGTTATTTCTTTAATAAACCATGTTTCTTTATTACACTGTATACGTAGTCTGGTGTTAATGGTATTCTATTGATGTCTTTGTTTGCCTCTTTGCTTCCAAGAGCATGTGCTACTGCATTCGCTATACTTGGTGCTATTGCCACTATTGATGGTTCTCCGAGTCCTTTTGCTCCATATGGGCCTCTGCGGAATCCTGCTTCTACCCATATCGACTTAATCTTCTCTGGTATGTCTAGTCCAGTTGGTATGTGGTACGTTGATAGATTAGTGTTGTAAACTCTGCCGTCTGGCGCGTAATATAGGTCTTCCATTAAGGCGTATCCCATTCCTTGTATGTATCCGCCTACAGCGTGATGTTCTGCTCCTACTCTATTAATTACTCTTCCTATATCGTATGCTGTAACGGCTTCTCTTACGCGTACAACGCCTGTTTCCAGATCAACTTCTACATCGCTTATAATTGCACCGAACGTGTAGTGCATGTATGGTGCTCCCTGACCTGTTTCTTCGTCCCACTCAGCTGGTGGTGCACGGAAATATCCGAACTCTTGTAGTGGTACTCCTTTCCAGAACGATTGTTCAACGAGTTCTTGCCATGTGATCTTGAGCCTAGGATCATTCTTACAATAGACATCTGGTGCATTAATTACTATATTGTCTGGATCACATCCTAGAAGCTCGGCTGCTAGCTTGTTTAGTCTTTGTCTTAGCTTATATGCTGCTACTAGTGTAGCGTTTCCACCCATTACGGTTGATCTCGATGCTACTGTTGGTCCGGCATCTGGTGTTGATGCTGTGTCTGGCCATTCTACCCTGATATAGCTTGGTGGTACTCCTAGTGTTTCAGCTATGATGTTTACTAATCCTTGTATGGCTCCTTGTCCCATGTCTGTTAGTCCTGTTCTGAATACAATGCTTCCATCTCTCTGTATGATTATGGTTGCTGATGAGAAGTCTGCTCCTTCAGCACCTATACTATTGCCGTGGTACATTAGAGCTATGCCTATTCCTCTCCTAATAGTTCCTTTCTGCTGGCTATAGAGTTTTCTTCTCTCATACCAGTTGATTGCTTCAACTGCTTTTAATAGTGCTTCTTCTAGGCCTACTCCATGGTCTAGTAGTTGTCCGTGTACTGTTCTATCTCCGTTCCTAAGTATGTTCTTTAGTCTTAGTTCTACGGGATCCATTCCTAGTTCTTCGGCTAATAGGTCCATTTGTCTCTCTACGGCAAACGTTACCTGTGGATTTCCGAAGCCTCTAAACGCTCCCGCATATACTTTATTTGTGTAAACAACTGCCAGGTCTATCTTAGCATTTGGTACCTTGTATGGTCCTGTACTGTGTACTATGGCTCTCCATCCAACGAATGGTCCTAGACTTGCATAGGCTCCTGTGTCGAGTATGATCTCTGCTTCTACAGCTAGTAGTCTACCATCTCTTGTTGCGGCGTGTTTGTATCTAGCTATCATTGGGTGTCTCTTACTGTGACCAATAATAGATTCTTCACGTGTATGGACTAGGAACGCTGGTCTCTTAGTCAGTAGAGCGGCTAATGCTGCTTTTGCAGCAATCTCGTTGCCGACATCCTCGGCGCCGCCAAATCCGCCTCCTAGTGGTGGCACTATTACTCTTACCTTGTTAAATGGTAGTCCTAGTACTTGTGCAACAGCTTTCCTTGTGTCGAATGGACATTGTGTTTTTGCATAGATTGTTACTCCTCCATCTGGCTGAGGTATTGCGAGTGCAGCTTCAGGTTCTAGATAAGCGTGTTCCTGCATTGGTGTTCTATACTCGTTTTCAACAACTACGGCTGCTTCTTCGAATGCTTTCTTAACGTCTCCTGTTCTAATCTTGTACCTTGATACTACATCGCTTCCTCTCTCTTCGTGTATTAAAGTGTGTTCTTTTTCTCTAAGTCCTCCCCATTCAACTATTTTGAGTGGGTCGAGTATTACTTCGAGCGGTTCATACTCTACGCTTACTAGTTCTGCTGCTTCTCTAGCGTTCTCCATAGACTCTGCTACTATTAGTGCTACAGTGTCTCCAATGTATCTTACCTTCTTATATGCGAGAAGTGGCTGGTCTGGTATAACATATCCTACGTCATTTATTCCTGGAATATCGTTTGCAGTGATTACTTTGAGTACACCAGGGTATTTAGCAGCGTCTGTTACATCTATTTTCATAATCCATGCATGTGCATACTTTGTCCTAACACTGTATACGAATACTGCGTTTTGGAACAACTTCTTAAGGTCGGCTGTAAACCATGCTTTTCCAGTTATCTTGTCTATTGCATCCCATTTGATAATGCTCTTGCCAATGTATTTGAATTCTTCTGTTTTCTTTTGTTTTGTCTTGTCAAAGACTTTTTCAACTATTTCTACATATTCGGGCTTACTCATACATGGATCACCTCCCAACTACTTTCATGTAGTATTTCTTACGTACTTCTTCTTCGTCAAAGTAGATCTTTCCTTCCTTGATGTATTTAGCAGCTAGTTTTACTGCAGCGAAATAGTAATGGTAGCTTCCACATCTACATAGTGTACTGCTTAGCCATTCTTTGACCTCTTCCATGTTCGGATCGGGGTTTTTGTCCAGTAGTGCTTTAGCCATTAGTATAAATCCTGGTGTACAGAATCCACACTGTACACCTTTTGTCTCTAGGAAGGCTAGTTGTATGGCATGAATCTTGCCTTCAGGTGCTAGTCCTTCAAGTGTTGTTACCTCGGATCCATCAAGTGTTGCTGTTAGAGTTAGGCATGAATGCCTAGGCATACCATTTACTAGCACAATACATGTTCCACATTCTCCTCTGCCACATCCCTCTTTGACACTTGTTAGTCCTAAACGGTATCTTAACGTATCTAACAATCTCTCATTTGGCGGTACTTCTAGCTCGTATTCTTTGCCATTGACTTTTAGATGAACTTTTACAACCTTCTCCTCCATCATGATCACCCCTTGATCCTCTCATATGCTCTTAATAGGTTTCTCTTCAAAACAACCTTTGACATATCCATACGGTATTCCGCTGTTGTCCACCAATCGGTTACTCTCTCCATCTCTGTAGGTAATACTTCTTCAGCAGCCTTCACTATTATTTCCTCGCTAAACTCTTTTCCTTTTAGGAACTCCTCTGTTTTCTTAGCACGAGCCGGGATTCTCTTTTCACGTACCATGTCAAAGCTTATTCTTACATCTGCTATCTTATTGTCTTCAAGGTGGAGGAATGCTGCTCCTGTAACAACACCTGCTATTAGTAATCTTCTTCTATCAAACTTATAGAAGCTACTGCTACTCTTCTCTGGTGGTTCAGGTATTATTACCTCGTATATTAGCTCGTTGGGCTTTAAATCAACTTTCCTCTTATCTATGAGGAAGTCTTCGAGTTTAACAATTCTCTCGCCATCAATGCTTTTGATCCTGAGTTTTGCATCATATACTAGTAGTAAGGTTATATAGTCATTATACTGTGTTGCTGAAACAATGTTACCCGCAATTGTTGCCTCCATTCTTAGAGCCATTGTTCCGAATAGTTTAAACACGTCGACGAAGCCAGCGAATCTCTTGTCCTTGTGGAGGAATGATTGGCTGATCTCATATAGTGTTGTTGTTGCACCAATATGTATTCCATCTTCTTTTTTCTCGATGAATGCTAGTTCTTTCTTAATAGCATTTAGATCAACTAGATATTTTGGTGTTGGAATCCTCTTATCCCTTATCAAGACGATTAATTCTGTTCCTCCAGCAAGAGGCTTTGCCTCACCAGCATGTTTATCGAGAAAGGCTAATGCGTCTTCAAGGCTCTTTGGCCTATATACGTCGAATCTCGCTATGGCTCACTCACCTCATGAGGCTTATATATTATTATTTGACGAAGGGAATAAATAGGATACGCCCTTGTATATTCGTATACTTATCGATCAATATTATTTATACATTGTAATACCGTACTACCCCACATCACTAAGAATGGTTAGATATATTACTTAGGATTCATAATAAATCCAAGCAGAATAACCCCTATAGTCTGGAAGGTGTAAACCATGACTCTCAGAGTGTGCAAAGATGTAATCGAGTGTATCGGTAACACACCATTAATTAGATTACAGAAAATCGAAAAGGATCAAGGAGTAGAGTTCGAGATATGGGGTAAAGCAGAGTTCATGAACCCAACTGGTAGCGTTAAGGATCGTATGGCTTATTATATGATAAAGAGAGCAATGGAGAAAGGCGAGCTTAAACCAGGAATGACCATCGTCGTGCCGACAACTGGGAACACTGGAATAGCCTTTGCTGCTCTAGGGAGCTATTTCGGGTTCAAAGTATTGATCGTTATACCTGAGGAAATGAGTGCTGAGAGATTCATGTTAATGAGGCTGTTTGGTGCAGACTTCTACTTCACACCAGGTGGCGAAAGCGATGCAGGTAAAGCTTTAGAGATCGCTAAGAAGTTAGCAGAAGAAAACCCTGACAAATATTATTTCTTCGATCAGTGGAGCGATGAAGCAAACGTTCAAGCACACTATGAGACAACAGGTAAGGAAATACTCGACCAAATAGGTTGTCCAGACGCATTTGTAGCACAAGTAGGTACTGGAGGCACATTAATGGGTGTGGCTAAGAGACTCAAGGAAGAATGTAAGAACGTAATAGTAGCTGGCGCAGAACCAGCTGAATGCCCAATAGCAACTTACTGGTTCAAGACAGGCAAAGAAGGACCATGGGGTAGACACGAAATTGAGGGAGTAGGAGACGGTTTTGTACCAGAGATTATTAAGAGATATAAGCATCTACTAGATGATTTCGTAACAGCAACTAGTGACGAAGCAATAACAATGGCGAGAAAAATAGCTAGACTAGAAGCCCTACCAGTAGGCATCAGCAGTGGAGCAAACGTAGTATCAGCAATAAAGCTTGGAAAAGCCCACAGATTTGGAAAAGGAAAGAAAATAGTAACAATCCTACCAGACTATGCAGCAAGATACTTCTCAACAAGACTATTCAAGAAGAAGAGAGAAATAGTTGACAGAAAGAAGCTACTGGAAGAACTAGGCATATAAAACTATTTACTTTTTTCTTTCTACTCTCTACTCTATTCTCAAAGAGTACTTCACTTACTTATATCTTTAAACAGGTATCATTGATAACCACTTATATTATAATCCATGAACGATCATAATTACACATAAGGTGATACAAAAATGGGTAAGTACCGTATAGAAATCGATCGAGACGCATGTATAGGATGCGGAGTAGCGCCAGCAATTTGCCCAGAAATATATATGCTAGATCCTAATGACGGGAAGAATAGAATCATTGATAAGTACTTGATAAAATTAGATGAACACAAAGCAATAGGAGAAATACCAGAAGAACTATATGAATGTGCAAAAGCTGGTGCTGATTCCTGCCCTGTATCAGCAATTCGACTCATTAAAATGAAATGATATGATTATTCTTTTATTTCCTTCATTTCTTACTCCTAATCTTGTCTTGTCGAGAATTCACAACATATGGAAGTGAATTGTTCTATACAAAAACATTATCCTTGTAGAGAAGACATAATGAATAAAATGGTGTAGGAGGCGAGTTGTATGAAGAGCCCAGACGGTATAGAGAAGTATCTTAAAGCACTAGCTCATAGAGTGAGGAGAGACATTATAAGAGCCCTATATCAGCACAAGCACTTAAGCTACTCTGAGCTAATGAAGATAACAGGAGTAGAAGATAGCGGTACCTTTGCTTTTCATTTAAAGATGTTGCAGGGTCTGGTAGAAAAAGACCCGGATACAGGTGAATATAGATTAACGGAGGAAGGAGTCAAGGCCTATAAAGCACTAACAATACTTACAGGTGAAGAACAACCCCATGAAGGAGAAAAACGTATTGAGAGGAAAGAGGCTAAACCAGAAATAATAACGATCTCTGATAAACTATCGTTTACACTGACTAAGCATCTGGCAGAAAAACTCTGCAAGGAGGACAAGAAATTATACTTTACAGACATATTGACATTAACCATTGAAGATATGCCTGAAGAACTCCTTGAATGTGTTCTTGAAGGAATAAATGATGTGTTCTACATACAAGCACCAGATCACCTAAAGCCACTCATAGAGATAAAATCTGGAGATATAGGATTTGTAGGTAAAAATAGTGGATTTCTAGGAAGTATGATAGCTGGATTAACATCAAGCATTATAAAGGGAGTAATGAAAGGAATAGAAGAATCAATCAAGATAAAAAGCGGTGGTAGAACGATTAAATTCAATATGGTTACAGATATTGAAAAAGCCAGTTCCTTAAAAATACTTGCTGAATCGTCAAGTTTAAAGATAGAAAAAGAGCAAATCGATAAACTCTTATTCAAGGGAAAAACTACTCCAGATTCTTATACAAAAGTATCTACTGAGAATGGAATTGTGTATGTTAAATCTGAAGAGGCTGAGGGAGATTTATCCATACCATATAATAAGATATTTGAAGATGTGTTTATGGATATAGAATCTTCTAGTATAGGCGGAGATCTAAGTGTAAGAGAGAAACTATATCTTAGATCAGATTCCTCTAACATATCATTGACTGTAAACAAGTTAAAGAAATCCGAAGCTAAAATAGAACTTGATTCTTCAAACGCCAAAATTGTGTTAGACTATGACGGGTTCATTGGGGACTCTAATATTATCGTTAAGGGTGATTCTAGCAATGTTAGCCTAGAAGTAAGAATACCTAAGGAAACAGCTATCAATGCTATACAGGAAAGTGGTATTGGAACTATGATCGTTGAAGGAATAACCTCGGGAAGCTACAAAGATAAAAACTATGATGAAGCAGAATCGAGGCTCAATATAATCATTGATATTGATGATGGAGTATACAAAGTGAATGTTATAAGGAAATAATCCAAGAACTAAACAATTTATAAAATATGTATACTTATTATGGAGTTAGAGGAGGCTTGAATAAATGAATTATTTTTAGTGGGTTTTGCATTGGAAAACTATAGAAGAACAAGAATCGATCCTAGGCTTTGCGCTATTTGTAGAGGTAAGGGTTTGTGTGGTTTAAGCTATTGTCCCTTATTAGCAAAGAAGACTGCCACTTATAAGCTAAGACGAATTCATGGTTCGCAAGAGGTGTTTGGTACTAGTCCACCAGCAGTATTTGTTGGTAGATATGGGTATCCATACGTGAATATAGGTCCATCTGTTCCACCGGAGACCGGGGATACTAAGATATATGATCTTCCGGAGAAGTGGCTTGGTTTAAGGATTGAGCAAATACTTGATTATAGATGGTCACTAGTAACTGGTTCTAGAAAATATCCCGTTAGAAAAAGAAATGATCCTTTCCTTGAGAAGGTCCATGAAATAGTTTTGTCTCTGAAGCCCGTTGATGTCGAGATATATTTGGAGAAGCCTCCTAGACCAATAATACTGTTTAGTGAGTATGAGCCTCCACAAGGTCCTAGAGCTCCTCTCAAAGACTTCAGAATTGCTAGTAACCCATCTATTCCTAGAGTACTTGACAGAGTATATAATGACCTCTACTTGAAAGCGAGTGAAGCAATAATAGTCTTGTATAAAGCAGGGATACCCGTTAGTGTTATTCAGAAAGTGCTTAGCGTAGGGGCTCTGGGAACATATATGGATCGAAGACTTGTCCCAACTCGTTGGAGTATAACGGCTGTTGATGATACTGTATCGAAATACTTGATTAACAAGATAAAACAATACAATGTAATCAATAGTATAGAGGTTTATATGAGGAAATACTATGACAACTTATTCATAGCAATACTATATCCTGGGAAATGGAGCTTTGAATGGATGGAGGCTTGGTGGCCTGGCTCTACTTGGAACCCTGGAGATACAGAGATAATAATCGAAGGAGATTATGAGGGATATAAGGGAAGAAAAACCTATCCCGAAATAGGTGGATGCTATTTCGCTACACGTCTTGCTGTAGCTGAGCATCTCGAGGGAAGAAAAAGACAAGCTATTGCTATCGTATTAAGGGAAATATATCCAGGATTCAACTTACCGATAGGTGTATGGTTTGTACGAGAAAATATTCGTGCAATGCTGAGACAGGGACCTGTTTTAAAAACAAATGATATGAGAGAGGTGCTCGAATTCATAAACAAACACACAAGGCTTGGAGCCAAGAAATGGCTTAATGCATCAAGGCTTCTCCAAAGAATACTGTTCCATAGTACAATTGATAAATATATTGAGAAAGGGTAATCGTAGTTGAATAACCAGTTAAGGAAGCCAAGAATAATAGAAATTACCGTAAAGAAAGCTTTGACCAGAAGCGGATTACCAGATATAGACTACGCCCTTAATCCTTATCTCGGCTGTCTACATGGATGCATCTACTGTTATGCGAGAAATTACACGTATATTAAAGAAATAAGGGAAAACTGGGGCAGAATAGTTGCTGTAAAAACTAATCTCATAGATGTTCTTAAAAAAGAGATATACAAGGTTAAGAAAGGAGTTGTCGGCATAGGAACAATAACAGATCCTTACCAACCTGTTGAGGCGCTATATAAGCTAACCCGGAGATCCCTCATCTTATTATTAGAGAAAGGTTTTCATACAAGTATACAGACAAAGAATACCCTAATCCTTAGAGACATCGATGTATTTGAGAAATACGCTGATAAAATAGACATTGGTTTCACAATAACTACTATGAACAATGAGATCGCTCGCTTAATCGAACCATACTCCTCTCCTCCTACCATGAGAGCTTTTGCATTAGAAAAGATATCCAGCCTCGGAATAGATACTTGGATCTTCTATGGTCCAATCATCCCCAAATTAAACGATAATGAAGAAACAATCAAGAGTATTTTATGGATTGCCAAGAAAACTGGGAGCCGAGTACTTGTTGATAATCTGCATATAAAGAGCTTCATGTATGATAGGAATCATCCATTGAGAAAATATGTATATATAGCTAGGAGATATGATTGGAAGAAATTCTATGACAAGATTTTAGAAATGTGTAGTTCTGAGAGTGTTAAATGCATTATAGGGTTTTATGAGCCTAGTAATAAGCACATACTATTAGATAAGTTCATTGTATAAGGCTCATTATTATCTTAGTTGTCTATTCTTAGTAATGATCTTTATAAGCTCATTTTTAAAACCATAATCATTCTTGTATAACCAATTGTATATCTTATCATATTTGCCGTTTACATTTATCTCTATTCCTTTCTCAGTCTCTTTTATTGATAATATGCACCATTTTATCCCATCTGAAATTGTTCTCATCGACAGGATTTTTCTAACAATATTTTCTGCTGATACAAGTTCTGTTAATTCTTTAGAGTCGACAAGTCCTGAAGGAAGAGGTACTAGGAAAAATCTTGCTAGCTTCCATCTATTAAGTCTGCTTGTATACCTTATCTTTTCAGATGAGATATATTGGCTTAGTTCCTCTAGTTCATTAAGTTGTTTTGAATGATCTATTTTAGGACTAAGAATAATTGATCCTGGGTCGGGAGAGTTTTTAAGAGAATTAAGCGGTTTTATCAATAATGATTTTCTATATTTTTTATCGAGAAATAACCAGAAATAAGCATCTAAACCAAAGCTTCTTTCTTTGCTTGTGTAGACATTGTACGGTATACTTATTTTATAAAACATGTATATTACACCTAGTTTTCCTTCATATGGGGAAAAGACTTATATACTTACCCCTGTAGCTTATACTAATGTGCACAGCACACATAGGTGGGATTGTATGACATATAAATATTATAAAGCATTAAGTAAAACCACAGCTATAATCATACTCGTCGTAGTTATTGTAGCTATTGCAGCTGCATACTTTGCCTTTCAGCCTGGAGCACCTCAACAAACCACAACCACTACAACTACTCAGACCACTACTACAACCACTACTACAACTAAATCACCCACTGGAACTACTACAACACCTTCAGGCCCCAAAGCATTAGTGATTGAGACAAGCCAAGCCTATGTAGTCGTAGGTCCTAAGGGATCAATAGTTCCACCTATTTCAGGGAATAAAAAGATAATAGTAGTGGCATATGTTGTAGATGAGAAGAAGACTAAACCAATTGAGAACTCAACCGGTTTCGTAGACATTGATCCAGCTTTCTTCAGAGATTATAACGTGGATGCATTGATCATGGCCGCTAGAAAAGCCACCGACCCATTCATAAGATACCAGATATATGAAGCAGTCTATAAGCTCAGTAACGAAGAAGTACCAACTCTATGGCTGGGACAATACGTACTTGTAAGAAACTATTGGAGCTGGCTACACGGCAGATACTATCACCCAACATTAGCCGAGAGATACGATCTCCTATGGGAGGACTCTAATGCGCCCACAGTAAAGATCGGTATTAAAGACTACGTAAACGATCCACACACATACTCAATAATCACGTTTGGATGGCCAGATACATTTGACCCAGCAGCAGACTATGAGACATTTGGATGGGAAATTTGGCAAAATATCGGCGACTCGCTGGTAACCTACTGGAAAGAGGACACGAAGACTATAGTTCCAAGACTAGCTGTCGCATGGGTACACAACAAAGAAGGTACTGAATGGTACTTCGTGGTTAGAGGAGGAGTCAAAGCCTATGATGGATGGCACGATAAAGTATATGATGTATCAGCTGTAGATGTATTATTCTCGATCTGGAGAATTGCTAGACTACAATTGGATCCAAGCTGGATGATAACGGAGTTCTTTGATGTTAATGCAAGCAGTGTATTAACAGAGGATGAATTCAACCAGCTACTACAAAGCGGTGGACTAGTAGCTGAATATAAGGGCAAAACTGAGGAGCCTAAATCACTACAAGACTTATTATCATTATTCGGTTATAGTGGTGATACAGCTGGAGTTGTAAAGCTAAAACTATACTACCCGTATGGTGCTATTTTAAGCATATTAGCAGATCCATTCGTATCAGTTATTCCAATGAAGTACTTATTTGACAACGTTGACGAGCTAAAAGGCAAGTATGAACAAGCACTAGCTGATAGCCAGAACGGTAAGAACCCAGCAGCATGGGCAAAATATATTGGTGTAGGAGAACAAGAACCAACACATCTATTCCTACATCAGTACCCGGTGGGTACAGGACCATATTACATTAAGGAGTACGAGGAGAATAGTTACATGGTACTAGAATACAACCCATATTACTGGAACAAGACGCTGTGGAACACTAAGCCATATGGTGAAAACGGTAAACCAATTCATGAAAGAGCAATCTATTTAATTAACGACGACGCAGTCTCTAGAATAGAGATCCTAAAGAGTGGTCAAGCAGATATAGGTGCAATACCAGTAGATAGACTCAAAGACATTGAAGGATATCAGTTTAAAGACACATCATTCAAGATCATTGTTGAAGAAGGAGGATTAGAACCAACCATAGTATATATAGTACTAAATGCTAATAAATCACCGTTTGACAACAAGCTAGTAAGACAAGCGTTAATGTATGCAGTACCATTTGACCAGATCAAACAAGATGTTTATGCGGGTTACCTAGAAAGACTATACGGAGTAATACCAGCTAGTTTCCCAGGACACAATGACGACATAGTAACAAAGTACACGTTTGACTTAAACAAGGCGATGCAATTAATACAGAAATCAGGCATCGATCCAACAAAGTATAGTTTCGAGATATGGTACAACTCTGGTAACACACAGCGTGAGAAAATAGCTACACTTCTCCAGACCTACTGGGGACAATTAGGATTCCAGGTGACAGTTAGAGCACTACAGTGGGGTACATTGCTAACGAAGACTGAGAAGGGAGACTTCGACGTATACATTATTGGGTGGGCACCTGACTATCTAGATCCAGATAACTATGTAGGACCATTATTCTACGGTGGAACAAAGTTCAGTGTCTTAGATTACCAATTGGTGAGCTCTGTTGATGAAGCCCAACAGATTTTCAGCAAGTAATGAATCCACATAATTGGGAAAAATGTAATAACTGAAATTAATTTTTTAACACCTTTTTCCCCATATCTCTTTCTGTAAAATTGTGTGGTGCGGGGAATGGCTGAGCTCAAGAGATTCCTTGTTAGAAGGCTCTTAACCTTTATACCGACATTAATAGGTGTTACCTTCATAGTTTTCGTTATCGCTGCCGTGATCCCGACAGATCCCGCTAGAATGTGGGCCGGTGGCGAAAAAGCTAACCCCAAGGTCATTGAGCAGTTAGAGAAAGAATACCATTTAAAAGGCAGTATTCTTGAAAGATATTACTTTATAATGTACAAGTTATTCACCAATCAAATGGTAAGTCCTGTAACCCACCACTATATTTGGGACGACTTAGCCAAGAGGTTTCCAGTCACTATTCAGTTAACTCTAATAGCATTCATTTACATTGTGTTAATAGGTATACCATTAGGGATAATTGCTGCTTTGAAACGTGATACTTGGGTAGATACAGCAGTTAGAATATTTGCATTAATAGGTGTTTCAACCCCCGTCTTCTGGCTTGCTTATTTATTAATATTTCTCTTCTTTACCCAATTAGGCTGGATAACCCTAGCGGGAACGCCTAAGCCAGATTACTCTATAACCGGTGTTCCATTAATCGACTCTATACTACACCTAGACTTTCCAATGCTTGCACAGATACTGCAGAGATATTCTCTCCCAGGCTTCATACTAGGATTCATGGGTATAGGCATTACTGCCAGAATTGTGAGAAACAGCTTCCTAGACGCCATAAGTGCTGATTTTACAGAATTCGCTCATGCACGCGGATTAAAGAAAATGAGAATATATAAACACATACTGAGAAACGCATTAGTACCAGTAATTACAGTACTTGGATTACAGTTTGGAGGACTGCTAGGAGGAGCACCTATTACTGAAAGAGTCTTCGGATTACCGGGTCTTGGTAGCTACATGTTGCAAGCGATTAACCAGTTTGATTACTTAGCACTAATAGGTGCAGTATTCTTCGTATCGCTGATCTACTTGACAGCAAACTTTATAGTAGATATTCTGTACGCCTTCATAGATCCGAGAGTGAGGTATTGAGGTGAAATAATATGAGCGAAATATATGAGAAAAAGCTTCTAGACAAATTCTCCGATGCACTTATAGAGGGTTTTGCTAAATTCCTAGATAAAGTAAGACCTGGATGGTATAAGAAAAATAAAGCAAGAGTTGATGAATGGAAATTAATGGCTTATGCTCTTAACAGATCTCCACCAGGACTGATAGGGTTAGCTCTGGTAATAGTGTTCATAGTATTAGCAATTGTAGGACCATATATAGCGCCATTCAACTATGATACCCCACTAACGGCATTCGATAGGGACGCGTATCTAGCACCACCTGGTACAGTAATAACTATACCAAATACTACGGCTGCAAAGTTCTTAGGAGTAAGGTCTGGAAATTATACATTATTGCTTGGTTCTGACGACTATGGAAGAGACTTGTTCAGTAGAATATTGTATGGTGCTCGTACAAGCCTTATAGTAGCAATAATGGTTATGTTAGTTGGTCCTTGGATCGGTATATTAATAGGACTAGTTGCTGGATACTATGGTGGTAAGATAGACGAAATATTAATGAGATTTACTGACATATTCCTAGCATTCCCTGGACTAATACTAGCTATAGCATTCTCAGCAGTATTACCACCAAGGATACAGTATTTCCTTAACGCTAATCCAGCTGTTAGGCAGTTCTTTCTATCATTGTTCTCATTAAAAGTACAACATGCTGGTTCAATGGCCTACTTAGTAAGTGTTATAATAGCACTATGGATCGTCTGGTGGCCAGGCTATGCTAGACTAGTAAGAGGATTGGTTTTATCAGCTAGAGAGAACCTCTACGTAGAAGCTGCGAGAGCACTAGGTGTACCAACTAGATGGATACTATTAAGACACATTACTCCTAACATAATAGGCCCAATACTCGTTTACCTAACACTAGACTTTGGAGGAGTAATACTTACAGAAGCTGGTCTAAGCTTCCTAGGCGTAGGCGCGGTGCCTCCAATAGCTGATTGGGGTAGAATAATAAACGATGGATCACAATATTTTCCCAACTCATGGTGGCTAGTATTCTATCCAGGACTAATGATCTTATTAACCGTACTAGGATTTAACCTCATAGGAGACACGCTAAGAGACATTCTTGACCCCAAGACTAGGAGAAGTATAGAGTTTAAACTAAAGAAGAAGAAACAAAAAGGTGAAAAAAATGAAGTCTGAACATCTGCCAATAATAGAGGTAAAAGACTTATACGTTAACTTCTACACATATGCTGGAGTAGTGAAAGCAATAGACGGAGTTAGCTTCACAATTTACAGAGGAGAGACTTACTGCTTAGTAGGAGAAACTGGTTGTGGGAAATCTGTTACAGCAAAGTCTTTAACAAAACTAATTAGACCGCCGGGAAGAATAGAGAAAGGACAAGTATTGTATTATAGAGAACCTGGAAAAGAACCAATAGACTTGCTTGGACTCAGTGAAGAAGAATTGAGAAGGATCAGGGGTGCAGAGATATCATATATCTTTCAAGACCCTTCAGCAAGTCTTGACCCACTCTACAATATTGGGTATCAGATATCAGAAACCATGTATGATCATGGATTAATTTCAAGCATTAAGGAGGGATTCCTAAAAGCTGTAGATATATTGAAAAGTGTCTTAATGCCTGATCCTGAGACAAGAGTGAAGAACTATCCACACGAGCTTAGCGGCGGTATGAAACAGAGAGCAGTAATAGGCATTTCATTAAGCAATAATCCACGACTAGTAATAGCGGATGAGCCCACTACAGCTCTTGACGCTACAGTTCAAGACCAGATAATGGATCTGCTCAAGAAGCTTAAGAAGGAGAAGAACCTAACGGTTCTTCTCATAACACACAACATGGGACTTGTAGCCGATATGTGTGATAGAGTAGCAGTAATGTATGCTGGAAGAATAGTCGAGGAAGCAGACATATACGAGTTATTCAAAAACCCATTACACCCCTATACTAAAGCATTGTTAAAAGCAGTGCCAAATCCAGTGAAGAAGATAGATAAATTGGAATCGATACCAGGAACTGTACCAAATCTAATATATCCACCACCAGGTTGCAGATTCCATCCAAGATGCCAATACGCTATGGAAAAGTGTAAAAGCGAGAGACCACCAGAGATCTGGGTTTCATCCACTCATAGAGTATCTTGTTGGTTATATTCGTAAAGAGCTTGGGTGAAATGTATGAGTACTCCATTAGTCAAAGTAGTTGATTTGAAGAAATATTTTCCAGTAAAGGGAATATTTTTCACAAAGGGCTATGTTAAAGCGGTTGATGGTGTAAACTTCGAGATATATAAGGGCAAGACACTGGGTCTAGTTGGAGAATCTGGTTGTGGAAAAACAACTGTTGGGAAACTGGTTTTAAGACTACTTAAACCAACTTCCGGAAAAGCCCTTTTTGAGGGTAAGGATATTTTCAAGTTAAGAGGTAAGGAGCTTAAAGAGTTTAGGAAAAAAGCCCAAATGGTGTTTCAAGACCCGTACAGTAGCTTGAACCCTAGAATGACTATTTTCGACACAATATATGAGCCTATCAAGATATACAAGATCAAAGTAAGTGATCCAGAAAAATTTGTTGTAGAATTATTGTATAGAGTTGGACTAAACGAATCGCACCTATACCGTTATCCACATGAATTCAGTGGAGGACAAAGACAGAGAATAGCGATAGCTAGAATACTTGCATTAAACCCAGAATTCATAGTACTAGATGAACCAACATCAGCCCTAGACGTATCTGTCCAAGCACAAATACTTAACCTCCTAAAGGATCTCCAGAAGAAAATGGATCTCACATATCTCTTCATAAGTCACGACCTTGGAGTAGTAAGGTATATGAGTGATTACATAGCTGTGATGTATCTTGGACAGATAGTAGAATATGGTCCAGCAGAAGAAGTATTCGAAAAACCCCTACACCCATACACGAAGGCATTGTTCTCAGCAATACCAATACCAGATCCAGAGATTACTAGAAAGAGAGAAAAACTAAGAGTGCCAGGAGAACCTCCGAGCCCTATTAATCCGCCGTCAGGTTGTAGATTCCATCCAAGATGCCCATTTAGACAAGAAATATGTAATAGAGAAGAACCAGAATTTATTGAGTATGAAAAAGGCCATTATGTGAAGTGTCATTTGTACAGTAGGAAATAGGATTTATTTTCTATCAAAATATATGTTCTTTCCCTTAATACTTAATGGTATACCGAAAACTATGTCAGAGTCTTTCATATAGAGCTTCTGTGCCGCTAAACCAATAGTATACATGATCCTGTTGTCCACATTATTTATAGAAGCTATGTGAACAGCTGATCCAATAGCTATTCCTAGATTCACGAGACTTAAGACAGTATTTATATCATGTTTAATTTCTTCCGGCTGCTTAATATTAAAATCAATGATCTTGCAGCCTATTAGCACTACTGCATCCGAGGATCTTACGTTGTCTGCGTCTCTTGCAAAGAAGCTGCCATATCTTGATGCAAGTTTTTCCATTTCTTCAGCTAATTGGTATAATTCTTCTTTTTTATCAAGAATTCTTACTTGTATATTGTTCCTCCCCTTTGCTTTGGGGGCAGTTATTGCTGAAGAAGACATTAGTTTAGCCACGATTAAAGCTGTGTCCTTAATAATTTCCCTTTCTTTTATCATTATTATCACCAAGTATTCTCTTTTTTCATATTATAAATATATATCTAATGTATTATTCATAAGTATAGGAAGTAATGGATCCCCAGTCTTAGAATAAAACTTAATGATGCTGTTATCGGGATTGTTAATAGCCATGACTTCACTACGTCTCTGATTGTATTCCAATTGATATTTTTAAAGTCCTTGTTTTTAGTGATTCCCACTCCGATAATTGATGATGCACCGGCATGTGTTGTTGATACAAGAATATCGTATCCAAATAATATGCATGGGATTATTGTATAGGTCCATACAGTTAATGCATTAGAATACTCCGCCGATAATCCTGTTACGAGGTCAAGTCGTGTGATCTTGTGGGCTACAGTGTTTATTACTCTTTTCCCAACAGTATATCCTCCAATCATTATCCCTATGCTTCCTATAAGAGCAAGCATTATTCTTGTTGAAATATCTGGTGTTCCTATACATTTTGATGCAACAGTATAATATACCCCTATCGCATTACCAAAGTCGTTGGCTCCAAAACTATACGCTGAGAATACTAGTGAAGCTATTATTAACCCCATCATAATTGCCTCGGATCTGTATTTCTTTAATTCTAGAAACAAGGCAACCCTACTGAAGACTTTATAGAATATAATAGCTAATACTATGCTTAATGCAGTGCTTGTTATCCAGCTCAGCAAGATATTTGTTACAACTTGCTAGTTTATCTCATGAATACTCATTTTTCCTAAAGCAACGTATGCTAATCCTATACCCAGCACTCCCTCCGTTATGCTTTGACTAGTAGATATAGGCATTCCCTTAAGAGACGCTGCTAGAACCCATATGTCAGCCAGTATAGCACATAAAGCCCCAGCTACTTCGATATTAGTTACTATTCCTTTGCCAAGAGTCTTCATTACCATCCATTCCTGCGTAAGAGCCCCTATAAGTGCTGATACACTGAATATTAGCAGTGCTTTCTCGAGAGATAATGCAACTGATCCTACAGCTGTATCGGTTGGATTAGCTGCATCATTCGCTCCTATATTCTATGCCATGTAGAAGGAAGCAAGAAAGCCGAGAACTAGGATTATGAATGACGCATCCATAGTTCTCACATGATATATACACTTATGAGGAATATATAAACTTTAAAGAAAAGATATGTAGGTGTATATATTAGAGTCTTAGAATAAAGTAAATTGTTATAAAATAAGTATAATGTACAAGATAATGAAGAATCAAGAAAAACTTTCTATGAGAACGAAGCATAACTCTTGATTAGTAAAGAATAAATCAAGTGATGTTTATGGATCTTAGTTTGCCCTATAAACTAAGTGTTAGAGATAAAACAATTGTTATTAGAGAACCGAGCACACCTGATGATTATAGGAAGTTAATGAATGCACAATTAGAGATCTGGGGGATGCTGGATTATTCCGGAGCAGTAACTTACCATATGCTTATAGCTAGCCATCGTAATGGAGGAATAGTTCTCGGCGCATTTGAAGAACCAACTGGTAGAGCAGTTGGATTAATATATACTGTTCCAGCCTATAAGTATGGAAAACTATACATGTATAGTCACTTAGCAGGTGTTGTTCCGGAATACAGGTATTTGGGCATTGGGAAGATCATGAAGATTTTCCAGAGGAGAATAGCTATTGAGAAAGGTTATCACCTAATAGAATGGACTTATGACCCCTTACAGAGTAGTAATGCGTATTTCAACATAGTGAAAATGGGTGTAATTATAAGAAAATTCTATATAAACTACTATGGCGAGCTACAAGACGAGATAAACAGAGGTACGCCAACAGATAGATTCATTGCAGAATGGTATATCAGATCACCACGGGTTAAAGCCATTATCGAAGAAAATAAAAAGAAGACAATCACTTATGAGAAACTCTTAGAACTAGATCCCCATATAGCCACAAATGTGGAGATCAAGAACAATAAACCCATCCTAATTAATACATCTCTATCAAACAAAAAAGACTTAGTAGTCGTCGAGATCCCTGGAGATATAAATGAACTCAAGAAAAAAGACCTAGAACTAGTACTTGATTGGAGAATTAAGCTGAGAAAAGTATTCAAATACTACTTGAATACCCAGGGATACATAGTTATTAGTTTCATAACTATGGTTAAGGGAGGACTTCGAAGAAGCTTCTATATATTATGGAGGAGAAATATTGAAGTGATACTCCAAGGACATTATCCCTGGGACAACATTGTTGGGGAGGGTTCTTCATGAGGCTCAAGAAGATCAGGGTATTTCACTTAGTTATGAAGCTCAAGGAATACTTTGAGACAAGCTTTGGCGGCATGCTTGATAGGCATTGCATCATAGTAGCATTTGAGGATGAAAACGGAATTATTGGTTGGGGCGAAGCTCCAGTAGATGATGGTCCTTGGTATAGTTATGAAACCGTGGAGACTACTATGTATGTATATAATGAATTCATAATACCATTATTGAGGAAAAACCCAGAGATCGAGAAACCGTGGGAATTCGTTGATCGTGTGAAGAGAGTTAGAGGATACAGAATGGCTAAAGCCGGGATTGAGTTCGCATTATGGGACCTATATGCTAAGCAGCTTAAAATACCCTTGTATAAAGCAATAGGCGGTGTCAGAAAAACCGTTGAATCCGGAATAAGTATTGGAGTAATAGGAGATATGAATAGATTATTGAAACTGGTCGAGAAATACTTGGAGAGAGGCTATAGGAGAGTTAAGATAAAAATAGCGCCTGGTTGGGATGTATTACCAGTCAAAACCATTAGGAAAGAGTTTGGAGATATCCCGCTTCAAGTAGACGCTAATGCAGCGTATACACTGAGGGATTTAAAAGTCTTCGAGGAACTAGATAAGTATGATTTATTAATGATAGAACAGCCCCTATCCTATGAGGATTTGTATGAACACAGTATACTCCAATCAAAGATAAAAACACCAATATGTCTAGATGAAAGCATCAAGAATATCCATGATGCACAAGCAGGACATAAACTCGGAAGCTATAAGATAATAAATGTAAAACCAGCACGAGTCGGTGGCTTAACAGAAACAATAAAAATCAATGATTTTGCATTGAAAAACAACATACCAATATGGATCGGTGGAATGCTTGAAACAGGCATTGGTAGAGCATTTCAAGTAGCTTCAGCAACCCTGCCAGCAGTAAAGTATCCAAACGATATATCAGAGTCAAATAGATATTATGAGGAAGAAATAGTTGATCCTCCATGGACTATTGATAAAGGCTATATAAGAGTTCTTGAGAAACCAGGAATAGGTGTTGAAGTCCTTGAAGAAGTACTAAAGAAGTATGTAATTAGGCAAAAAGAATATGTTTTTCATTGAATAGTGTCATGGATAGGTGGTGGAATAACCTACATGTATTTTCTTAAATTTCTCGCCAAAAGTATTCATTAGTAATAGTTCTCCTAGGAAACCTGTACAATGACCTGCATGAACTTCTTCAACACCCATGGAATATAACTTTTCAACAATAGTCTCTATCTTTTCTCTCTCCATCGATAATAAGTGGAATCCGCCAATGAGGCTATAAGGTTTTGATCCTGTTATTTTAGATGCTTGCTCAACTATATTTACTATTCCTGAGTGAGAGCATCCACCAATAACTATAACTCCTTTTTCAGTATTGATCGCTAATCCTGTGTCGTCGAGGAGCTTGTGTTTTACTAATTCATAGTTTTCAATAGTATAGTTGCTTTCAAGGACTGGTGCAAGTTCTGGGTAGTATCTATTTATTTCACCTAGGAAATATACTCCTGGAGCTATTTCAATTGGGTTCTTTACTAGTATGAAGTAGGCTCCTTGCTCTTCATATTCTCTCTTAGTATGGGGCAAACCTATGTTTAACCTAATATTATTCTTAGAGATATAGATTGAAGGTTTGAATATATCTGGATGAGCAATAACTGGGATTTTCTTCTTAATGTATTTAAGAATACTTAACAGTCCTCCCGTGTGGTCATAATGATTGTGAGATAATACTATAGAGTCTATTTCCGACAAATTTATTCCTAATAGGCTAGCGTTATGAATAATGGCTTCTCCATACTGACCTGTGTCAAACAATATTTTATGGATCTTGCTGTTTTCATCCATTATCTCAATATAGATCGATAAACCGTGTTGGGCAAGTAAATTTCTTGTTTCATATCCAGCATAATCATCTGCTAGAACAACTAGTCTTACCAAGGAAGCAGTACTCATTAATTATCCCCAATGTAAAGATTTTGATTAGCTTAACTAATATTTTCTCCTCAAATAGTCTTTAAAGCAGGAAGCAAGAAATGCTAAGCTAATGCTATATAATAGTGCAGTAATGCGTAATGGTAGTTCATAGTCTATATCCAGTAGCCATCCACCAATAGCTCTTCCTATACCTGTAGGAATGCGTGAGGATAAATTTAATATACTTGTTGCTATTCCTCTCTTATCTCGTGGAACAAGACTTAGTGCAAATGCTGTATAAAGCGGACTAGATACATTCATTAATATGCTTCTGATCAAGTATAATGTGCTTGCAACGAAGTAATTGTTTACGATAGTCATTGCTATAAGTAATGGAATACTAAAAATAGTTGTTAATAAATACGTTCGTAGAGGACCCCCATATTTGTCTGCAATATTCGGTAGCTTAATCATAATTATAGCCATTATTAATTGTTGCAACCCGAAAATACTGCCGATTTCACCACTTGTAACATTATATTTTGCGGCAAAGTAATAACTAATATTATGAATAGACATAGCTGCTCCTAGACCTATTAGGATACTGGTAATCACAATGTAATAGAATCTACCTAGTCCTTTCAATGAGAAAATTTTCCTTAGCGATGCTTTCTTATTCGAAGTAAGTATTCCATGTAGTCCTCTTAGTTTTAATGATGCTATAATGTTTGTTATTGACAAGATTAGTAGGAATAGAAAAGCGTCTCTGTATGAGGATATTAAGTCTCTACTAATTTCTACTGAGATAAAAATAGGTAACCAGCCCATAAATGAACCTATTGCTCCCCCAAAAGACATAGCTGATCTAACATAACTAAACGTATAATGTAGTGTCTCATCCTTGCCCACCCTTGAAGTATATACATCCAAGCCGGTCATTAGAAAACCATTAGCTATTCCAAGAAGTATATATGCAGATAATAGAGTGAGTAGGCTCGGTATATAGAATAAAATAAACACCATGCTGTATAGCATTGTGCCAAGAACAAGTACAATTTTTGAGTCTTTTAAATCACTAATAATACCAGCCAGTATGGTTGAAATACTTGAGAATAAAATACTGATTCCACCCAAAACACCGAAGACTAGTCCACTATATCCTAAAGCCCTAAGATATGGTCCAAGAACAGCCCAATTGTATCCAAAGAAGATTCCTTGATTAAAATTGAGAAGCAATAACTTAGTATCAATGCTCTTCGGCTTCATAGTAGTGTATCCCGGAATCGTTGCAATTGAAGACTTTATTGTTAGTTGTTTTCTAGTTAATGTATTATGGTTCATTCTTACTAATCATCAAAAATACTTCTATATATTTATCGATAACTAGATAATATATTGTGAACAAAAATGTCTGACTTAGTCTTTCTCGGAGCAGGTAGAGTGGGTAGTTTAGCTCTTAGAATATTTCTCAAAGACTTAAGTAATATGGGTAAATTCAATATATTAGTGCTTGACAAAGTTGATCATAGTAAATTAGTCGATGAACTAGGTGTTGATTTCAAAAAAGTAGCTAGCATAGAAGATATTCTCGAAAACCTAGGTGGAGCTCAACTTATTGCAACAGCTCTTCCTTCAAGAGTAGCTTTTGAGATAACTAGGAAGATACTTGAGAAAGGATATAGTGTAGTTGATGTTTCCTTTATACCAGAGGATCCGTATTTAACCGAAGACATTGTTAAGAATAAGAAGGTATTTTACATAGTTGATGCTGGGTTCGCACCTGGTTACAGTAATTTGGTTGCTGGCTATTTCTACGAGAAACTAGGCAGGAACATTGAATCATTAATTATACATGTAGGGGGAATACCTGTTGAACCCGTTCCTCCCATAGGATATGTAATCACTTGGAACCCAGTTGATCTGATCGAAGAATATACTAGGCCTGCGAGAATCATTGAGAATAGAACAATTAAACAGGTTGATCCATTAACTAAAATACATAAAATAACTATATCTGAATTAGGAGAATTTGAGGGATTCTATTCTGATGGGCTAAGATCTCTTCTTAAAAATATAAGAGCTAAGTATATGGCTGAAATAACTATAAGGCATAAGAATCATCTATTCATTATGAAGAAGCTCCGTGATCTAGGCTTTTTCGATGATAAACCCTTACAAATTGATAATGTTTCGATTTCTCCGAAAATCTTCACGGCCAGAGTGTTTGAAGAAAAATTATCAATGAATGTAAGAGACATTGCTATATTAGAAGTAATAGCTAGGAATGAAAATAGCATTGCTAGGCACTTATCGTATTTATATGGAGGAATCGATAAACCATTCGCGACAACAATGTATACTGCCTTAGTATTTGCGAAAACAATAGATCTAGCTTTAAAGAAACAATTAGATCCAGGGGTTCTTCCTCTAGAAAAACTTTGGATGTTCAAACAAGAATATGATTCCTTTCTTAGTAATTACTTAGTCGTAAAAGAAGATATTTTGTAAATTACGTACAAGGGAAAGTATTATTTTTATTCTTTTTCTCATAATCAGTTAATTTGTCTATTTAAAACACATTCTTGTCGGGGATATGATGGAAGGGGATAAGTTATCAAATATTAAAGCTCTCCTATATGGTTATGGAAACTTAATGGGAATAGGTTCTGCATTAATAGTCCAATGGCTTTTATATTATTATTGCCCACCAAAGGAAAGTGGACTAAGTCCATTAGCTCCTATGGTTGCTATGGGTACAGTTATATTATTTGGAAGAATTATCGATGCTGTGTCAGATCCTTTGATTGGTTATTGGAGTGATAGGACTGTAACTAGATGGGGTAGGAGAAAACCATTTATAGTAATAGGATTTATACTTATGGCTCTTAGTCAAATACTAATATGGATACCAATAGTTCATTATGAATCAATAATTAATGTCTTATACGCTGCTGTTCTTCTAGGAATTTTCTGGTTTGGTTATACAGCAGCTATAGCTCCATATCTTGCATTATTGCCTGAGATTGCTACAAGTACGGAAGAAAGAGTTAGGTTATCAGCATTTCAAGCTTTCTTTAGTCAAATATCACTAGTGATAAGTGGTGTCATTGTACCAATACTGTTAGGAATACTGGGTTTTCTAAATACATCCGTTGTATTAACAATAATTGCAACGACAAGTATGCTTGCTGTTGTATTGGCGATAAAAGAGAGGATTAAGTCGAGGGAAAAGATTGCTACAACAATGAATCTTGTAGAAGCAGTTAAGGCAACAGCTATGAACAAAGTATTCATATATTATCTTGTCCCAACAGCTATTCTAGTCTTATCTACAACAATGTTACAGATGGCCTTACCATATGCCGTAACAGTATCCGCTGGGCTTGAGAAGGAAAATGTATCGTTGTTTTACTTTCCATTAATCATAGTATCGGTCGTTACTTTGCCTATCTATAAGAAACTCGCTGTCAAAATGGGTAAGAAGAAGTTATACTTGCTTGGAATGTCGATGTTTATCATACCAACTCTAATGCTTGCCTTAACGGGTACAATACCTATTGATCCAAGAATATATCTACTAACAATTGGGGTTATTGCAGGATTGTTTGTAACGCCTCTTTTGATGTTGCCTAATGCTTTCATAGCTGATATTACAGACATAGATGAGGAAAAAACAGGTTATAGACGTGAAGCAATATATTTCGGTACACAGGGACTAATAACAAAAACCATGGCAGGATTAGCAGGCGTGCTTACTTCGATGCTTCTACAATTCCTTGGTTATAGTCAAGGAGCAGATCTAGGCATTAGAGCAGTATACATATTTGGAGGACTAATACTGCTACCAGCTATACTGATATTCAGGAAATATCCGCTAACAAAGTAATGATTTATATAAAAATATAAGATCTACTTTACTAATCTTTTTTCATATATGTAATAAGTCTTAATCCTATATAACCCGGGTATACCGGCATAAAAGAATAAGTGCGTTGTCCATGGAATCTCTATTATAGGCGAACCATTTAACTTTATTCTTTCTAAACTATAATGCAGAAGTACTTCTCCAAGCCCTATACCCCTATGATCTTTAGATACGCCTATTGGTCCAAATCTATGAAGTGTTAATCCACTGTAGACACTGAACCCTACAATTTCATAATCTTTAGTGGCAATTACTAAGCCACCATACTCACTATTATAGGCTATATCAGCTTCTATGCTCCATGCTAATCCAAAATTTCTCCGGATCCACTCCTTAGTCTTAATTAATGTCTTTTCATCAGAAACTTCGCGTATTTCATATCCTTTCTTTCCAAGGTCTTCTATTAGCCAGTAATATTTTAATGGTATATAGTATTGTTCTGTATCGAGATAATAATTAACAACTTTATTTATAATTTCATAACCGAATTTTCTAATCTTATTATCAACTAATTCATAGTGTTTATTTAGCCCAGGTACAATATAATAGGGTGCATAACCATATATGTGGATCGCTTCTTTCCCTTTAGAAACAGCGTAGTCTTCTACATACTTGAGCATGTCCTCTAATAGTTCTTCATAGCCTGGAAGTATGCCTAGGAGTTTTACCCATAGATGGGCCTCGTATTTCTTAAATTCTTTAGGCAAGTTATAAGGTTCAGCTAGCCAAAGGAGTCCTAGAACTTTGTCTGCACTAGTGTTTATAAATAATAGTATCTTATTTGGATCTATAAATGGGTCTAATTCAATATTGTTTCTGATAAGATCTGGTGTTATTATGTCATGATATAGCATGGAATTAATGATATTCAATAATTTTTTCATTGATAGTTGTTTTTCTTTAAATGATACTATGCTTATTTCCATATTTTCACCTAAAATGTAGAGCCATTTCTTCGCTTCCAGGAACTTTTAGCATAGCATCTATTGCTTCCTCTGCTTGTTTTATGCTCTTAGTCCTTACATCATAGAGTAACCATTCTAATAGTACGTCTCTTCCTCCTTCAAGGAATGCTTCGAGAGCCCATTCCATTCTCATATATCTTGGGTATAATACATATTTGATTATTTTATTATTCGGTGGAGTAACGCTTATTCTATGTATTCCCTTAGCATCTATTATAGCTGGGACTTCTACTGCTACATTATCTGGAATGCCTGGAATTATTCCTTGATTCAGAATGTTTACTTGGTATTTTCTCGGTTTATTGTTAACAATAGAGTCTATTATATCGATTATTTGTTCGCCACTGGGTTTGGGAGGGAATACTTGTATAAGTCTTACAGTGGGATTAGCCATTGCGTCATATATTCTCTTTAACTGTAAGTTGAGGTAAGCCATATACATCATCCAGCCTATCTCGGAGTCAGGCCCACCTGTTGGCCCATACCATTTCTTCTTTGTTTCAAGGTTCCAGTGATATTTCCAAGTACCTCCCCTTACTGTATCGCCTATGGGGAATAATCCGTATGTATAATACATGTCTACTGCAGCTGGTGATAACTGGATATCAAAGGGATCTGTTGTAGTTAATCTCCATTTTTCCCAATACTTTTCAGCTTCCTCAGAAATCCATCTATCTATGTAATCATATCCGTTTTCGTCATTATACTTGAACTTTGTAAGCCATATTACATGGTTAAATCCAACTATTTCAGCCTCTATTTTACTAGGATCCAGTCTAAGTTCCTTTACTATCTTGTAAAAATCTCTATGGCCATGACATAATCCGATTGTTTTGACTTTACTCATCCTATTAATAAGTGTTGTTAGTTCGAAAACAGGATTGGCTACATTTATGAACCACGCATCTGGAGCGTATTCTTCAATATCTCTTACAATATCCATGACTAATTTAAACTGGTAATAACCCCATATAGTATGATAATCGCTAACCATATTCCACTCAACACTATTAATACCCCTGTAGTATCCTTTCTTCTCAGTAGCTTCTCTTAGCATTTCATAATACGTGTGCCCCTTAGCCATAGCACTATTAATGATAAAATCACTATCCCTAATGGCTTCGACACGATCCATTGTTTTATAAAATCTAATATCACCACCGATCTCCTCAGCATATTTCTTTGCAAAACCGTATATGAGATTCAATCTTTCCTTATTAATATCCATCAGATAAACACTACAACCCCATAATGACTTATTTATAATTAGATCAATGAGCACCCTAGATGACCATACTGCAGAACCAGCTCCGATGAAAGATATTTTTAATCCTTTTCCTTGTTTTCTACCGGGCATAAGATTTCACACATAAGTATTTTTTAGAATAAGTATCCTCGTGGTTCAATATATATTATTACTGTACCGAAGACATAAAATTAGTAAATATAATTTATACATAAAATATATAGAGAAGGTTGTAATGATATACCCTCAAGATGCGGGCCTTATCTACATAGATTGAATTTCGGTTTATACCCGGATTCCTTCTTCATCGGGTACATTTACATATAATAATATTTTGTGTCCCGAATATATTATTGTTTAATGTTTCTTTTTCGGACAACCTGGCATATTTTTTCCATTACTTCATGTATACAGTGACTATAATCTTCTTTACTAAGTACTGCCGGAACGCACTCAGTCTTCCATACATAGATTTCCCGAGACAGTTTACCATTTTTCGTAACTGTATCGATTCTAATAATCATATCTGCTAGAGAGGCGTGTAGATCGTATTTTTTGTCCCTAGATCCAATTCTTATTATGATTATTCCTTTCTTCTTTAATAGAAGTATTTTGTTCATCAATGTAGTAAAGTATTCCTTTTCTTCAAATATTTTCACGGGTAGATCGACGCTATGGAATACTACTACATCAGGATTATTTTTTCAATAATGCTTAATTCCCAAAGACTACTTATTCCAATAGATATTCCTGCTGGATTTATACTGTAGAATTTGATCTTATCTTTTATTAGCTCCATTATTTTTTCTTGGCAATTACACTTTGTTCTTAAGTACTTCACTAGATTTTCTCTTAACTCTTCAGATGATCTCTTATAGCTTATCATGACTGCTTTCAAATCATAAGCCAGGACAAGCCCTATAATAAATAACCAAATATCGCTCGGTCTATCATCTGGCGGGTAGGATATATAGATTACATCTCCTTTCCTTATTCCTTTAAACAGTTCATGCAAACGTGTGCATTGAAACTCATATAATTCTCTAGGTCTAGAGGGAACTTCCTCTAGGATCGGAGGAGCATACATAACTAGTCCTTTTCCCTCAATAATAGCTACTGGGACTTTGGCGAGATTAATTGGTACGCCGCGGACTTTTCTAATCTCGAGTTCTCTAATTAGTAGGTTCCTTTCTACACGGTGCTTTAATATTAGTATAGCGTCTGCTACGAATTCGATGTCTCCTATCATTATTTTTTCTTCCATCATAGGTATTTCTGCGATGAGGACGACTAATCCTTTTATTTCTTTAGGGATTTCAGCGAAGAAGTTTTGGAGGAGAGCTCTTGCTTTAATATTATCTCTTACGGTACTGAGTAATGGTGTTATTGAATCAATAACTACTACTTTTGGGTTATTCTTAATAATAAGCTCCATTATTTTATCAAGAAATTTCTCAACAGCTTCTTCTTGAGCAGGTAAAGGTAATTTTAGAAACCTTAATAGTCCTTTTTCCTCCATTTCCTTGAAATTAATATTTACACTTAATAAATTCCTATAGAGTTTCTCTTTATCTTCCTGAAATGATACATATAAGCATTTCTTATTTTCAAGCATATTAGCATAACAAATGGATGATGCTAAAGTAGTTTTTCCAGCACCAGGATGGCCGGCGACAACAATAAAACTTCCTGGGATAAGAGCTTTACCAATTAATCGATCAAGTTCTTTTATTCCTGTTTTGAAAACCTGGTTTGTCATCTCCAAGTGTATCGCCTAGGATATTATAATTTTTGTTAATATATTAAACTTAGTATTCGTTGCAGTCTAGTTGTTTTTGAGTATGTGTTTTACATATTTATTGTATATCGGATTGATACAGTATTATTTTATTAATCGAATTCCATTCATAATCATAAGGTTTTATTATGTTGATGTTGTATGAATAAAATCATAATATTATTCATTATCGCTTTTGTTATGACTAGTACATTGACTGGATACAGTATGTGGTTTAGGAACTTGGAAGCCAATATTAATATAAGTACTGGAAACACCGATCCAGTTATTGGGTCCTATAAAGTATTTATATCAGATGAATGTATCCGTTCTCATCATTCTGGCTGTATGTATCGTGGAATTGACGAGGACGACGCTAATATAAGTGTCAGTAAATCAGAATTTATTATTAGTTTAAATTATAGAGAATGTACTACTGAACAAAATAATGTATCACTGTGGATAGGATTAGTTTTTTCTAATGAAGGAACTGTTCCAATAAGATTAGTTTCTCCTAGTGTTAATATAGTTGGTGAATATGAAAACGCGAAGGATGAGGATTATTACTACGGACCTTATAAGACTGGCATAGGTTACCTACCCGTATGGGGAAGAATAGATCCTTGTGATCTTCCCTTACCAAATAGTACTAACAATTTAAATATTGATCCGGATTGGAAAGGAATTATATGGATTAGAATAGATGTAACAAACATAACAGGTCAGATAATAATTGAAATTAAGCTACAGTATCATTTGTGGAATGAACAAATGAGTTAAGAAACTATAACCTATAAGCATGCAGTACAAAGTTCAGGGCATTCGCATCTATATTTGATCTATATTAGTGCAGTTCTTTGGATAGTTTACAATTAATACCAATTATGGTAAAATGATTCTTTATATGTAATGAAATTTATCGACCCAAGTATTCATGATGGCGATGTGAATAGAAAAATATAAGACTGAATCGTATTTCAACTTTTATTATTTATTCCTTTACTGCTTTCTTAATAAATGCAAGTATCTCTGCGTATTCTTTGATCTTAACCTTTGGAGATGAACCCATGTGCCCGCTTTGTGTTTCTACTCTAAGATAGATATTTGAGGTTATTTTTTCCATGCGGGCAACGAATTTAAGTGCATGAGCTGGATGCACTCTATCATCGTGAAGTCCTGTGTAGACTAGCGTTGGTGGATACTTCTTGTTCTTGTCGATGTTATGGTATGGAGAGTATTTGGCGAGATATTTTCTGTCTTCTGAATTATCTGGATCACCGTATTCGGTTGTCCATAATTTGCCTATGTATAGTTTATGGAATCTAAGCATATCTATCACTGGATAGCCTATAATAGCAGCGTTAAAGAGTTCTGGTGACTGCACAAGCGTTGCAGCAACGAGTAGTCCTCCATTGCTGACTCCCCACCCTATGGTCTTTAATCCTTTGCTACGAATATGTGTTAGGACTGCTTTATAGTCCTCGAAGACGTTTTGCTTCTTATCTTTCATACCCATCCTATGCCACTTCTCACCATATTCTCCTCCTCCACGAAGATTAGCCATAACAAACCAGCCACCTTCCTCGAGGAACACATGAAATGGCCCCAGATAATATGGTGTTATTGAGATACCGAATCCTCCATATCCGTAAACAATAGCTTTGCTATTGTCTTTTTCCGGGTTTTTAACGATAAACATATGAATTAGTGTTCCATCACTTGACTTAGCCCATTCTTCAGAAACCTCTATTCCTCCAATACTAGAATACCCTATGACAGGACATATACTGTCTCCACCGAGGGTGTAAAGACTTCTCGGAATATTAAAGGATTCGATCACTAAGTAAAGGTTATTGTCATCATAACTTAATAACTCAATAGTGAGTGGTTGATTAAACTTGTACTGCTTAATTAATTCACCCCCCAAACTATATTCTTAGATCGCTATGGGCGTCAACAAGATATTCTAGAAACAATTTATCCTTATATAATACTCCTTTACGTAACGGGTGTTTGTCCTCGCTAATTATTTCACTAATCTCTCTATTATCAGATACCTTAACAATTCTTCCAAGCCCTCCTCTATCATAATATATTAAATACGCATCTTTTCCATAGAACCCTATAGGTTTGACTCTATGGTCTCCGCCATCAAATAATAATCGCCACTCTTCAGGATTCTTTAAAGGACCAGAATAGATCTTGGTCTTAT
>JAGGVR010000045.1 GCA_021157925.1 Staphylothermus sp. | reverse complement strand
ATAATACATGTTGAGGAATATTTGGATTAAGAAATATTGTTCTAAAAGATCCTTTCCTAATTGCATTGAAGTATACATCATATAATAATAATATCTTATAATAAGCGTAGAAACGACTTAATACATTTCCAGACAAAGATGCACTAGGAACTTGAACTATTACGGTAGTAGTGTGTCTTCCAGGATCCCTACTAAGTATTTCAATTATTTTCAAAGAAACTCCTAGATCAAAACCAATTTCTCCATTAATTAGTAACGTTAAGCGGTCTTCTTCGAAATCAATGTTTCTCAAGAAATAGCTTGCAAGCTTGTATACATACATTATACTTTCATAGCCTTTGTAAATAGGAGATCTAAACTCCGGAATACCTATGTCTTCTATAATCAATTGTTTTATATTCTTAATATTCTCGTATTCTCTGATACGATAAGGTGATACAATAATTAAGGATTCACCAACAATGCTACTCATTACTTTATCTAACATACCATAGAAGACTATTTTCAATTTATTTAATCACCAGTAAATAATATCTTGTTCATGAGTATATCTATAGTATGTGCAACTAGTTTTTCTAAATTAGGAATATTTTGCATTAATATTTCAAGACGCTTAATTAATGAATCCCAAAGATCAAGTACGTCTTTTCTACTATAGTATTTTAGAACTTCAAGATATTTCTCAACTACATAGAGTTTAATGAGAACCTTATTCTCTTTTAAATCACCAACCGTAATATCTGGTGGTATCAATACATTATTCTCTGTATAGTATTGGATGTCTCTTACATTTGTAATATCTAGACCAATTCTTGCTAAAGCCGCTTTAATAGCTTGTTTAGAAGCATCTAATAGACTTTTTCTACACTCAATGTTATAAGACTGTTCATATATCTTATCATCATTATAGTATATTGTAAATACAATGTTTTTTAAACAAACATTTTTCAACATAACCTTATACCTACCTATGAGAATATCCTTATAGGAGATTTCAAGCGTACTAGTATGAGAACTTACCGGAATAATTTCTACATAATAATAATATGTTGTACTTACAATATCACTTACACGCATAGACCCTCCAGGATATACCCTAATAGAAAAATCTGGTTTACCAAAAACCTTTACCCGAATAATATCGTCTCCATTCAAGCTTATGGGTTTATTATTGAGTGAGAGTTTATGTTCACTAGTTCCAGATACTACATATAGATCAATGCTTACTAAAGGGTATTTCGTAACTAAAAGACCTGATAGAAGACCCACAAAAGAACCTAAAACAATGTATTTAACACATTTAGTAAAAGCAACTATTTCAACAGATGAATATATACCATACATAATCACAATAAGAGAACAAATAACGACAATAACACTTAATATAAATGAGTACCTACCAAGAAAACCAACAATACCCATAACTAAACGCTCTTTTCTTATAGAGTATACAAAGACTATTATGAACAAAACAAGTAGAAAAAGTGGAGTAATAATGTGTATCACAACATCATTTAAAAAACCAATTTCAATAAAAACCAAGGCGAGAAAATCAACAGTATTTACCGGTGTATATCCAAAATAAAACAAAATCATAACCAAAGCCAATATCCCTAAAACAAATCCTCTAAAGAAAACTGAAAATACAAATGTATATAACTTACTATTCATCTCCTACACCGACCCAAGCTATTCTTATAAAAATACCTTGCTCATAGAAATATAACTCTTACAATAAACAAAAACTTATTTCTCCTTAATAAGCTCCCTATGCCTAGCGGCAGCTTTAGGAAATCTCTTTTCAAACAATGCCTGTGTCTTCTCAGTATCGAGATCCCATCTACGCTCATCCTGATAAAAATTCATATATGGAATACCATATTTCCTAACACTGGATGGTAAAATAATATATGTTATAATTTTATCAATTAAACCATCATTATGAAGTTGATAAAAGAAAGAAATAATAGGATCAAAACCTTTCAAAGGCTTTATCAACGCTGTATGAAGAACATATCTATGTCTACCTCTAATATTTGTATACTGCATACCCATAGAGAGTTCTAAACTAGGTATAAAACGTAGTAATGACAAGAATACTCTTCTATTCTTTGTCTCTATGACAACATCGTAGAAGACTTTGAATAACTTGTAAAACATTCCAGCCTTTAAATAAATACCTCTAAGCATTTGTCGATTAATAACATGAGAATACAAATGTTTGTTTAAAGTTTTTAAGGGAATACCAAGTTTCTTAGCCAAAACATATAAATTACTAAAAGCATCTAATTCAAACTCTTTGACAAGCAAAAGATCCACCATATCACCAGGCATATTAAATGTTGGTTCATCTTCTTCAATGGAATTAATATCTATTTCATTATATATCTTGTCAAACATTTGTATTAATTCATCAACTCTATATCCTCTTATAAGAGGATGTTCATCAAATGTATAACGAGATAGTGCTGGCTGGAGTCTCATATTATTTTCGTAAATAACAAAATAAATATTCTCGTTAGAAGGAACTATTTCTTTAATTGCTTTCATAATGTGATGAGACAACTCTCTCTTAAAATTAAATGGTAAATAATACGATGTTACCGTTCCCACAGGTATAGATGTGTGAGCAAAAAATCTCAGCCAATCTTTATACTTAAGCTTATCCAATGTTATAAGATAATTACTTATAATTACATGCATATTCATAAGACCTAAATTTCTGAAATCAGGATGAGCTGAGAAACTTATTCCTTGATTTCTAAGCTTTTCAACTAGATTCGAGATCGAATACTGCCTAAATCCAAGTTCTTTTTCTATAGCCGTGTAATATCCAATATTTACAATATATTTAAGCGAATCAATAAACGCCCCTATTCTACGATCAGATAATATCTTGTTAAATGATTTAAATACCTGTTCCAACATTTCTCTTATACCACTTTTACGGAATAATTCATGAATATATATTCTGGTATCTTATTATTAAATTATTATAGCGGATGATAATACTATTTATTTAGTGAAAATAAATTCTTCTAATAAATAAGGTGAAATACGAGAATGAAAATAGAAACTATCGATCAGAAGAAACTATTCAAAGGTTTAAGGTTTGATGTGATTAGGAAGAAAATAAAAATTGATGAAAGAACTGTTGAGAGAGATGTTGTTGTTTTTCCTGATAGTGTAATTATACTTCCAGTTCTGAGATCTGATCAGATCATTCTTATTCGTCAATACAGAGCAGCCATAGATGATTTTATTTATGAAGTACCTGCAGGTGTTATTGAAGAAGGAGAATCAATTAGGGATGCTGCAATTAGAGAATTAATAGAAGAGACGGGCTATGAACCACGTGAATTAATTGATGTAGGGATATATTATCCGACACCAGGATATAGTACAGAGAGAATGCATTTCTTTATTGCAAGACAACTCGAATATGTAGGAATGGCTCCTGAACCATATGAGGTTATTACACCAATTGTTGTTTCCGTTAAGGACGCTATTCAAATGATAAAATCAAATGAAATACAAGACCTTAAATCCGCTATGCTTATACTTTATTACGCTCATTATATGTGGAAAAGAAAAGAGGGAGAAGACTAATTATGCTAGACGAAAAGAATAAGTTGAAAAGAATACTTAATATAAAAGTCTACTTTGAAGGACCTAGTGACTGGACTACTCGTGAATACATAGACATAATTGACAATTACCTAATGGAACGCCTCCCAGTAATACTAAATAATGCTTTAGAAGCCTATGGTTATGAAGCCTCTGTTCTCGAAGATAAAACCTTATGTGATATTGTTGAAGAGGAAAGACCAGGTTGCGAACATACTTTAGTTGTTGCAATTTATTCTGCTGGCAGTTCGAAGCCTGTTTACTACGCGATATATAGGTATAGGAAAGGAGATAATACTTATGAGTTCTTCTTAGAAGAAATTTTGGAGTAGAAAACTATTTAAAGGTTTATATTTTTTACCTTCATGATCACACCCTTTCTCATTAGGAAAACATAGAGATACTAGTTTTACAAATCATATATTTGGTGAAAAATATGAACGCAAACACTCTCAGGAAATTAATCAAAGCCGTAAAAATAATTGCATTAGTATTACCGATAATTGCTGTAGCAATATCAATAGCGGGTTCTTCAAATAAGCCTGGCGGCGATCCCATAGACGATGATCCTGTACCTTTCTAAGCTCTTTTTAATGCTAAAATAATGAAATAACTAATCTTTTTAATTAAATTCATTTTAGTTCCCAATTAAAAATTGAAAAATTAAAGCTTTACTAGAATCTGTTCTTAGTTAGTTTTTAATAGCTTTGATTATGATTATTGGTTTTTGGATTAGTTTCTGTTTATTTAGAGGGATCGATATGTCTAGTTTGCTTAGGATTAGGCCGACTAAGATCGAGCTTATTAGGCTGAAGCGGAGAAGAGAGCTTGCTAAGAAAGTGCATAAGATTTTGAGAGAGAGATTGACTATTTTGGTTAATGAGTTTTTATCGCGTGTTAGGATCGCGTATAGGGTTAGGTTGGAAATTAATAGTATTTTAAGGGATGTTTATCGTGATTCTGCGTATCTTGTATCATTGTATGGTGATGGTATTTTTGATTATTTTGAGAATACTGTAAGGGAAGAAAGTCGTGTAGTTATTGGTTTTGAGAACATTATGGGTGTCAAGTCTTATACAGCTATGGTTAGAAAGGGTGTTTTCACTGATCCCGTGATAGAGCTTACTGGTTTTAGAGAAAACTCTATTAAACTTATTCAAAAACTGATCGAACTTGGCAGAATTGAAAGATCCATTATTTCACTTGGAGAAGAGATAAGAAGAACTAAGAGAAGAGTAAATGCGCTCGAATACATCTTTATTCCAAAGCTTGAAACCACTATTAGATATCTCAGCATGAAGTTTGAGGAAAGAGAAAGGGAGGAAAAAGCTAGACTCAAAAGAGTTAAGAGTATGCTTGAGAAGAAAAAAGGTGTTGCTTGAGATGAGTAATGAAAAGGATCTGTTTAATAAATTGATTAGTGTCGAACTTAGGTTGATTAATAAGCATTTACCCTATAAGCGTGTTAGTTTATGTGATTTGTTAAAAATGGATATTCCATATATTGTTTTAAGAGATGGAACTGTTCATCTAATAGATAAAGAAGAGCTTTTATATCTATCCAAGCTTTTAGGAGAAGAAGCGTGTAAGCTTAAGATACCAATAATTATAGAGACAGCCCCATCTATAGGTGAGGGAGCATATATAGTTAGAGATCATTTAGCGAAAAAAGTTATAGCTACTATACTAGGGATAGATTATATCCTAGATAAACCCCTAGTTATATACCGTCCACAACTCTACATTATAAGAGAAAAACTAAGAACTACTACAACTATATTATTCAACCTTGAGTAAAAGAGGTGTAATTGTTTTGAGCATAAAGATCGAAGAGATAGAGAAAGAAATTGATAAAATAATAGAGGAAGCTAAAAAGAAAGCACAAGCTATAATAGATGAGGCAAGGAAAAAAGCCGAAGAGATCAAAAACAGAGAAGTGCCCATTGATAAATATAAAGCTGAGGCAGATGAAATAATTAAAAACGCCCAAGTAGAAGCTGAGAAAATACTTGAAGGTGCTAAGAAGAAAGCAGAAGAAGTAAAGAATATCCCGAGTGAGAAATTGGAGCATGCAAAGAGAGAAATCATAAAATATGTAACAGGGATAGAGTGATGCCACCAATTATTGTTAATAGACCAGTTAAAATGCTTAAAGCTAAGATCATTGTCCCTAAATGGTATATGGATAAAACAATAGAACTTCTTCAAAGGAAGGGTGCACTACACATAGAAAAAGCTGGTGAGGGGCTGAGAGAATATAAGAAGTTATTTGAAAAAGTAGAAGACACTATTAGTAAGATCAATAAGATCTTGGAGAGTGCTAAGGGAAAAGTTGTTGATGTTTCTCTCACTTTATCTGAATTAGAAAGCTTATCTCTCGAGGAAATAAGCAGAGAAGTCAATAACCTCTATATGAGGCTTCAAGAACTACTTAGAAATATAAGTGAAGATGAGAAGAAATTAGAAAAGATAAAAAGCTTATATAATATTCTTGGTTTCTTTGAACCCAGTATTCCATTGGATAATATATTTTATAGAGGGAAGTATTTCATAGTAGTCACTATATATGGTAGTTTTGATCAAAAAGATGCATTTACGAGGTTATGTAGGGAAAAGAACATAGATATAAAGATCATTAGAGAATATATTTTTGAAAGCATGTTTATAACAAGTTTTTTAACTAGCTTTCCACTCGATGAAATTCTTCAAATGATTAACGCGTGTGGGTTAAAATATATCGATATAACAGATTATTTATCCACAATGAAAACTGTTGGTGAATTAACAAAGTATTTGGACAAGGAGATAAATAGAACAAAGCATCGTTTAGGAGAATTAAGGAATAAAATTAAGGAACTCGTAGAAGACAACATTGAGTACTTGTCTAAATACTTATTGTTTTTAGAGAACAAGTATAGTGAATTAGAAACTTTATTTAAATCATTTTCTTCAAAACATTTATCCCTTATAATCGGCTGGGTCCCATATAATGTCGTCGAAGACGTAAGGATATCATTGAATAAAGCTGGTATACCATCTTATATTGAGTTAAAAGAGCCGGTATATGGTGTTGATGAACCACCTACTTTAATGAATAACCCGCCTATTATTAGATGGTATGAACCGATCGTTAAGTTTATTGGAGCACCTAGATATTGGGAATGGGATCCGACACCCATTATATCCTATAGTTTTGCATTATTTTACGGTATAATGCTTGGAGATATGGGTTATGCTATAGCAATTATTTTAGCCGCACTCTTCCTGCTTGATAAGTTCGTTATTGATCCTCGTGATAAAAATTATGTATTCTTTAAGAGAGCTATCATAACTTCTAGTATCGTTGGATTTATATTCGGGTTATTGAGTGGCACGTTTTTAGGCAATACTCTCTCCTTAATCGGTATAAGATTTAGTTTTACATCAGTATTCAGTAATCCATTAAGCTTCTTAGTCTTGGCTATATTAATAGGTTTAGTTCACGTCAATATTGCTCATATCTTGGCACTAATAAAAGCTATTAAGTATAGAAATATAGGAGACATATTGTCAGAGATCGGTATATTTGTAACAGAAATATTTGGTATACCATATATACTGTATAAAATGTTACACACGCCAATACCAGGGATCCCTGAGTACTATTATAACATGTTCTTATATGGTGCATTCGCTGGAATCATTATCTTAATTATAGGGACAGTCAAAAACATGGGTGGTCTAGGACTATTGATGTGGTTATTTGGGTTAACGGGATTGCTTGGAGACGTTTTGAGTTATAGCAGGTTAGCAGGTGTAGGACTAGCAACTATATACTTAGCAGTTAGTTTTAACACTATCGCGGGCATAGCCTTTAATGGTATATCATCAACGCTTCACGGCATTGCTGGTATTATTATTGGAGGTATTTTAGCAACTATAATACTGGCTTTTGGACATATAGTTAATACAGCATTATCAGCCATAGGAAGCTTTATTCATTCCCTAAGGCTCTGTTTCGTAGAATTTTTGAGTAAATTCTATGAGGGTACAGGATACTTATTTACTCCTTTCAAAATAGTTTTAAGGAAGCGTTTTGTTATTGAATAGATGTATTTAAAATAATTTACCATGCATGGACTATAGGTGAACAATCATGGTTGACCCTCTGGCTATGGGTATAGCATATGCAGGTGCAGCTATGGCATTATTAGGAGGACTCATAGGTTCAAGCATCGGAATAGGAAAAGCTGGATCTGCTGGAACAGCTGCATTGGCAGAAGATCCTAAGCAGTTTAGGAATGTGTTCATATTAGTATCTCTACCAATGACACAGACTTTCTATGGATTAATAGTCTTAATACAATTCATATCATATGTGAACGGTTTAACAGAGATTACTATGGCTAAAGCACTAGCGATACTCGGGCTAGGTATGGCGGCTGGAGCTGCTGAATGGACATCAGCATGGTTTCAAGGAGTTATATGTGCATCAGGTATTGCAGAGTTACCTAGGACAAAAGGCAAGATAACATTTAATGCAATGATCCTAGCAGTCTATGTAGAACTGATAGGAATTCTCGGCATGGTATTCGCATTAATGGGATTATCTCTGATCAGCTGAGGGATCAAGAAAAATGTCAACAATTAATGACCTCAGAGAAAAATTAATGGAGGATGCGAGGAAGAAGGCAGAAGAAATAATACGTGAAGCAGAGAAAAAAGCAGAAGAGATCATAAGGGAAGCGGAGAAAGAATACGAGAAAAAAGCTGAGAAGACAAGAGAGAAAATACTAGAAGAAGCTAGAATTAATGCACAAATAATAGTTTCTGACGCTAGAAGAAAATCACGCCTAATGATCAGTGAGGCTAAATATGAAATCATAAGAAAAGTATTCGAGGAAGCATGGCAAGACATTATTGATAGAAAGAATCTTGATATCGAGACTTCTCTGAAGAACCTATTGCTAGAAAGCCTAGAATTTATTGAGAAACCAGATTATGTAGAGGTAAATGAGAAAGATAAAGAGATAATCAATAAATTATTGATCGAAAACAACATTAATGCTGAAATAAGAGAAAATAATCTAATAGCGGGAGGCTTAATCATAGGTACTAAAGCTGGCGAGAAAGTCGATAATTCCTATAATACAAGGTTTGAAAGAGCAAAATCAGCACTCTTACCAGTAATATCTAAGATGCTATGGGGATAGTGTAGATGAGTTATTATAGTATAGCATATATGAAAACAGCGATCACAAGCTTCCTTACTAAGAAAGATTTTGAAAACATTTTATCGGCTAAAACCCTCGATCAAGCGATAAAAACTATCATAGACAAACCTATAGGCTCCTATGTTTATGAAAAGATCTATGGAAAAACTATTAGTATTGACGTTATAAGTAACTATGTCTCTAAGTATGAATATAAGAAACTTAATAATTTATACCGCAACATGAGCAAGAAATCTAGGAAGGTATTTGATACCTATAAGTTGTTTTTTGACATATATAACACGTTAATAGTTGCATCATCAATTCTTACTTCAGGAAAAGGAAAACCACTTTATATATGGAGTAACTTAACTGCTACTGAGGAAATAGGCGACTTAGAAACACTCTACGAAATTGTCCCAAGAACACTTAAGTTCCAAGTCAAGGAAATAATGAATACTAATAAAGTAAGCTATTCGGAATTGCTAAAACTTCTTCCTAGTAGAAAGGATTTGAGCTATATGACTCATAATTCATTAACTATTTATGGGCTTTTTAACGACTTATATCTATTAAGAGAATGCATTACTCGAAAAGAACCTATCGAGCCAGTATCATTATTTATATTTAGTAGAGATGAATACAAGTACTTATGCGATCAGAAAACCATTGAAAGTTTAATAAATTATTTCAGAACAAGCAATAAAGTATTACAAGATGTTGGAGAAGCTCTTAACTTCTTAATGAGGTTCAATAAAGCAACTACTAATTTAGATATAGTACCCTTTATTGTTGGGATAAAATATTCAAGTTCATTAATTAATACAGAAACAGATCTCGCGACTAAGCTTTTACTACTTTCATTAAGTGAAGCATATGTGTTAAGGACAATACTTGTCTACATAGATACTGGTATGTATAAAGAGATCGTTGATGAACTGGTTTATAGATGGTGGCCTCTATGAGTAGTCTCCCTGTTATGAAAAAAGCATTACTAATTGGTGATCCTTATCTTTGCTTAGTAGCTGCTGCTGCTGGTATAGATTACTTTGTATTTGGTAACAATTGTGAAAAACTTGTAGAGTATATACGGGGTAAAATAGATGATTATAGATTATTAATAGTTTTAAGACCAATCATGAAGGCGTGTAGTGAGTTAAGTAAACTACTTGAAGAACATAGAGAAATTCTTCCAATCATCATTGATTCACCCAAAGAGCTAGAAAAGATAGATCCTAAGAAACATTATGAAGAGATGATAACTAAGTATATTGGATTAAAATTTGAGGTTAAATAGTTTTTAAAACATGTATATTTATTTAATTAATTCGTTTAGAGTCTTAGGTTAAGTAAAACATGTGTGGTGTTAGGATTTTGAGCACACGAGGAACAGTATATCGTGTTTCAGGCCCACTAGTCATAGCTGAGAAAATGCGTGGCTCAAAAGTATATGAAGTTGTCGAAGTTGGTTCAGATAGACTTATAGGCGAAATCATTGGTATTGAAGGCGATAAAGCTATCATACAAGTATACGAAGACACCACGGGTCTTAGAGTCGGAGACCCAGTATATGGTACAGGATACCCATTAGCAGCAGAACTTGGACCGGGACTTATAGGATCAATATATGACGGTATTCAAAGACCCCTGCCTGTTCTACAAGAACTAGTTGGTTTCTTTGTACAAAGAGGAGTAAAAGCAGCCTCTCTTCCCAGAGATAAGAAATGGCACTTCATACCCCTTATGAGAAAAGGAGAAAAAGTAGGTCCAGGAGACATTCTCGGATACGTGGAGGAAACCGAAACTGTAAAACACTATATAATGGTTCCTCCCGACCAACATGGAGTAATAGAGGAAATAGTTCCAGAAGGAGATTACACCATTATAGAACCCATTGCTAGGATCGGTGGAAAAGAAATTACAATGCTTCAAAAATGGCCCGTTAGAAAACCAAGACCATACAAAAAGAAATTAGAACCGAAAGAACCATTAATTACCGGACAACGTGTTATTGATTTCTTCTTCCCCTTAGCTAAGGGTGGTAAAGCAGCTATCCCCGGCGGCTTCGGCACTGGAAAATGTATAATGCCAGGCACACCAATCTTATTAGCTGATTGGGAACTACTAACTATTGATGAATTATTTAAAAAAGTTAAAAACGGCGAACCAGACCCCAATCTTAGTGAAGAGATCATAGAAGTTAAGGACAAGGATCTTTATGTCTATTCATTTGATGGCAGACGCTTTAGGAAAGCACGTATTACACATGTCTATAGGGGATATACAGATAAAATAGTCAAGATAAAGACAGCTAGCGGAAGGATAATCGAAGTTACACCAATACATAAGCTACCTGTTTTTGATCCCGATGGATACGTTAGATACACTAAAGCAATTAACATAAAACCAGGCAATTATCTAATTATTCCACGTAAGATACCTATTAAAGAGAGCGCCGAACTTAAACTTGATAAATATATTGTAGAATTAGCAAAATATAAAGGTATAACAAGTAGAGACCAAAGAATAAACTCCAAAATTAGAGAGATTATAAGAAGATTTAATGACAAACAATTAGAAGAACTAAGCAAAACAACAGGATTATCAATATCTACGATTAAGACAGTAGCATATAGTAATCGGGCAATCCCATTAAAACTTGCTGTAACAATTTGTGAAAAGTATAGTATAAAACTACCAAGAATTCTTGGTATGGCTAGGAGTAAAAAGAGCCTGAAGATTCCTAAAGTAATAAATAAAGAATTAGCTGAATTCCTCGGGTTACTGTTATCGGACGGCTCTATTATTAATAGAAAAATAGTATTCTTCAATAATGATGATTTATTAAGAAAGAAGTTTAACGATTTAGCCGAAAAAGTATTCGGTATTAAGGGTATCGAGAAATATTGTAATAGTGTAAAATGCGTTGAAATAAACTCTTCACTTTTAGCATTATTCCTAAAAATACTAGGTATCCCGACACGCAAAAAGTCTAGAAACGCAATGATACCTGAAATTATATTAAAAGCACCAGTGAGTATAACAGCTAGTTTCATCAAGGGTTATTATTTGGGTGATGGAGGCTTCCATAAAAGCTCTATAGAATTCTACAGTGCATCCAAGAAACTTATAACGGGATTAGCATATCTATTATCTAAACTCGGAATATTATATTCGATCGGAAAAAATGGACACAAAATTATTATTTCTGGTCTCAGTGAATTAGCAAAATTCTATAACATAGTAATGGGAGATGCACCGCCCATAAATAAAGTCATAAAAGTCCATAGATATATATTAACTAAGAAACCAAATAGATTAAGCAGAGAAGCAATACCATTATCACCTCATTTACTGAAGAAGCTATACAGTATAATCTCTAAAAGAACCTTTGAGAAAAATAATATATACATTGGCAATCAGATCTATGGTAACGAAAATATTAGTAAAAGTGGATTACAAAAGATCCTGTTACTTGTAGGAAAAACTTATGTGCCGAATAACTTGGTCAATGTTGTAGAAGTTATTGAGAGATTAAAGAACATAACATTAATGTTCAACTATGTTACAACTGATAAAGTAGAGTCTGTAGAGGTAATTAATAAGAAAACATATGTATACGATGTAACTGTTGAAAAATATCATAATTTCATAGGTGGCATGATCCCGGTTATATTTCATAATACTGTTACCTTACAACAGTTAACTAAGTGGAGCCAAGTAGATATAGCAATATATGTTGGATGTGGTGAAAGAGGTAATGAAATGGCTGATGCTCTTCATAGTTTTAGAAAACTAGTTGATCCTAGAACCGGGAAACCCTTGGTTGAGAGAAGCTTGTTTATAGCGAATACTAGTAATATGCCTGTAGCTGCTAGAGAAACAAGTATCTTCCTAGGAGCCACTTTCGGAGAATATTTCAGAGATATGGGTTACCATGTACTAATGGTTGCTGACTCAACTAGTAGATGGGCTGAGGCCATGAGAGAAATAAGTGGTAGACTAGAAGAACTACCCGGAGAAGAAGGTTATCCAGCATACCTAGGATCTAGGCTTGCAAGCTTCTATGAACGAAGCGGTCACGTAGAAACACTTGGCAGACCCGAGAGAACTGGTAGTTTAACAATTATGGGTGCTGTATCACCTCCAGGCGCTGATTTCAGCGAACCCGTTACGCAAGCAACACTAAGGATTGTGAGAGCGCTTTACGCATTAGATGTCAACCTAGCTTATAGAAGGCACTATCCTGCAATCAACTGGTTGATAAGCTACAGCTTATACGTCGACAACGTTACCGAATGGTGGCACAAAGAAATAGATCCTAGCTGGAGATCCTTGAGAGAACGAGGCTTAGAAATACTGCAGAAAGAAGCTGAGCTAGAAGAACTAGTTAGACTGGTTGGTGCTGAAGCATTACCTGAAGAGGACAAATTAGTACTAGAAGTTGCTAGAATGATTAGAGAAGACTTCTTACAACAAAACGCTTTCCACGAAATAGATACTTATTGTCCACCGAAAAAAGCTGTCTTAATGATGAGAGCAATAATGATGTTCTATGATTATGGCTTAAAAGCTCTAAGAAGGGGAATAACTGCAGAAGAGATAAGACAGTTGAAGTGCAGAGTCTTGATTGCTAGAATGAAAGAAATACCAAATACTGGTTTTGAACCACATTTCGAAGAATTGTTTAGGAGTATAGAGAAAGACTTTGAAGAACTAATGGGAGGTAGGTAGAGAATGTCTAAAATATGCCTAGCTGTACGTGAGTCATCTAAACTTGTAAAAGCTCAGGGCAGTTTATTAATGGCTGAGCCGATGAAAGGCGTTAGCTATGGCGAAGTAGTTGAGGTCGTACTAGGTACTGGTGAAACACGTTTAGGACAAGTCATAGATGTTAGTAAAGACGCAACTATTATACAGGTTTTCGGAGGAGTAAGCGAGGTAGATCTTAGGAACTCCTCTGTAAGATATAGGGGTGAAACACTAAAACTACCCGTAGGCATAGATATGCTGGGCAGAATATTTGATGGTTTAGGAAGACCTATTGATGAAGGACCTCCAATAATTCCGGAAGACTACCTTGACATAAATGGTGCACCACTTAACCCAGCTTCTAGGCTCCCACCATCTGAATTCATAGAAACAGGTATATCAGCCATAGATGGCTTAAACAGCCTAGTACGTGGACAGAAGCTACCGATCTTCAGTGGATCCGGTTTACCACACAATAGGATAGCTGCACAAATAGTTAGACAAGCACGTGTTAGGGGAAAGGAAGAAAAATTCGCAATAGTATTTGCAGCTATTGGTGTAAGCTACGACGACGCTATGTTTTTCATAGAAAACTTTAAGAAATATGGAGCACTTGAAAACTCTGTAGCGTTCATTAACACAGCTGACTCACCTGTTATAGAGAGGATCGCTATACCTAGAGTAGCACTTACAGCTGCAGAGTTTCTCGCCTGGAAACACGACATGCATGTATTAGTAATACTAACTGATATGACTAACTACTGTGAAGCACTTAGAGAACTAAGTGCTGCCAGAGAAGAAGTACCTAGCAGACGCGGATACCCTGGATACATGTATACTGACCTCGCAACAATATATGAAAGAGCAGGACGTGTTGAAGGAAAGAAAGGAAGCGTAACCCAAATGCCTATACTCACCATGCCAGACGATGACATAACTCATCCAATCCCAGACTTAACAGGATACATTACTGAAGGACAGCTCGTATTATCAAGACAGCTATGGCTTAAAGGAATATACCCACCATTTGACATACTGATGAGCTTGTCGAGATTAATGAAGGACGGAATAGGTCCTGGAAAGACCCGTGAAGACCATAGAGGAGTCTTTATGCAACTCTATGCAGCATATGCTGAAGGTGTTAGACTGAGGGAGTTAGCAGTAGTTGTGGGTACAGAGGCATTATCGCCTAGAGATAGAAGATATCTCCAATTTGCCGACAAGTTCGAGAGAGAATTTATTGGACAAGGAGAATATGAGAGAAGAACAATAGAAGAAACTCTTGACAAGGGATGGGAACTCCTAGCTATATTACCGGAGGAAGAGCTAAAACACGTCAAATTAGAACACATTAAGAAATATCATCCAAAATATAGGAAGAAACAAGCCTAAGATTATTCATAGTTGTTTTTCAAAACAATTTATTGATTATGGCTTTTACTAAGAAGTACTTTGCAGTTGCTTCTAACGCTATAATAGCGTCTAATGCGTCTTCAACATCTTTTCCTAACGCAAACACCCCATGTCTGGGAACAATTACTATTTTCGAATCACGTGCTTTATCAGCTATATTCTTAGCTAATTCTAAACTACCCGGTGGAGCTTCCGAGGCTATGGAGACCTTTCCCAAACTATAATTTGACTCAACTGTCCCTGTTTTCCACCATTTATCAATACCTGCGTCCACAAGAGCAATTGTTAATGGGGTATGTGCATGTATAACCGCATTCACGTCTTTTCGATTCAAATATATCAGCCTATGAGCATTGACCTCTATGCTAGGCTTATGTATGCCCAGGTACTCACCAGTATCAATATTGTATACCACGAGATCCTTTGGTCTTAGCAAGTGTTTGGGATAACCACTTGGCGTAATTAATATTTCATTCCCACTGATCTTAACACTCGCATTTCCACCCTTAGGATTAGTTAATCCCATCTGAACAAGTAGTTTCATAGCTTCAACTAATAGTTCTGCCTCATCCATGAATATTTCCCTCATAAACTAATTGTGTTACCTACTTTTACTTCAACTACTTTATTCCCTAAAACACTTCTTGCACGACTAATAAATAGTGAGCCACTACAATGTAGAGGAATTATTTTTTCAGGATTTACCTTAAGCAGTTCTCTTATAGTATTTTCAATGTAGGATTCCAAAGCATTTTCGAGATGAAATCCTCCTATTAAAGCATATATTTTCTTGTCACCGAATTTTTCCTTGATGACGTTGATTGTTTTCCTTAAACCCGGATGCATACATCCAGAAAACACAATTAGGCCCCTAGGAGTATTTATTACGAGGAAATGCTCCCAAGGAGGCCCGTATACTGGCGGAGTAACATAAACTTGTGGCCAAGGATTCAGCCAGTCTAAGATCTCTATTGGAACCAGACCGTTGTTTTTAATTATTCTACCTATGCTCTTCATAGAATCGAATGGAATTAATATTTTTAGGAAAGGAGAACTCCAACCTAATGCGTTTATTCCGCCGATGTGAGATGAATGTGTGTGCGATATAATTGCACCATCCAATAATTCTAGATCAATACCTATTTTTTCAGCGTTTCTCTGCAGGGATTCACTATCTGGGCCGAGATCAAATAAGATGTAGTTATCCTTTGTTTCTATAAATACTGCGAGTCCTCGTCTAAGAACATATTTTTCAGGATCACCGTATCTATCAACAATTACTGTGGCATTGATCATTAAATACACCTAATTTATTCAGCTTTTACTCTTTTTACTCTAATATTATATTTTAAGTATTTTTAAACAAGTACTACCTATGCAGAGGCTCATTAATTGCACGGGGATTTCGTAAAGTGAAAGTAGGAGTATTATTTACAGGGGGTAAGGACTCGACATATGCTTTACACCTAGCTTATCTTCAAGGATTTGATGTCGAAGTCTTACTTAGTATTATACCTCATTATGAGTACTCTATGCTGTATCATAGACCAGTTTTTGAATTATTGAAACTACAGGCACAGAGTATGGGAATACCATTACTTAATATTGGTTTAAAAGAGGGAGAAAACGAATTATATGCACTCTATGAGCTATTATGGGAAGCTAAGAGTATTTTCGGTATAAAAGGTGTTTTCAGCGGTACATTGCTGAGCGATTACCAGAGAATGAGATACTCTATCGTTGCTGAGAAACTTGGGTTAAAAACATATAATCCATTATGGAGGATTGACCAGAAGAAATACATGTTAGAATTAGTGGAAAATGGTATAGAATTTATAATATTTTCAATAAATACTTACGGCATACCATTAAGGTTCCTCGGCAAAAAGATAGAGTTAAAAGAAGTATACGAAATACTTGAACGATCAAAGAAATATGGGTTCAATCCTGCCTTTGAAGGAGGAGAATGCGAAACTTTTGTAGTTAATGCACCATTGTTCAAGAAAGAAATCTTTATCGAGGGAAAACCCATACGTATTTCTCAGTTTGAAGGTTATTTAAAGATCGAGAAGTACGGGTTTAAGAACTGATCTGCTTTGGAAAAAATGTTTTATTTTGCTAGTAGTAGTTTCTTTAATATTTGCTTGATTATTTTTGGGATAGGTAATTAACTAGGACATTTGTTAAATGCTCTGGCTTTGTATACCATTTGTCGTACTTATAGTCTTTGCCAGCAATAGTTACTATTACATATTCTCCTTGGTCCTTTACCAATGCATAGATCTTGTTCTCTTTTACAATAGCAAATACGCTGGGGCTCTTATCTAGCAACTTGTATCCTTTAAGTCTCTGTAGTAGCTGGAGTTTTAATTGCTTTATGTATTCACTCATTTCATTCCCCTCGTATTAAACATTAGAACTATTGAGTAGAAATTATTTTTATCCCTTAAAAATATAATGAAAGACTAATCTACTGCTAATCCAATATTATTTTTCTTAATATGTTGTACCTAGTAAAGCATATCTATCAGCTGTCTTGTTTTGACATGTTTTCTTTGTCTTTGGATCTGGTAGTTGTATCGGTGATTCAATTATTTCTCCTAATACTTGTTTACCAGTTGATTCCTCAAGTTCTTCTGCGCACTCCATGCTTCCATCCCATGGTACTATTATTAATCCTTTCTTCCCGTATGCTTCTGATGGATTATCCGTTATGATCGTCATTTTTCTCAAGTGTTCTAAGGCTTTTTGGTAGAGATAATTGTTTATCTCTTTCCATAATTGTTCTAACGTATTGACTAGTTCTTCGAGCTTGACAGTTGTTTTCGGTGCTCCATCTCTTCTGGCAATAGTTACTGTTTTGTTCTCAACTTCTCTCCTCCCCACTTCGATTCTTGTAGGTACCCCCTTCATTTCCCAGAAATAGTATTTCCAGCCAGGAGTGTGTTCCGGGTCCCAGTCTGTATAATATCTAATATTCTTATCTCGTAGAACCTGTTCTATTTTACTAATATATTTTCCTAATTCTTCCTCCTCTCCTTTCCGTGCAATGGGCACTATCACTACTTGTATAGGAGCTATTTGGGGAGGGAAGAAAAGCCCACGCTTGTCTCCGTGAATACCTATTATTGCTCCTAGGGTTCGTTCGCTAATGCCATAACATGTCTGGTATACGTATTTGACTCTTCCATCACTGTCCATGAACTTTATATCAAATGCTTTGGAGAATTTCTGTCCTAGATTAATTACTGACCCTAACTCTAATCCCTTACCATCGGGCATAACTATGATAAAGTCATAGTTATACTCTGCACCTGCAAACGTATCCCATGGTGGTGTTTTTACAATATAGTATGGAATAAGTAGTTGGTCGAAGAATTTCTTATAGATATTTATTGCTTCAGCTATCTGTTTCTCAGCTTCTTCCATGGTGGGATGAGCCGTGTGGGCTTCTATAAAGCCCATAATCTCTCTTACTCTTAGTATTGGATGAGTCATTTTTGTCTCGTATCTAAATACGTTAACTACTTGATACATTTTGATCGGAAGGTCCTTTCTTCCTTTTATCCAGAGACTCCACATATAATACATTACTGTTTCGCTTGTAGGACGTACTAGTAGTTTTTCTCCAAACTTCTTAGTCAAAGTTCCTTCAACAACAAATGTTTCGCCACCGAATCCTTTGAGAAAATCTTTTTCTTTAGAAAATATTGACTCCGGGATCATTGTTGGAAAATATGCTTCTTCATGACCAGTTTCTTCGAGGAGCCTGATCATTATTCTCTGAATTAGTCTTAATGCCTTTAATCCATATGGCATCCAAACATTCATACCTTTAACAGGATACCTTATATCAACAATTTTCGCCTGCTTAAGTATTTCGTGATACCACTCCGGGAAATTAGCGTATTTGTTTAAATTAAACTTCTCTATACTCATGCCAGTGTTCACCATTGATTCATAGTTTATTAACTTACTTATTTTCTGGTGTTCTTTTTGTTTATTATAAGTTTTAGTTAAAAAGTCATTTTATCAAGTTTTTCTCCATTAATAGTTTTACTATTTCTTCATCAATTTTATCAATATATTTCCGTAATTGCTCCATAATGATTTGTCTTATTACATTTGGTATTTCATGTATATTGTGCTTAGTTATAGGTAATTGAAACAACCGAATATTATCAACTGCTCTGAGTTCTAGTTCGGTATCGATATATTTCTCAATATTTTTTAATATCTTGTGTAAGCGGTCAATATCTGATAATAAGTTCGATTCAAATAACCCATTAATACGTGGTACATAAATTGTTTTTAAGAACTCCTTTGTAGTTAACTTTATGATTTTCTGTTGTGGGATTCCTCTTAATTGTAAAGTTTCTAGTTTACTAACTAGCATTCTTGTTTCTAAGCCATCTAGGTTTTCTAGTCTTGTTTTTATTTGTGTTAGCAATGGTTTTAGTTCTGGCGGATTATTTGTTAAGCACGCTATAAGTTCTTGTGTTATAGTAAGTGCTTCTCTTAGAGTTTTTTCATTGAATTCTGTCCCATCATCTAGATTGGTGTGATATATATGGAGCATCTCGTTGAATGAATGAATTGTTAGAGCTGGTACTCCTCGTAACGAGTATGAGAAACTATCGAAATATGGGTGATCGAAGCCCCTGTAATGTATTTTGTGTTTCTTCATGAGTTGTTCTAGGCATTTCATTAATGAGGGGTTCGCATTGATGCTTAGTGGTGATGTATATATTGTATCTAAGTTGATATCTGTAATTATGTTGTCTATTTTGTTCATATCTGCTAATATATTTAAGTAATATCTGCTCCCCCATGACCAGTACCAGCTAGTATAATTTGGTGCTCCGGATTCTTCTGCTGTATAAGATATTAGTAATATGTTTGGATAACTATTCTTCTTTAGTAGAGAAGCTAGTTGTATAAGTAATTCTACTCCTATATTGTCGTCACAAAATCCTTGAAACCAATGATCGTGGTGTGCTGTTATATGTATTTCTTTTTCTCCTCTCCCATTTATTCCCGCCACTAGTGTTTTTCCCCTATTATTATGAATGACGCCAGTAATTATTTCCAGTGAACACTTATTGGGGTTTTCCTTGACTATTTTCAAGTAGTCCTCCTTTTTTACGGATACTGCAGGAATAGGGGGTGGTGAACCCTTTGTGAAGCTGTAGTCTTCGTCACCAGTTATTACTATCCGTCTGTATCTCCCTGGTAATTGATCATAAAAAACTATTGCTTCAGCTCCTTTTCTCCATAGTTTAAGGACAACATACTTCGCATCATCTGGATCCGGTGGATATGGAATAAATACTATTTTTGAATCAGCGGGTTTACTTAAGGCTATATGTTCTCCCAAGTAGTATCCATGTATGGGTTCTAGTTCTATGTCTGTTGATAATGTGTAGGGCAATGCCTTACAATAAATCGTTGTGTCTCCACATATTAGAACACATTTTTCTTCATACCATGTATCAACAGGCGTTGGAATTATTTCTATCCAATCAACGTATTCACTTAACTTATCTCTCAAATACTTTACGGCTTTCTCCTCGGTTTTCGACCCAGTTACAATCTCTTTTCTGAAAACGTCTCGGTTGAGAATAAAGTATTTCTCCAATTCTTTTCCTCTTCGAGATTTATTAAGGTCTTAGTTCTTATCATGTATAAAAGGGTTTATAGAATTGAGAATTGTGGAGCTCAAAGTAAAGGATCTTGAATACTTGTTGAAGAAAGTCAGAGAGCTTGGATACGTTGTAGAACAAGGTCCTCACGCTGTCTTACTTGATCATAGTGAGTTATCTAGTTATGTTGTTAAGAAAGACAATAAAATTATTGCTGAAATCATAGCTCATTATCTTACTCAGTATTATCTAGCTGAAGTAAAGGGAGCTAGTAGTGACGATGAGTATTTGAGAGAATTACTTAGAATTAAGAATAGTGGTGTTAAGTGGAGTATTCCAGTGAATAACGTCTTAGTGATAATACATAGTGATGACAAGGAATTCCTTGACTTCATCAACAACTATAGCGACGTATTCCCTATTGAGAATGGGGAGGAGATAATCACGTATTATAGGGAGAAGAACCCAGGATACACTAAGATACCGAGAATACTTCTTGCAAGACTGCTTGACGAATCTATGTCTTAGCTAGTTCTGCTCGTGTATTATTTAATGATGCTCCACAGTACGGACAATATAAAGCATCTGATGGTATTTTCCTAAAGCATTTTGGACATACTATATCGTTCCTATTTTCTAGAGTTCTCTCATATTCTTTCTTAATATCATCTATTGTTAAGTGTAGATATACTTGAGTTGTTTTTATGTCTGCATGGCCTAGGATTCTCTGTAGGCTTGGGAGGCTTAATCCTTTTCTTAATGCTATCGTTGCGAAGGTATGTCTCAGAATATGGGGTCTTATCTTTGATAATGGTATTCCAGCTTTTCTTCCGAGTTTCTTTATTCTCTTATATAGTCCACTATATGTTAATGGTATTAGTTTATCGTTTTCCTTTAGATTATTTATTGTTATCCATGCTTTGATTAGTTCAAGTGTTTTCTCTGTTATTATTACTCTTCTTGATACACCGTATTTTGTGGTTTCAACATTTATTATCTTGTTATTGAAATCTATGTCTTTTACTTTTATTCCCAATAGTTCTTTACTTCTTAGACCAGTGTCTAGTAGTAGTGATATTATTAGTTTGTCCAATGGATCATTTGCTACCGCTGCTAGTCGTGCAACTTCCTCATCTGTTAAGATCTTTATCTGTCTGGGGGGTTTCTTTACTTTGGGTACTCTTATCTTTATTCCAAGCCATTCAAAGAATCTGTTGAGGAATAATGTATAGTAATGCAGTGTTGTTTGCCATGCTTTTCTATCCATTGTTTTTGATCTTGGGAACCCGTTTCTTATTCTATGATTTTTCCATTTTATGATATCTCTAATTGTTATTTGACGTAAAGGCTTATCACCAATGAATTCTAAGAAGTCACTTATTGCAGACTGGTATGACTTTATAGTATCAGGGCTTGCTCCTGATGCTTCTAGTGTTGCAATGAATTCTTCTAATATTTCTTCATTACTTAGCTCGAGTATATCTTCTGGCGCCTTGTCTATTTCTAGTTTTGCTGGCATTTTTTCTTGTCCCCCTAAACATATCTTGGTTGAGTAATGTTTTAACGGGTGAGACCATAGATATTCACTAGGTGGGATGAAGAAGCTTAGCAGAACCTACCCATTTTGGGGATGGGGTTCTCGCGCGGGACTGACCCCTTTTCTCGAAAATAGTCTAGCACTACATAGTGGGTGAAGTATTATGTGTAGGTGGGTTCTTCTAGTGCATGGGGATAGTGATGGTGTGTGTAGTGGTGCTTTGGCTTACCACTATTATGCTTTAATCCAGCACTGTAGTGTTGATGTCTATTTTACTCATCCAGCTGGATTAGCTAATGACTTATTAGAGTTTACAAGTAATGGTGATAACGTATTTATCGCTGATATCGCATTGTGTGAGAAAAGTATAGATGCTATTAAGAATGTGCTTAGAGAGCGCGCGAGACATGGCTCAGTAGTTTACATAGATCATCATCCAGCTCCTCTTGGATTAAATCCTAGAGATCTGAGTGGTGAAGTGATCCATGATACTTGTTGTTCAGCATCTGAGCTTGTTTATAAGTATTTCCATGGCAAGGGCTTGAGCGACGAGTATAGTAGAGTAGCATTGTTTGGAGCTATAGGGGATTATTTGGATAACACTGTATGGGTTAATAAGGTTCTCAATGACTGGGATAAGCGTCACGTATTTTTTGAAGCCGGGATACTTATTCAAGCTCTCGAGTCTTCTAGGAGAGAATACGATTTTAAGAGGAGGATTGTAAAGTATTTAGCACATAATAGTCTTCCTAGTAACGATTCCGAACTTGTTCTAAGAGCTATTATTCAGGGCAGAAGAGATGAAGAGCTCAGGTTATGGATTAGAGAACATGTGGTTAAGAAGTACAAGTTCTTATCATTAGTGGTTAATCCTCCTGGCAGTCTTGGACGTGCAGCCACCTATACGAGAGTATATGGTTCATCTCCTGTCGGATTAGCTTATGAGATTAGGAACAATATTGCTATTATGAGTCTTAGGAGTATTGAAGGCATTGATTTGAATATACTGCTTAGGAAACTATGTAAAGAAATAAATTGTAGTGGTGGGGGTCATCCAAATGCTGCAGGAGCACGTGTTGAAGTTGATAAGCTAGAGATCTTCTTTAACCTGCTTGATAAGATGATAAGTGAACATGTTAGGAGTTCTTAAATTGTAAAAATAGGGGAGGATTGTTTTAAACTAGTTCTTCCATTTTTGACCTTATTATTGTTTCTGCGTCTTCACGTGATATAGGTACTGGTTTAGTTTTCTTTATTTCTTCTATGATTAGTCCTGGATTGTTCATGTATTCTTCTTTATTCTTCGAAGCTTTAATACGTGCTCTGTATGCTTTTCCCTTGCTGATTATTATTACATCTATGATCCATCCTCCAGCATGGGGTTCTAGCGATGCTATTCCCACACTCTCACCATTCTTGTTGGTGAGTTTGAAAACTGCTCCACCAATCATTGTCTCGCCTATTGGGTCTGCTGAGGCTATTTCTTCTAATGCTTCCATTGGTGTTTGCTCGGCTTCTTCTGCTTTAATTGGCTGTGTTGCCCCCATGAATTCTATTGTTTTTTCTTTTTCTTCACCCCATTCTTCCTCGGGTGTTTTTACTTCTCCCTTGAGTATTGCTTCTGCCTCCTCCCTAGTTGGTGCTTCTTTGTATTGTTCCTTGATCTCTTCTAGTTTTTCACTTATAACTTTCTTTACTACTTCTGCTACTTTATCGTCTGGCTGCCTCTTGAAGTACTCTATGCGTAGTGTTTCATAGTTCCATTTTATTCTCCACTCCTTGGGGTCTACAATGTATTTTACTCTTATTCTTACAACATCTCCTTTTTCACAGCCTAGGTTCTCGACTAATATGATGTAGATCAGTCTGTTTATTTCTGCTGAGGCGCGTGCTACTTCTCTTGCGAATTCACGGTTTTGTTTTACTAAGTCTCTTAATTGGGCAAAGAGTGTTCTTCTAAGCTTATTAGCATATGCTCCTACTATTACTAGTCCTGTGCTTAGCTCGTTTTCTATTATTTCTTGTTTTTCATCTACCATGATTCTTCACCATAATATAGTATTTAGCATATAAAATGTATTAACTTATCTCCTTGTTTGCAAGGTTAAAACCTATTAATGGTGTTTATCACATTATTTCTATGACATGGGTTTATTGAGCAACTCTAGTGTGGTGCATCATGAGCGCTTCCAAGGTTTTGTTTGAGGGCATTATAGTGGGTTTTGAGAAACTGAGTGATGGCGCAGATGCTTTATATGTTCAGGGAAGTATTAATGGTGGATCTGCTTTCTTCTACTTAGTTGTTCCTAGGGATAAATTTGAGGAATACGTTAATCTAGGTGTTGGGCAAATGATTAATGGTGAGGGAATCATTGTTTCACGTGATCCGCTTGTTATAAAAATTATTGGAGATGAGGCTTAGTTGAGTAGTAGTCTTCGTTTGTTAAGGAAGCCTCCAAGGATCAAGATCTTAGAAGCTATTGGTAGTATTGGTGATGAGCGTATAAAGGTACTGGATGATAAGAGGGCTCAGGTTGTTTCGAGTAGGGGGGATAAGGTATATAAGGTTGTACTAGTTGAGAAGGAGAACAATGTATTTCATACGTATAGTAATGATAATGGAACTATTTATCGTGGATATATTGGTTACCCTATTATTGCTTTCATGATGGTTAAAGGCATTATTCCTATTGATAAAGAAGTTATGAAGGCTATGAGTGGTGTTCCATGGAAAGATCTTAATGAGAGGTATAAGAAGTATAGTATTGTTGAAAACATTGTTCTTAGCAGAGCTGAGCGTATGGGTGTTAATAGAGATATTATCATGGATTACATAAATATTGTTATGAAGAAGCTTGGCTTGTTAAAAGTGTTTTTTGACGAAGAGCTTAGTAAGTTATAGCTTCTCTCTCAATAGATATTTATTTTTCCATGTATTACTCTTATGTATTTTTCAAGTATTAGTTTTGATAAGATTTTTCTTGCTTCTTCCTTACTGATACCTAGCTCTTTTACCAAGATTATTGTTGCATCTTTTACAGTAATTTCACCATATTCTATCATTGATTTCTTTAGTAGGTCGTAGGCTTCACCAATTATGCCTGGTGGTTTTATTATTGTTTTTATCTGGTTGTTTACTATTTTGAACCTGTATTTCTCATTTGTATCCTTGAAGTAAAGCATGTATGTGTCATGTGTTTTTACAAGTACTATTTTCTCGTATTCTCTTGGTACTTTGAACCTGTAGCTCCCCGGTGTGAGTGTTAGTATTATGTTTTCTGCCATGATTTTGTAGGGGTTTAGGTATTCTGGCTCTATTATGAATAAAGTGTTTACTTCTGGTTCTCTTGGTGGTTTATTGGTTAGTATTATGTCGTCTAATAGTAGGTGTGCGTATCTGGTTTGGATAATGTTTCTGGGGTCAACTATTATTATTTTCTCATTTTTTCTTCGTAGCTTGTTGGCTAGTTTTACTATGAGTATCATTTTCGGGTTTAAGTAGTGGCTTATTATTGCTTTTTTACCATTTACTAGTTTTTGATAGAGTTCTTGCTCCATTTCTCTTCTTGCCCCACATTATGTTTTCTTGGACGGTATTGTTAAATCTTTGATTATTGATTACTGTTTATTAGGCTACTATGTTATTGTGGGGTGTTTATAAAGTGGAGGATCTGTATTTGGGATGGATTGAGCAGTTGGATAGGGGTTTGAGTAATTGGGGCAGGGTAGGCGTTCCTGGTGATTATAGGTCTATTGTTGTGTCTGGTATGGGTGGTAGTGGTATTGTTGGTGATTATGTTGCTGTTTTGAGTAGTGCTTCTCCTAGGGGTTTGCCTGTTATTGTTTCTAAGAGCCACT
>JAGGVR010000013.1 GCA_021157925.1 Staphylothermus sp. | reverse complement strand
ATCACGGAGAATAATGAGTGCTTCTAGAATCCTATTTCTCGAGTGCGGGTCTAATTTATTAAGTTCCTTTAGGGCTTTTCTCGTAATATTTACGTCATATCTAGTCATCTTTCTTCCCTAGGATATCATCAAGACTAATGAGTTCTACCTTGCCCTTTTCCTTGTTAGATTCATATTCCTTGATAGCCTCTACTTCATCGGGAAGTGGCTCATCTATCCCAAGAAGGCGTTCCTCCAGTAAAGCCTCAATGTGCTCTAGTATTGCTCTAAGCTCGCGTATCTCATCATACAGTAGTTTTTCCTTGCTTACAGCCATTAGAACCTCACCTCAGCCTCTAAGTATTCATTGCTACTTAGAGGGTCATTAATTTATTGCAGAAACAAGCCTCAAACTAAATATTTGGTGGGCCCGCGGGGATTTGAACCCCGGACCTCCGCCGTGTGAGGGCGGCGTCCTGACCAGGCTAGACGACGGGCCCACAGGTTTTCTTCTATTTCAATATGAGATTATAACTCGCTTAATAAGTCTTTATTGAGAAATATAGTGGAGCTGTTAATTGTTTTGTTCTAATTTTTCTGGTTTGTCGATTATATATTTGTTTAAGTTCTCCTTGATTTTGTTTATTTGATTAAGTGTTTCTATGTAGAGGTGTGTTGTTATTATTCTTCGTTGGTAATATTTTTCTAGTTCCTCTTTGTCTATTACTTCTACTGTGTAATCGTTTTTTACTACTATGTCAGCTGCTAGGTCATGGTATTTTATAGTATTGGGTAGTATTTCTGGTGGTGTATTGATGTTTATGTATGATCCTAGCCATTCTTCTCCTCTGTAATAATTGTGGCTTATGAACCATTCGTTCTCAACTACTAGCATATAATCTATGTCTCCTGGTTTCTTCTCTAAGTTGAGGCCGTCATACACTCCGTTTGTTCTAAAGACTCGTTTTACCAGTATGTGGTACTTGTTATCCTTAATCCATAACTTGTACAATGTACCCGGGGTTAAGAGTAGTGTTGTTCCATCTGGTTTTTTGTGTATGATCCTTATTCGTGGATACGACTTATACTTGTCCAAGATGTGTTTCTTTAAGACATTGCTGACGATTTTCTCGTTTATTCCTTCAGAGACTAATTTTTCTGAAAAATCTACGAGCTCACTTAATGTGTCTCCGAAAGACTTGTATGAGTGATGACATCTTATGGTGGGGGTGACTTGTGCACGGTATTCGTCTAGTATTTCTTTGGCTTTGCTCGTCAATCCTAGTAAGGCTATATATTCTCCCTCATATACCTGGATAGGCGCTTCATCTATGTTTTTGGTTTTCTCAATTATTTCTACGAGTTTTTCTCTAAGTTCTTCTATTTCATCCTCAATGTCTTCTTTAGATGCATGAGCACTACTGCTCCTGAAGTGTATGCCTAGTCCTGAACCTATAAGTTTTGAAGCAGCTATCGCGAGTAGATAGTCTCTCTTTGATTGATCTCTTATGTGTTCGGACAAGCTTATCTTCCGAGAACCATGTATTAAGGCAATGTATTTTCCTACAACTCTTATACTTCTGGAAAGTACTAGGGGTTCACCCGGCTTTATAGGGGCTTTTACAACGCTTACAACAATTCTTTTACCAACCTCGAAGTTACAGTCTCTAAGAATTCCTTTAAACCCATTACCTATTTCTACAATACATGTATCAGTTTTCTTCTCCCTAACAATACCTGCATGGATACTATGAAGCCCTATAGGAGAAATCCATGTGAACACGTACTTTAACATATCTACTAGGTCTCTTATTACCTTCTTAGCCGGGCCGTGAAACCCTATAACGAGTAACTCATCTACATCAGCATCCTTAACAGTAACCTCTGCTGGGGACGTGTCTTGTTCTAACCCGAATCTCTCCCTTATAATATTGCTTGCTTGTACTATCCTATACCCCTTATCCAACAAGATCTTCGTGATAGCTGTTGCTGCTATACCCCTAACTCTTACATTAACCAAAACCATATATCACCATACGTGTCAACAATAAATGAGTTGAAGAAGAAAATATATGTGCCTAGTCACGTACTGTCTCAAGTATTGCTATTACTTGCCATATCTTAGTCCTAGTATTGATTGGCATGTTAGGATCCTGACTAATCGAGTCAAGTATGCTTATTGCATTAGCAGCTCTAACACCAGGTGTTAGTTTAGGGTTCCTTAATTGATTCAATGCCTCAGTAGCTGCTCTCCTAATATTTCTAGGGACAGCTGTATCGTTTATAATAGACATCAACATATACATAGCTGTCTTGATCTTTGTCTCATTATCCATGACACGAATACCCATATACATCAACCCCCATAACAAATACTTATTCATAAAGAGTTCTAACGTATTGTAAATTATTATTAACCTAGCTTATAAAATAATAGTTTTTGCAAAAAACATAACGCTTGCGAGGAACAATACAATGAACAGGAAAGACCCAGTTAAGAAAATGGCAGAACTACTCAAACTCGGAGCAACAATGCTTGCTGAAACATGTCCTGTGAAGGGATGTAATTTACCATTATTCAAGCTGCCGAGTGGCGAGATAATATGTCCAGTACATGGTAAAGTCTACATGGTTAAGACAGAGGAAGAAGCAGTAGAAGTTACTGAGAAAATAACCATTAAGAACACCCTAGACAAAGTTGAGAACAAAATACTAGAAATACTGAACGACCTTATAAACCAAACAATACCAGAACCTACAGAACTCATTACTTGGCTAGATGCATTAGAAAGAGTTAGACGTATAAAGAAGCTTATAAGAGAAAAAGAGACCAAGTAATAATAATTAGGGTAGGTATTCAAGAACTAGTTTCTCAACATCTAGATATACTTCTTCAAAACTCCTATTAGCATCGATCATTTTCAATAATCCTTTCCTAACCATTAATAGGTAATTCTCCCTAACTTTAACGAGAAAATCAAGTTTTTCATACTCTGGGAACCTAGTTTCCTTACCCATTCTCCTAGAGATACCCGTTTCAGGGTCGACATCAAGATATATAGCTAGGTCTGGCTTGGGAACGAACTTGTTAATCTCCAGAACCCATTCTAGTGGTGCACCTTGAGCTGCTTGATAAGCTGCACTACTATAGTAGTATCTATCACAAACAACAATGTAGCCTTTCTGAAGATACGGTATCACGAATGATTTTACATGCACGATCCTATCTGCAGCATATGTTAATGCATCTAAGTATGCATCTCTGTACTCACTATAGTGCTTCTTAAGCACTTCAACATACTTTGTATCATATGGTTCATAAGTATATACAGTCTCATACCCTTTCTCATTGAGGAAATCAACTAGTTTTTTAGCAATACTTGTTTTACCAGCACCGTCTATGCCCTCTAATACTATGAAGTAACCACTATAACTCCTTGATCTCGACATATTCTTCTCCACGGACATGTCTAACTACACCATTCCTAATACTAGAGACGAGCTGGACTAAATAATCATAATCCCTAGTTATGAAAAGCGGTATATCAGCCAATACACACCCAGATATAAGTATTGGCTCAGCTTCTTTAACAATGAAACAAGCTGGTCGGTGACCATAATATTTTAAAGCATATATTATATAGGAACCAACAGTTGATCCACGACTCCCCTTAAATACAAGTGCTTTTCCACCAATATGGATATTCTCAGGCTTTACTATGCCTTTAACCGGGTCTACTTCGCCAAAAAAACCAATATATCTATCAAGCAGCACAAGGGGTGCTTCACAATCTCCATCAATAATTATTTTAATCCCTAATCCATGCTTCAACTAATAATCATCTCCACTATTTTCTTCAAGGACGTTATATAGGGTTCTATTCCATGTATTTTCTTAAAGTAGAAAGCTGCTTTTCCACTATTAGTTACTACTTTATCATATTTCTTGGAGAGAACAGATACTACAGGACAAGTGCCTATAGCTATATCAACTCCTTTTCTCCGAAGAACCTCTATTTCTCTCGAAAAGATCTCTGCATAAATACGGGGAATTGTTAGTAAGAAGTCATATTTGTTCACATGCTCTTGCTTCTCCAAATATTTATAAATAAACATGAACTCCGAAGGGTGTAGATGCGGACAACCAATATAAAATAATACTTCTTCACCAACTGAAGGGGGCGTTCCCCTATATTTTCTTAGATCTTTCACATCAACACTAATCTTCTCGACCTTATCGCTGATCCTGTATGTATTCTGTGGCGTAATATTTTCTAAGACTATTAATCCATGACTCCCACTAGCAGCTGATGCTGCTAAGACTATTTTAGCATCATATATGCTGAGTCTATGTTTTCTGATCAATGGTATTCCTGTTATGTTCTCTCCTATCCATAGCCCGAGAGCACCGTATAATTCCTCCCCAATACTCTGATCCAGTACCATTTCTTTTTCTACAACTCTGTTATCCATGACTTGTAGTCCTGCATGGTAAATATAGCCTGTTAACGCAGCTGCTAGGGCTATTGGTCCGCCTTCTCTATTAGTCATTGCTCCGTAGAAGCTGTTTGCTATGATGACGGCGTTGCTCTCGCCCCAAGCAAGTCTCTCTAGGGGGGCTGGTGGTCTATGAAGATATGGTATACACGTATATGTTGGCTTCATACTCATTTTTTCCAAGTACTCATTAACAAGTATTTGCTTGCCGAGTAATTCGTTAGAAATTATCCTCGAAGAACCCATTAAATCAACACAGCCAGGATTAATAGTTGTATAAACCCTTGCTATTCCACCGCCTCTAAAGAGTTCTTTAATGAATAAGAGTCCTGGTTCTCCTATGTTCTTATAGGAAATACCTGAGACATGCGCATGCATAATTGGGACAAGCTTGTCCGCTCCAAGGTACTCGCCAACTTTCACAATTAATTCCAGAGCCTTAGCTACAGCCCACCCGTATTCTCCATTAAGCATTTTCTCTTGTTCTCTCGTCAAGTACATTAGGGTATCTCAACCCGCCTATACTTATCCCATGGTTCGTTGAAAGGTTTAGTAGCATCTATAACTACTTTATCACCCACACCTTCTAATCCACGTGGATCAAGAGTGCTTCCCCGCATATTTCTTAAAATAATTATGTCTTCTCCGCCCCGCACTCTAGTAGCTATCGCCCACTCGATTTGTACCGGATCATTGATGTCTATATCATCGTCTACCACAACTACATGTTTAACACTTGGATGTGCATACAGTACTGCCAACCCTATACTCCTAGCCTCATAAGGCTTAGACTGCTTAATAGAAACAACTGCGTGTAACCACCCACCACTACCTAGTGTCAGCCTTATTCCCTTGATACTGGGAGTGTATTTCTTCAGTGCTTCATAAATAATGGGTTCCCGTGGAAAACCCATTAATAGTATATGCTCCCAGAGACCTGGAACAATAGCGTGATAAAAAGGCTCATAAACTCTGCTAACATATACTGCGTCAAGCTCGAAGATAGGTTGCTTCCTCCTAGGATCAACGAGCCTCAATATATCGACAAAAGGTCCCTCCCAAGCCGTCTCTCTAGTTATCCTCCCCTCCAAGACAATTCCAGTCATTATAGGCACAGGTATGTTATAGAGAGGTGTTTTAGCGATTCTATTATCACCTAATAGAGTGGCGCCAATAGATATCTCAAAGACTCCAAAAGAGGGGGTTAAGGAAGAAGCCAGCTCTATTAACGGGTGTGTACCTAGTATAACTGCTATCGGTAGATCCTTGTCTTTTTCATGATAATACTTCATTACGTGATAGAGATGGCGAGGAACTATTCGTACAACACCCTTATTCTTACCAATACGCATTACTCTATGATAGCTCGCATTACAGATATTATCCATGCATGCTATGAATATAGCACTTGTAAGGTAGTATCCACCATCTTCTCTATAGTATTTGATAAAGGGTAAGCTATCCATATCGAGCTCTGCAATAGAGAAATAGTCGTTAAAGCTAACAGTGTTTAAATCGCTGGGGTTTTTCATCGCCTTAAGTATTTTTTCATATGCCCCGAGATCATTGTCTACTCCGAGAATTCTATATAGGTCTTCTCTATTGCTGAGAATATTTGTTACACACTTATAGGGAAACTTATCTAATTCGAAAAGCACTATTTCATTCCTATGACTATGGGATAATTTCGTTACCTCATATTCGCCAGGTATTTTACCAGCGTTAAAGATCTTTTTCTTGACATCTATTAGGTCTAATATGTTGGTTTTCATAATAAGTACTCACCTACTCCATTAATTGTTCTTGAAAATCTTCTGTCAGCTTTATCTTTGAAAACTTAATGGCTTGGGGTTTTACATCGAACTTGCACCGATAATAAATAGTTTTATTAATGAAATCTATTTTTTCAATCAATCCAGGATATTCGTCATTGTTTTGATCAACTATAGATACATATATACGGTTTTCAAAACCAGAGATTAGAGTCCTCGTTCTTGAGACATTAAACCTTGTTCTTAACTGGTCAAATCCTTGTAGTCTCACAGGATTGCTAAGCACAAGGTATAGTGTGTCGCATGTCTTCGAAGCATATAGTACCTTGTCCTTTGGTTCTACCTCTAGTTCATCAATGCTTATCTCCTCGCCCAAGAAAAGCGGCATATTAATCACTAATACATCATCCAGCTTTACTTTCCTCAATGGCGCATCATATAGGAATTCCTTGTACTTATCGCTCCTAAGCATTCTCCTTTCTTCTCTATTCCTAGTTTTTCTATTCTCCGGTACACCTAAGTTAACAATATTGATCCCCAATTTTGTGAATCTCTTAAAGTACGGATATAGTTCTTTTCCAAGGACAACTAGAGCATCTGGTTTTAATTCTAGCAATAACTTTGCCTTGTATAACAGGGCATGACTATCATTGATCCATCCATCGGTATCTATAATTACTGGCTTCTTATCATTACGTAGTGCTGTTTCCATGAGTTCCTTTATCTTACATATAATATTACTTACATTGTTCTGAGGCTTGATATCTCCTATAAATTTCATCTTGACTGGTTCGAGAAATCTCATCCAAATAACTTGTTCACTAGGATAAGCCATTGATATGAAGCATGGTGGTCCAATATCTGCTTGCCCTACATCAGCATCGATTATACTAGGGCTAAACCCTTTTTCCAGAGCTAGATTGCTCAATAATATAGAGAACGATGACTTACCACTATCTACTCCACCAACAACAACGATGACTTCGTACTTTCTATCAATGATTTCCCTGGCTTTAGAAAACCATTTAAGATAAGGATCGTTCTCTTCAACGCCCTGTATTTGTGCATTCGGTGCTAGTGTGAAATCTAGTTCAGAATCCATAAGTGCCCTTACTATATAACTCCTAGTCTTGTGAACGATAAATCTGCTGCTCTCAGTAAATTTCTTCCCCAGAACCTCTACTTCACCGCTGATAATCTGTACAGATGCTGGGCCAAAGATCTTTAGCATTTCGTCTTTTTTCATCTTAACAACAGGCATGCTTATTCGACCTCAATACCTTTCCTTAAAGCTATTCTGAGAGCAGCATAGGCATCTTTGTTCCTATATGGTTTAAGTATTGATACGAGTCTTTTGTCAAGATAATTGATATCGTTCACTAACCTACTCCTAGGAGTTGTTTCATGTTCATCAACAACTTCGATCTTTACATCACTAATCGTTTTCCTCAGCATATAAATTATATCAAATCCGTTGAGACCAGCGCCTACGCGAACTATTTTCTCTCTGGAAGGAATATTGTTTAATAAGTAATTGATTTTTTCATAGATTTTCTCCAATTCAACGTATCCGTGTTCAATTATTTCTCCATCACAGATGACCAGGTAATAAGGCTTAGACCCTGGATCTATGCCTATGGTCAAAGAATTGTATTTTTCTTTGAACATTGTAGCTAGTATGGATATTTCTAATCCCATACGAGTATCTCTAGGATCATATATTATCAGTACATCGTTTCTACTAATAGCTTCTTTGACAAAACCAGGGTAGTCTGTATAGAACACACTATAATATGGAATAGTGTCTTTGTCTTCATAAATACTATAGTCTATTCTTCTAGTGTCAAGTATACTCTTAACTACCATGAACCATTTGGGCTCATAAATCCCTATTACTAGTGGTCTCTTATACATATATTTCATGATGTATTTT
>JAGGVR010000017.1 GCA_021157925.1 Staphylothermus sp. | reverse complement strand
CAGGGTCATCAACCATACCTGTTAACCATGTACCCATGAAGTAGAGAGCATATTTACTGCTCCACCACTCCTCAATAGCCTTGGTCCATTCTATTGGTTCACTGAAGTATCCCTCTTTTATCAGTTGTACTATATAGTTCTCGAATATAGTCTTGACTTGTGGGTCATTAAACTTGAGTTCTCCATTAATTAGTTTTAGCTGCATGTCGATGCCGCCAAAAGTTATGATGAAGTGCTCGGTTATATCACTTATAGGCCATCCGACACTGTCTCCAGTTACTATTGGTGCCTCAATACCTGGTATCTGCTTTATCTTGTCAAGTAATTGTTTGAACTCGTCCCAGGTCTTGGGTTCTTTCAAACCATATTCCTGGAAGAATGATTTCCTATACCAGAATCCTGGCTTTGCCCACGCTGTGAATGGTAGTCCATATATTTTGTCGCCGCTCTTAACTGGGTCAAAAATACCCTTAATATACTCATCCTCATTAACCAAATCACTGAGATCCATTAGGTGTCCTTTCTCGCCCATTTCCTTTACCCACCAACCCCATGCCGAGAAGATAACGTCTCCGGGAGCCATTCCAGCCTCGAATTGTGGAGGAGCTATTGATGCTAAGTCCTCGGCTCTATAGATCCTATACTCTACCTCTATGTTAGGGTGTTCCTCCACGAACTTGTCTAATACTTGTTTGAATGCCTTCATTTCGTCACCGGCCCATGGCCCGATCACAATTAGCTTCACTTTCTGTGCTGGAGTAGTTTGTTGCTGAGTAACCGTAGTTACTTGTGACTTAGTAACAGTAGTAGTTACAGTTGTTTGTTGTGGTGTAATAGTAACATAGCCTATTCCATATCCCACTAGTATTCCTATGATAAAAGTTACAACAGCTACTATTACAAGTTTAGAAGTCTCAGGGGCTGTGCTCATACTTTGGCCCTGGGGGATTTTTATCACTAATTAGTATATAATTAGGCTAACATATATAAGATTAATCTTCTCATTCACTAATGAAAAACGAATGGTAAAACGAATAGGCACTCATTTAGAATCGGACAATACAGAACATCTAGGCTCAGAACAGATCCATTTTACTGATGCGATACTTGTATGCTTAATAAGGAAACCTGGAGAATCCGTATCGATAACGCATATATTAATAATTATTTTCTTGACATGATAACACAATACTTTTTTGAACAAATACGTTAATTTGTAGAATTAGTTAAGATAATGTTTTCTTAACCACATGTAGATCTTATTACATCTTTTATATATTCATTATTAATATTTTGAATATTTTTAGTTGCTGTATCAATGTATTCATTAAGTTTTGCAATTTTCTCATCGTCTATTCTTCCCTCATTAAAGTCCTTGATCATTGTTTTTAATTGTTGGACAATTATCGTGAGACTTTCATTAAATTTCTTATACAGAATAGAATTATGTACAGTGCCATAGTTCTTATCGTACCATTCCGAACTTATTACTAGCATCCTCAAAGAATCTATTGATAATGCAAGTTTTTCATATGTGGCTGTTGAAATCTTCCTATTATAATATAATATGCTATATATACTCTTTACATACTTCTTAACAATATCCTTAAGCAATGCCACATTACTGGTTTCTCCCATATCCATTCGAGCACCAACTCTACTATGTATGCACTATGTAGACAATAATAATATATATGAATCGCATGTTTGGTACATATAATTAGTAGTGAGGCAAGCCTTCCATGAAAGAAGGTTTTGAGAAATGCCTAGAATACCCAGTTGAAGTGAGAACACACACAGCATTACACGTTGTCAAAGGAGCTATTGTACGAGTGCTTGGAGATCAAGCTCTTTGGACAGCATCTGTATATGTTAATGGTTATCATGGAAGAATAACTGTTACATGTAATGAAAAACCTAGTAAAGAAGCAATAAAACTAATAGAAGAAAAGGCTAATGAAGCTGTTCGGAGAGATCTTAGGATAGAAGTAGTTAAGATGCCTCGTTCACTTGCTGAGGAGAAATACGGTAATATAATATATGATTTATTCCCGGTACCAGAACATGTCAAAGAGTTATCAATAGTTATTATTTATGATGATAATGGTTATTGGAATATAAATGCCTGTAATAAAGAACATCTCCCTTCTACTAAATGTATTGGAAGAATTAGAATTAAGAAAGTAAGATTTAGGGCCAAGAAGAAATTATTAGAGGTATCATTTTATATTGAACCGTAATTTCTCCTATCACCCTATGGTAATGTGATGGATGATACACTTATTGTTATAGTTGATAAGTGTTCGTATGTTTTGAGATAAGCATAGTTTTGTACATTCCCCAGACATTGTTTATTTGATTATTCTTGCTGGTACCCCCTTATACTCTGGTATTCCTGACTCATAATCTATGATATCACCAGTGAACGCGTTAACAGGTGGATCTATGAAGTGGTTAGGAACGAATAATACGCCTTTTGGTACTTCTGGTGTTATTCTAATTGGTATTTTCTCTCTGCCATAAGGTGTTTCAAGCTCGACAATATCTTCATCGGATAAGCCTAGTTGTGTAGCGTCTTCGGGTGATATATAAAGGTAGCTTGACCCTTCTGTTAGTAGTAGCTCTAATATTCTCCTAGTCATAGTTCCTGTATTGTAGTGGGTTATTCGCCTACCACTTATTAATATGAATGGATAATCTCCTGTTTGTGCTACTGTTGCTTCCGGCCTTACAGGTATGATTTTTGCTTTTCCATTTGGTGTTGGGAACTTCTCAGTATGTAGAATTGGTGTGCCTGGATGATCCTCGGATGGGCATGGCCATTGTATTCCATATCTATTCTTCTTCAGTCTCTCATACGTTATACCCTTATATGTTGGTATAACTCTCCTGATCTCCTCGAATACCTCGCTGGGACCACTATACTGGAATGGTGCTTCCAATTCTTTTAACAACATTAACAGTATTTCAAGATCGCTTTTAGCCTCTCCCGGAGGATCGACTGCTTTTTCTATGAGCTGTACTCTTCTCTCAGTATTAGTCATTGTACCGGTCTTCTCAGCCCACAATGCCGCGGGTAGAATTAAGTCTGCATATTTGGCATTCTCTGTCAAAAATATATCTTGTACAACAACGAAATCAATTCTTTTCAATGCACGTACAATCCTATAGTATCCAGGTTCTGAGATCAGCGGGTTTTCGCCCATAATGTATAAGAACTTAATCTTACCGACTAAAGCCTCGTTCCACATCTCAGTAGAGAATAATCCACGCTTATCAGGAACCTCTAATCCCCAGAGCTCTTTCATAGTCTTGGCTGTATCTGGGTTTATCTTCCTATATCCTGGGAAGAAGTCTGGTAAAGCAGCCATATCACATGCTCCTTGGACATTATTTTGTCCTCTAGCAGGACATATTCCTGCTCCAGGTCTCCCGATATTACCCGTTATCAAAGCTAAATTAACAAGTGCTTGAACTAGAGACGTGCCATTACGGTGCTGTGTTATACCCATTCCATAATATATTGTTGAAGGCTTGTTCGATGCATAAATGATAGCGGCCTCCTCGATCAGTTTCAACGGAACACCTGTTATTCTTGAAGCATATTCTAGATCAAATCTTCTCAGACTCTTAACGAGTAACTCGTATCCTTCTGTCCTTTCCTCTACGAATTTCTTATCAACAAGGTCGTGATCTATAATTATTTTTATCATTGCATTTAATAAATAGCTGTCTGTTCCAGGTTTATGTTGTAGATGGATATCGGATTGCAACGCTGTCATAGTCTTCCTCGGATCAGCAACGATCATTCTAAACTCTGTTTCAGATGGAGTATATGCATACCTTGATAACAAGAGTCTTCTAATAGGGACAGCGTATTTTTTCTTAGCCTCCGATACAAATCTAAAGATCGCTGGATGGGTCTCCGCAGGATTATATCCTATAATAAACAATGTCTTAGCATTAGCTACGTCATTCATAGGATTAGTCATAGCTGCTGAACCAAGTGATCTAGCAAGAGCTGCGACTGTTGGAGCATGGCAAAGCCTTGCACAGTGGTCCACATTGTTTGTCCCAGCAATAGTTCTAGCTATTTTCTGGACAAGATAGTTCTCTTCATTAGTACACTTGGCTGATGCTAGAAAATACATTGAATCAGGATCGTCTCTTCTAAGCTCCTTGATCCTATCAGCAATCAGCCTAATAGCTTCTCTCCAACTAATGGGTTTAAAGCCTCTCTCAGTTCTCTTTAATGGAGTAGTCAGTCTATCTGGGTGTCGAATTAACTTCCACGCATACGCTCCTTTTGGACAAAGAACACCTACTGATACTGGATGATCGAATATTCTCTCAACACCTATAACAACACCATCTCTTACAACAAGATAGAATCCACATCCTGCTCCACAGAACGGGCATATTGAGTAAATTAATCTTATATTCGAGCTCAAATCTAGACACCTAATTCTTTTCTAAGCGACCTTATACGACTTATGATCAATGAGAACGGGATCTTCATTGGACAAACGTCTTCACAAGACCCACATTCTACACACTTATCATACATATATGATATCACGCTGACCTGCCAGAGAATAGGTGAGATCTTCTTCTCCCAAATAATGATTTCTTTCTCACTCCTAATAGGGCATGCATGCCAACACTCTAAGCACATAATGCATCTAGATAATATCTTTTCCAAACCTATACGGTCTAGTTCTTCAAACGACTTAGATCTATATATGCTTGACAACTTATCGATTAATGTGATCATTTTGCTCCTTAAATCCCTACCCTCTTGAGGTG
>JAGGVR010000089.1 GCA_021157925.1 Staphylothermus sp. | reverse complement strand
AGTTGGAGAGATAATAGTACATGAATTGGGAGAAAAACCTAGTTTTGTCGAGAACGAAGAAGTAGTTATGGAAATAGACTGGATCCGGAGATATATTCTCATGAAACATCATACTGCTACACACATAGTACTAGGGGCTGCTAGGAAGGTGCTTGGAGATCATGTGTGGCAAGCTGGTGCTGAGAAAACCACTGAAAAAGCAAGGCTTGACATAACACACTATAAAACGTTAACAAGTAATGAAATCAAGAAAATAGAAGAAGAAGCCAATAATATAATAAACAAGCATATAGAACTAAAGTTCCACTATCTCCCAAAGTTTGAAGCTGAGAAAAAATACGGCTTAAAAATATACCAGGGAGGAGCAGTTTATTCACCAATACTCCGTATTGTTGAAATCCCGGGATGGGATGCAGAAGCATGTTTTGGCACTCATGTATCTAATACTTCAGAGGTAGGAGCAATTAAGATTATTAAATCTGAAAAAATACAGGATGGGGTAATTAGGTTAGAGTTCATTGCTTCAACAAAAGTAGCTGAGTATCTCGAGAAACTTCTTGAAGAAAGAGAAAGAGCTCTACGCCTCTTAGGACAGGAACATGGAGATTTAGTTACGATTGTTTCGAAACTTAAGGAACAATTTGATAAAAACAAAGATTTATTGAAGATCTATAGGCGTCTTTTGAAAAAGAAATTCGTTGATGAAGCGCTTAAACGAATGTATATAATATGTGATTTAAACATTATTGTAGTGGAGAAAATAATTGAGGATGAACAATTATATAAGTCTATATTAGAAGATCTTGCTTTGAAAAAAGAAAACATTGTAGTACTTATTGATACGAGAAGAAAGCTTATCGAACTAGCATGTAATCCGAGGCTTTCAAAGGATAAAGGGATTGATTTAAGGAAAACGCTAGATTTGTTAAAACAATATAGGATTAGAGGCGGTGGAAAACCTGATCATGTATATATACGTGCGTTAGATAAACTAATAGGTACAGAGGAAATTGTTAAAGTCCTAGAAAGGACCATATGTGTTAAAACATAAAATCTATAACCCACAATAAAATAACCATAAATTCGGAAAAGGGCCCGTGGCCTAGCCTGGATAGGGCGCCGGCCTTCTAGGCCAAGAAGCGGGGACAGCCGGAGACCCGGGGTTCGAATCCCCGCGGGCCCGCTGTTCTTTTATTTTTAACTTTTATTTTTATTAAAGATAAGTAATTATACTAGTTATGAAGTAGATTTTATGGCTATAATATTTTGAAGAGAAATGATGTAGGAATGTCACGGGTCTGAATAGTGATGAACGGGCTATAGACTGATTCTGTGCATGGTGCCAAGATTGAATTGGAAAGGCGTGCTTAAAGTAATTGGTTCACTTGAAATCGTTGTTGGTTTATTAATGTTAAGTGTTCCTTTTATTGATGTATTAACGTTTAAACCGATTACTCTGAGTTTTCTTTTGACATCAATAATATTGCTTATTGTAGGATATTATTTACAAAGACTCGAGGCTCAAGAGATCGGTTTATTGGAAGGCATTGTAACGACAAGTATAGCATGGCCTCTTATATCATTTGAGGCATCTATTCCGCTAATGACTAGTTTGAATATAAGCTTTGTGGATGCATGGTTCGAGTCTATTTCTGGATTTACTGGTACTGGCTTCACTGTTCTTACAGGTATAGATTATATGAAGCCCTCAATAATTACTTGGCGTAGTATTATGCAGTGGACAGGTGAATTAGGTGTTGTTGTCTTTGCAATGGTTTTGTTCCCATATTTTTACAAGTTGGGTGCGTCAGCTTATGGTATAGAGCGTCCTATTAAAATAGATGCGTCCTTCTATATGACAGCTAGAAGACTCATTAGAATATATTTAATTCTTACAGTTGCAGGGATCATAGCATATGTTTATTCCGGAATGAATTTTTATGAGGCGTTTAACCACGTATTAACCACTGTAGCCACTGGTGGTATGTCAACATATGATGCTGGTTATCAAGTTATCTTCAATAGAGCGCCTCTCACATACATACCTGTCTTGATTTTCATGTTTCTAGGTGGTATGAATTTTGTCTTATTAGATAAACTATTGAGAGGCGACTTAGGCAGTGTATGGCGAAGTGAAGAGTTTAGGACATACTTATATAGTATGTTAATTTTGATCATGTTAACCATTCTGTCATACATATTTATTGATAGAGCAAATTATTCTTATGCTGTTATAGCTGGGACATTTAATCTCGTATCTGCGATGACTACGACTGGATTTAGTATTGGTGATATAAGCAAGTTATCTACTACTACTAAACTAATACTTATAGCTTCAATGTATTTCGGAGGAATGGTTTTTTCAACAGCAGGCGGTATTAAGAGCTTTAGGTTATTAATAATATGTAAGAAATTAAAACATTCAGCAGTAACGACATTAATAGGAGGTAAGGCAGAGAAAGCTATGCGCATTGATGGAAGTTTTATTGATGAAAACGAGGTTTCACAAGCATTGCTGTTTGCACTTATCCATGTTTTAGCAATATTTGCTGGGGCTACGTTTATGACAGTATATGGATACTCATTTGTTGATACATTATTTGAAGCAACATCAGCCGCTGGCTGTGTTGGTTTAAGCGCAGGCGTTATCGGCCCAGCTTCTCCATTAGGCGTTAAGTTAACCATAATGACTTTAATGCTTCTAGGTAGAATAGAATATATACAGTTATACCTAGTAATAGGTTTTATAGCTGGAAGAAAAATAGTGAAAGAACTTAAGTAAGATATATT
>JAGGVR010000099.1 GCA_021157925.1 Staphylothermus sp. | reverse complement strand
TTTTGACAGCAATGTTTATATCATTCACAACTGGTACTAGTTGGGGAACATTCGGTATAATGATGCCTCTAGCCATACCTATGGCTTGGAAACTAGCACTCATACAATACCCCGGATCAGCCGATACGGCTTACCTCATAACATATGCATCAATAGCAGCAGTATTCTCAGGAGGAATCTTCGGAGACCACTGCAGCCCAATAAGCGACACAACAATCATGTCATCAATGTACAGCGGAGCAGACCACATAGACCACGTAACAACACAAATACCCTACGCTGTTCTAGCAGCAAGTATAGGAATAATACTATACCTCCTATACGCCATAGGAATAACGACACCAATCATACTACTACCCATAGGAATAGTGTTATTGATAATACTACACAGAATAATAAACGAATACTACGCCAAGAAAGCCAAACTACCACCAATCGTACCCAACTACACAGTAGAAGAATAAAGCTCTACACACAACTCCTTTTTTATATATAAACTTCATAATATAAATAAGATGTTAGTAGCTTATATTTACTGAAAGCTGAACATATTCATAATCTCCTCACAACTATAATCGTTATGCTCATGTACTATAGTTTATTGGATGGCCCATGAGCCTCCGGATCCTATTAAAGGGCGACATGTAATCCATATAATTTATTTTATGATATTTTTAAACATTAGTTGTCGAGTCTGTGACAAGGAGTGTTTTCAGAAATAATTTTGAAAATAAGGAGTGCATGAGAAAAACATTCAAGTATAAGCGATATTAATCACATGAGCATTCCCTAAAACTTGCATTTACTTCTGACACGGATAATTTCTATACATCACTAATATGTTTCACTGTGCTTAAAAACACATATTATGTGTAATGTGTGGTTTAGCTCTCTTCTTTGCATGCTTTCTTTAATTTCTTAATATTTAACGTAGCTAAACAACGTACCTTTATGTAAATTCCGTACGCATGATGTTTAAAGAAGTACATTACATGTTTTATACGATCTTATACTATTATCTTAGTTAATGTAATTATTTTTATAATTTAAACTTCTAACAGTTCATTTATGAGGAGTTCTCTAAATACCCCTACCTACATTTTAGACAAAACTTCTCTATCACTATAAATAGTAATTAGTATTTAGTATCTATTTATGAAGGAAACAATAACAGAATTTATCAATCCAAGTACCAATAAGTGTAAATGAGATCTGCTGATGTAAGTTAGTAGAAAAACAAAAGAAAGAACATGTATATAAACTTAATTACGTAATAATACTTTAAGGTTCTAGTCTTGGGCTAAAACAAATATATTACTGATAATTTTCAAATAGCAGTATAATTTTAGGTGCTGCTTTTACTTAACAGAATAGTACATTATTTGATCGAATACGGTAGATTATTGATCTTAATAGTTGATATTATAATTACCGCCCCAATGACTGTTCTCTTTTTTGCAACAGTAATTATTGCACGAGATCTAAGCCATATATGGAGTTATGAACAAACAACTATAGCCGAACTATAAATCACAATAAATGATATTTTCATGTTAATAATTTTCGCAGAAATAATGAGAAGCGTAATTGTTGGTAGGAGAAGACCAGAAATGTATCTTGTAGGAATAGTTGAAATGGGTTTTGTAATTGCCATAAGAGAGATAATAGTATCAGTAGTACTTGGCACAAAAAATGATCTAATACTGTCTTCGCTAGCATCATTAATTAATTATGGCCATTGTATTAATGATTATTTATAAATGGATGCTTCCACATAGAGAGCCCTCGCATACAACGAGAAAACATGTTAAAACATGACTAGATCAAGGCTTTACGGTATAATACAGTCTTTTTCTTCTTTTACCCTTATTAACGATTTTGAGAATAACTATCTCTCCTATCTCCATAGTATTCTTCACATGAGGCCCTCCATCCGCCTGAATATCTATGCCGGGGATTTCAACTATCCTTAGATACTTAAGATCAGGTGGCATTTTATGAGCTAATTTCACTATTCCAGGTATTTTTAGGGCTTCTTCTCTAGGTAACCAGTATATTTTTACTTCAATACCTTTCTTAACGATTTTATTTGCTTCTTCTACAACATCATAAAATATTTTTTTGTCCATGACATCCAAGCTGTAATCATCATATGCATATTTGTAGGAAATATTACCACCAGTAATAAGGACCTTATATTTCTCATACATAAGAGCCGAGATGATATGGGCTGCTGTATGGAGTCTCATGAGCCTATATCTTCTATCCCAATCTATTACTTGTTTAACATGATCTCCGGGTTCTAGTCTAGGCTCATTATCAAGAACATGTGCAACATCATTCTTTTCTTTATCAATAACAACTCTTACAACACTCCACTTGCTATCTCCCGCTATGATCCATCCAGTATCATGATCTATCCCACCACTTCGTGGATGAAAAATAGTTTTATCAAAATAAACAACATTTTTATCTACATCAGTAACTTTCGCATAGATTTCTCTTAGATAAGAATCTTTTTGATAAACTAGTTCTGCTCCCAATACCTGGCACCTGAATATAGGATATTTGTAATAATAGAATGGTAGCCGGGCGGGGATTCGAACCCCGGTCACGGGGGTTCTTCCAGCGGGTTAGCCCGCTGTCCAAAGCCCCGCATCCTTGGCCGCTAGACGACCCGGCTATTTAGAGTCTGCTATCCTGTTAATTGATATAGAATATAATGGGTTTAAATCTTTTGAGCTACAACTTAGAAGTCGTAACTTTTAAAAATATATACTAGTAAAGAATATATTCCACTTTTAAAATGCAAATAAAACATTTATGGAAAAATTTTTAAGGGTTCTAATCAAGTAAAAAATAGCTATCCAATTTTTGGGTGATTCACCGTGTATTTAGATAATGCTTCTGAAAAAGAAAAACAACAATGCCCCGAGGACCAAATAATATACGATCCAGAGCGTGGCGAATACATTTGCTTATTGACAGGAGAAGTGATCGAAGAAAGAGTTATTGATGAAAGACCTGAATGGAGAGCTTTCACCCCAGAAGAAAGAGAAAGGAGGAGTAGAATAGGCGGTCCACTCACAAGTACGGTTCACGACAGAGGATTCGCCACAGCTATAGATTACTCCAACAAAGACGCTACGGGTAAAAGATTAGAACCTAGACGCAGACTCGAAATACAAAAACTAAGAAGATGGCAAGCTAGATCACGAATTCAGAGCAGTATCGAAAGAAACTTAGCACAAGCAATGAATGAGTTAGATAGATTATCTGATCTATTACATCTTCCAAGAAACGTTAAAGAAGAAGCTGCAAGGATATACAGAAGAGCGGTTGAAAAAGGACTTGTCAGAGGAAGAAGCATCGAAAGCGTTATAGCTGCAGCTATTTACGCTGCATGTAGAGAATTAAAAGTTCCAAGAACACTTGATGAAATAGCAAGACATACAAAGAGTAGCAGAAAAGATATAGCAAGATGCTATAGGTTACTACTCAAAGAATTAGACATTAAGGTACAAACAAGCGATCCGATAGACTTTATACCAAGAATAGCACATGCTCTTGGATTAAGCGGAGCTGTAATGAAGAAAGCCGCAGAAATACTCCATAAAGCTAGAGAAAAAGGAGTAACTGCTGGAAAAGATCCAGCAGGTTTAGCGGCTGCAGCCGTATATATAGCAGCACTCTTATCTGGGGAAAGAAGAACACAGAAAGAAATAGCACATGTAGCTGGAGTAACCGAAGTAACTGTAAGAAATAGGTACAAGGAACTGGCTAAAGAACTCGGGATCGAACTTCCATCTCAATAAAATTTTACTTATTATTTATTTTTTATTGAAAAAGCGCTAATCTATTATCATTATGTTTTCTGGAGGATATCCTAGTTCATTTATCAGTATTTCCTTAACGCGATGTCTGTGATCACCTTGTAGTTCTATCCTACCTTCCTTTACTGTTCCACCAGTTGCTAGTTTTGATTTAAGTTTTTTAGCTAGTTTCTTTAATTCATCTTTACCACCGCTAAGTCCTTCAATAACAGTTACTTCTTTACCGAATTTCCTGCGATCAAGTTTTATTTTTATAACAACCTGTTCTCTTTCTAGTTGTTCAACTAATTCTGGAGGTAATCCCCCATATATTGATGAAAAGTCCTCTTCCATATCTTTTTCCAACCATAATACCTTTTTAATTTACAACTATACATTATTCTTTTCCAAGAGAGATTTATAAAAATTTATATCCCAGTATACATATTTTGGGTTTCAGGGTGCTAATCATGGTTAAATATAAGTGTGGTTATTGCGGAAAGGAATTTGATGCCGAAGAAATGCTTATTTATGGTAAACAAAGAGTACGTTGTCCGTATTGTGGATATGAGATAGTGTATAAAGTTGCTAGGAGTTATAGATTAGTCAAAGCTATATAATAAAACACAATTTACTATATTGTGCCGTGCTTTCTACTAATTAAAGCTATTATTTCAAATATTATTTTAGATGCTAAGAGAGAAGTTATATCATTTACATCCATTAATGGATTTACTTCTACAATATCAATACCTATTATTCTACTAGCTGATTCCATTACGCATTTCACAGACCTCAAGAATATAAATGGATCAATACCTAAAGGCTCTGGATTAGACACTCCAGGAGCATATCCAGGATCAAATACATCCATATCTATTGATAGATATATCTTCTTTCCACTTATGTAGCTCCTTATAATACTTGACAAATTCTCTTCCGCAGAATATAGTGTATAGGGATCAATGAGTTTTATAACATCTCTATGTTCATCAATAAAGCTTAGTTCGTCCAACGATAATGCTCTAGAACCTATGTATAATATATTAAGAGATAATTCTTCGAGTAGACGTCTAAAAACTGTAGCATGATTAATCCTTGATCCCAGATATTCATATCTAAGATCAGTATGAGCATCAAATACTACCAATACATCAATGTTTTCATAGTTAGTGAAAGTCTTGACTATAGGATACGTTATTAAATGCTCACCCCCTATAAAGAAATACTGTTTATTAGGATATTCCTCGAGAATCCCTTTAACAACTAATTCTATACTATTTAAAGAACTAGTTATATCGCCTGGTGAAAAAACCACATCTCCTAGATCATTAAAACAAATATTTTCTAGAGAAGTCCATGTTTGTAATGAAAAGCACTCAATATTACATGAGGCTTCTCTTATCCTATTGGGAGCGAATCTTGTACCAGTCTTATAAGTCGTTGAAATCTCAAGCGGTAAACCAATTATTAAATAATCTGATCTCTCATCATTACAGCATCCAAAAACCTTTGTATTACATAATAAGTGCTTCCAAGTAACTATTTCGAACCACCACGTTAACTCTTCTTTAAACAAGTAAACACTATGATCTAAATATAAATTTTATTAATAAGGATACGAGTTTATGATAATAATAAGTTTCTAGGCATAATTTATTTTGAATGGTGCATAATAGTGGAGAGAAATAAGTCTAAATATGAAATATTAGTCGAGCTAGCAAAACGTAGAGGAATATTTTGGCCAGCATATGAAATATATGGTGGAGTAGCAGGATTTTATGATTTTGGCCCAATCGGGTTATCTATTAAAAACAATATTATGAATGAATGGAGATATTATCTGATACATAATGTAGATGTAAATGTTGTAGAAATAGAAACACCCATAATTACGCCAAGAATAGTGTTAAAAGCAAGTGGTCACGAAGATCATTTCACAGATCCTATCACAGAGTGTAAATCTTGTGGAAGAGTATATAGAGCAGATCATTTAATCGAAGAAACCATTGGTAAAAAAGTAGAAGGATTATCCATGGATGAACTATGGAAGATAATTCAAGAACATAACATTAAATGCCCAGAATGTGGTGGAGAACTAACAAAGCCAAAACCAGCTCTCCTCTTATTCAAGACAGAAATAGGCCCATATAAGGGCTCTAAAGCTTATTTAAGACCAGAAACCGCTCAAGGAATGTTTACTAATTTTAAGAACATACTTAATATTGCTAGAAATAAGCTTCCACTCGGAATTGCACAAATAGGTAGGGTTGGAAGAAACGAGATATCCCCTAGACAAGGACTTCTCAGATTAAGAGAATTCACCATAATGGAGCTAGAATTCTTCTTTGACCCAGAAAAATCATATGAAGAAGTTCTTAATATACTAAAAAAGAGAAACGAATTAAGAAATGAAAAACTTAACATTTTAACAGCAAAAACTAAGTTAGAAGGAAAAGAAGATACACAAACATACACCACGATCGATTTGATCGAGGAAAATATAGTCGCAAACCCATGGATGGCTTACTGGATGGCTATTGGAAACATATTTTTAAGAAAAATAGGAATACCGCCAAATAAGATCAGATTTGATGAAAAACTGCCCGAGGAAAAAGCCCATTATTCGGAACAAACATTCGACCAAGAAGTATTGACAGAAAAATATGGATGGATCGAAGTAGCAGGTTATAGTTATAGAACAACATATGATTTAAGAAGACATATCAAGTACTCAAAAGCAGATCTGACATTCTTTAAGAAGTATAAAAAACCAAAGAAGGTGAAGAAGAAGAAAATAGCACCAAATCCTACGAAAATAAGAGAATTAGCCGGAGAAAAGTTTCCATTAATAATGAAAGCATTATCAGAAATGGATAAAGAATCCCTACTCTTAGAACTCGAAAGTAAAGGATACATAGACGTACTAGATGTAAAGATACCTAGAACAGCGTTTTATATAAAAGAAGAAGAAGTATTAGTACACGGAGAAAAGATCATACCACACGTTGTAGAACCTTCTTTTGGATTAGAAAGAATTTTCTATGTATTATTAGAGAACAGCCTACATATAACTAATGATCAAAAAATAGTGTTAAGATTACCATATAGAATAGCGCCATACATGGCTGCTGTTTTTCCACTAGTATCAGGAACGAGACCCGAACACGTAAAAATGGTGAACCTAGCCAGAAAAATAAGAGAAATCCTAATCTCTAATAGGATCACTGTATATTATGACGAAGAGGGAAGCATTGGTAAAAGATATGTTAGAGCAGACGAAATAGGAATACCCCTAGCAATCACGGTTGATTATCAATCAATAGAAGATAATACAGTTACAATCAGACATAGAGATACTAGAAAACAAAAAAGAATACATATAGATAAAATAATTGAAGAAATATCTCAATATTTTAGATAAAAAGCATAATTAGTTAAAACTTAAAACAAAGAATGCTTAATAACCTATTATAATACGATTTATTATATGGAAATTAAAAACACATCTAAAACAGTATTATATAATTAACAACTAAAGGTGTATATTCAATATGAGTCAACCTACAGACCAAAAAAGCCAGACACAAGAACAACCAAAAAAAGTAGATATCAAAAGACTTGTATCCATAATTCCTCCGGCTTCAGAACTTAGGAGAAAACAAAAGTATCTCAAAGAAAAAAGAATAAGGATAAAATACGATGAATCCCTTCCTGAAAACACTGCAAAAGTCCCAAAAGATTTAGCAAACTTGTTGAATATAAAAGAGGGAGATACAATAGAAATTGTCGTCGCAGGAAAGAAGAAATTCTTATTTAAAGCAACAATAATCGAAGAAACTAATACAAATGTAGTATACTGTTATCCCGAAGAGCTAAAGGAAAAAGGAGTAGCTGATAACAGTATAGCTACTCTTCGAAAACATTAATCCTATTCTATCCCGTATTATGAGGTATTTGAAAAATGACGTATAACCAAGTATATGAATATCTTGCTAATTTAAGAGACTTAATTAACGAGTATGAAGAATTAATAGAATTTCTTAAAACTACAAAAAACCTCGTAAGCAAAGACGAAACAACGCTATTCAACATGTTCAAGAGAATAGAAAAAATCAAGAATAAAACAAAAACACTCATGAATGTATATAAAAACACGAAGTTAGAAAATATTGATGCCAATACTTTGAAATATATAAAAACATACAACCTATACCTGGAAATGGTTAGCATACCCTATATTATAGATCTATTAACCGATGCACTAAATATTTTGCAAAAAAGAGGAAACGGGCATGCCGTTGAAATAATAAGCAAGACCATAAATGAGTTCAAAGAACTTAAAAACAGTATAATCAACACTAGCATTCAACGATCCTAATGAATCTTCCCCAAACAAACCTTGCCGCCACATCATAAATTTCAACTTCTGCTAAACAACCACTAAAATATGGACTCTTGATACCTTTAACAAAAACAGTTGGTCCATGATAAAGGGGGTAACCGTAGTATTTCCCCTTAGAAAACAATAAGAACACTATAATTCTTTTTCCAAGCAAAAATTTTTTCTTATAATTATAATTGAATTTATTAACCAAATACTTTAACTTATTAATTAATTCCTTATGATTTTCTATCTCAGGAGTAATGTGTCCAAACGCAGTATTTGGAAGAGGTGTGAACTTATACAATGTGATCTTTTCAACGCCAAGTCTTGATAATATCTTAATACTTTTAATAGTTTTCAAATAAGTTTTCTTACTCATATATGGAAGACCATACATTAGATAAATATATGGGCGTAACCCGTTTTTCTTCAACAATTTTACTGCTTTAACAACATCTTTTAATCCAATTGGTTTTCCTAAAACATTTAGGTTATAGTTATAATCACCAGTTTCTAGACCTATATGAATAGTTGTACCAGATAAATATTTCCCTAAAAGTTTCGCAACTTCCTCATTGACTAGACATGCCTTAATATTCTCAATCATAATGACGACATTATTATATTTAAGCCTTAAATCATTAATTGCTTCAAATAGTTCTTGTATATACTCCATATTAGGCGCTGGTTCACATGGATCAGTTAATGGATTTGGCAAAACTAATAAATCCCTACCATAGTCGAGGAAATCCGGAGCACTCAGAACTATTCTTCGCGCACCATGTTTGATTAAATCATTAATCTCTTCTACGATGCTATTTGGTGATCTTGTCCTAGCTGGACCAAATAAGTTGGGGACACTGCAGAACCCACAACCTGGTGGTATGTTGGCTGGACACTTTAATCTATGCTTCAATGGCGCATTTCTGCAAACCATACATTTAATACATTTATATTTATCATCAGAAAGTAGTGGTCTATAGAAGTTACTACAACCTCTAACTACTTCTACATAGTATCTATAGATTTTATGATTTGGATAAGAATTTTCTATGAAAACCCAAGGCTTGATTAGAGACAGTATTTTGCGAGGAGTATGCACAGGGAAAGAAGTTAAAACTATATCATTACCGTTCCTAAAAGCTATTGAAGGTACTTTTTCAATTCTAGGATTACTACTACTTATTTCTTCGAGAAATCTTGTTAAAGGTATTTCAGCTTCACCAACAATAATATAGTCAATTTTGTCATTTTCTCTTAAAATATTCTCGTATTCAAAACTAATGGGGCCCCCCACAACGATTTTGCTTTCGGGATTATTCTTTTTAGCTAATTTTATAATTCGTTTTAAAGCACCCTTGTCTTGAGACATTGCCGATATTAGGATATAATCATACTTTTTTAGAATAGAAGGCTCATCTAGTACTACTTCATATGTTTTGAGATCTACTTTAAACCCTTTCTTGTAGAGTATTCCAGCCACAATGCGTGGCCCAGCACCTACTACATCATATGTACTATATCGTTCTCCACCAGCTCTTGCCAATGCATCTATCACAATAAATCTCATAACACAAAACCCGTATAGCGACCAACCTTCATTTTAATTAACTAAGGTTTAATCCTCTTAAAAATCAATTATGCATTGCACTGGTATCCCTTATATACCTCGAACTTATCATAAATAGAATACGAGGGAGAATACATGGCCGAATACAGTAATGATACCCTAGCAGAAATGCATATTCATGAAAATCTTGTCAACTTGCTAAGACAATCGGATGAAATCGTAAAAGTATTTGTAGAGGTAGTTGAGGGGCTGCAAGAAGATAAAGATTTTGAGAAAATATATAATAAAATACATGTCCCAAAGACAAGAATAGAAGAAAACAGAATAATGTTTATGGAGTATCTGATCAGATTAGGCGATACACTAAGGAATAGACAAAACTATATAGCGCTTGCAAATGGAATAGAGAAATTCATACAGTTACTAGACGGAGCTACTTATAGACTAAGCTTGTTTAGAAGAAAAGGATATCACGCCGACAACGAGATATACAATATGCTCAAGGAATTAGCTACAACAATAGTATCAGAATATAGGAGTATATATGATGGATTAACCAGGTTAAAGACGGATCCTAAGAAAGCCCTTATCTCTATAAGAGACTTATCAAAACTTGAAAATAAAGCCGACGAATTATACAGAGAATTAACATTTACAATATACTCTAAGTACCAGAACCAAATAGTACCACTAATGGTTTTAAAAGATGCTATAGAGTTTATGGAGAATACAGCAGATTTACTAAAGTCTATGGGTGAAGAACTACGATATCTAGCACTGTACAGAATACTGATAACGTAATATATCATAAAGAGCCTTGTATAGGCTTCCTCCTATATAATAGAGTGATTGTATCAGATCCTATATGTGCAAACAAATTATACTGGGAAGGATTTTACGGATCCTTTCTAGGAATACAAAAACCTAAAAGTAAAAACATTAATGCACCCTTAGAGCTCTCATTAATAGAAGCTATTTATCTTCTAGAAAAAAACAAGTTAATAGTATATGCTGGTAATACCAATGTATCTATTGATGAATTAAGAAAGGTCGCTAAGAAACTTGTTAATAGATTCAACGAATTATATGCTGTTTATAAAGATCTTAGAGAAAGAGGATTTGTTGTCAGGAGAGGGTTAAAGTTTGGTTGCGATTACTTAGTATATAGATTTGGTCCAGGAATAGACCATGCACCATACGGTGTTCAAGTCTATTTAGAAAACGAGTATTATGATCCAATAAACATTGTACGCATGGGTAGATTGCTTCACTCTGTAAGAAAAAAACTTATTATAGCAATAGTCGACGAAAACACAATTAAATATGTTGTTTTAAATTGGTGGAAACCTTAAGGAAGGTATATAAGTTGTTATACTTATATAAGGTCTAGAAGACCTATGAAGAACTATTAAGAATAGAGACATGTGGAGAAAATAGTTTGAATAAGACAACAACTCTACCCAGTAATCTAAGATAAGAGGTGCTCATTTATATGAACAAGAGAGACCCTCATCCTCGCTTCCAACGAGATCATCCTCATCGCTACTTTCAACAAAGACCATTCCAGAAGAAAATGTTTCCAATGCCTATAGGTGAAAAATGTAATCCACTTTGTCCCTTCTTTATATGTACTCGGAGAGCATTAGTTGTAGGGAATAAGTCGTACAGAGGAAAAATTAGGAAAGTCGCGTTTTGCAGACTAATAGGAGGAGAATGTATAGGTGCCGAATGTAAATTTGCCTCATGTAAATTGAATGCCTTGTTACCCGATGGACGCTGCGCTAAAGCATTAGAGAAGAAAACTAAGAAGACCACTGACGAAGACTTATTCAAAGAAATGAGAGAAATAGAAGACTACGACGTAGAAGATTTTCTTTAACTAGTTCCCCATCTAGAATACAACTCATTTTCTATACCAAGCAAATCTAGGATCTTACCGATTATGAAAAATACCAAATCATCCACAGTCTTGGGTTTAATATAGAAAGCCGGTGATGCCGGAAAAATGATCGCCCCCTCTTTTGCCAAAATGCTTAAATTCTCTAAATCAATTCTCGAAATCGGAGTTTCTCTAAAAACTATTATTAATTTCCTCTTAATTCTCAACAGGGAAGATGCTACACGTAATAAGAGGTTATCTTGAATACCATGTGCTAGTTTAGCAACTGTATTCATAGATGAAGGAATAATAACCATATCAGCATCATATAAGTTAGAACTACTTGCTAGAAATGAATCAATATCTTCTTCACTAAACACCTTGCTAATACACTTGTTGGTTTCGAGATATCGTCTTAGATCAGTTATTCCAAGCTCATATCTAGCTATAAGCTCCGACGATCTAGTATAGATTACGTAAATTTCTTTATACCTACTTCTAAGCAATTCGCATTGATCTATTAGCTTTAAAGAATAAACGATTCCACTAGCACCGCTAATACCTATAATTATCTTCGTCATTGATAACACCTTAAAGGATCAGCCCTGCGCGGGGTCATCACTAATCAGACCTTTCGAGCCTCACCATCTCCATTAATAAATGACCTTTATACTGGAATATAAAATAATGCTATGAAATAATCCGTGGTG
>JAGGVR010000059.1 GCA_021157925.1 Staphylothermus sp. | reverse complement strand
TTGGTCCTCCTGGTACTGGTAAGACTTTGTTGGCTAAAGCGGTTGCTACTGAGAGTGGTGCTAACTTCATAGCAGTACGAGGACCAGAAATACTAAGCAAATGGGTAGGAGAATCAGAAAAAGCAATTAGACAAATATTCAGAAGGGCGAGACAAGTAGCTCCAGCAGTAGTGTTCTTTGACGAAATAGACTCTATTGCTCCTGCAAGAGGATTCCGTCACGATACAAGCGGTGTAACTGATAGAATAGTGAATCAATTACTAACAGAACTAGACGGTATAGAGCCCTTACGCAAAGTAGTGGTTATTGCGGCAACTAATAGGCCCGACATACTAGACCCAGCCCTTCTTAGACCCGGCAGGTTTGATAGATTAATATATGTCCCACCGCCTGATTATAAGGCTAGAATAGAGATCTTCAAGGTGCATACTAAGAAAATGCCTTTAGCACCAGACGTAGATCTAGAAGAACTTGCTCGTCGCACAGAAGGGTATACAGGAGCAGATATAGCAGCAGTGTGTAGAGAAGCAGCCATTTTAGCGCTACGGGAGGAATTCAAAGTAAGACCAGTAGAAATGCGTCACTTTCTAGAAGCACTAAAACATGTGCCACCAAGTCTAACACGTGAAGACATTGAGAGATATGAGAGAATGGCTAAGGAATTAAAGAAATTCACTGGAATATCTTATCGTATGTAAATATGTAAATAAAGTATTTAACCTGAGGTGTTTTTATGGATACAAATACATACAGTATTCCTTCATCTTTTCAGCGCTTCCTTAGACTTTATGGCAAGAAAGCCCAGGATCTAGTTCGTGGCAAAATTAGGGCTTTAATGGTTATATCTGGTAATGATCCTGTATTATTAGGACTACTTGCTGCACGCGCTGTTTCTTATTATGAAAAGCAGAGACATAAATATGATAAAAGTAAATATAGTGGTCTATATATTTATCATGACGAATTTGATGATGCTAATTTAATGAAAGAAATATTTGATAAGAATCTCAATGTGAAATATACTTCATTTACATATAGTGTATATGAAAGAAGCGAACGCTACTTAGGATCAACTTTTTCTTTTCTAATCATGGATTTAACCAAGGACTTAAAGCCTAATGACTTGGGAAGACTTATAGGAATAGTTGAAGGAGGCGGATTAATAGTTTTTCTAGTACCTCCTTGGAACGAATGGGATAATTTTATGACTATTTTCAAGAGAACATTAACAATACCACAATTTCCTGAACCTCGTCATATTTTTATATCGTGGGTGAAGAACAAGCTCTTAGAATTCGAAGGTATAGGAATATATGATGCACAGAATAAACGTGTAATTAAAAGATATGAGCTCAAAAGGGGCATCAAAACTGTAGAAAGAAAAGTAAGGATGCCCGAGAAATCATTGTTTCCAAGGAAAATCTATGAACATGCTCTTACACAAGACCAAGTGGAAGTAATCAAGTTAATGGAACAACTCTACGAGAAACCTAAGAAAGGAAAGAAAAGAGTAATTGTAATAACTGCTGATCGTGGTAGAGGTAAATCTTGTGCTGTTGGTATAGGATCTGTTGGATTAATACATTTACTCAGAAAAGTAAAGCCGCGTCCAAGAATACTCGTTACAGCTCCTAGTCCTAGTAATGTCCAGTCATTGATGAGTCTTGCAAGAAAAGTACTTGATTCTCTCGGGTACAAATATGATGTAATTAAGAAAGAGGGATACGTAATTGAGTTGAGAAGCGATAAGTTCAGTATTGAGTACTGGGAACCTATAAACATACCAAAGCTCAGAGGAGATATTGTAGTAGTAGATGAAGCTGCAGGTATTCATGTTCCAATGCTTCATAAAATATGGCAAAGCCATAGTAGAATAGTGTTCTCAACAACAATACATGGGTATGAAGGTGCAGGTAGAGGTTTCTCGGTAAGGTTTCTGCAAAGAATTAAGAAGGATAAGAATACTATGCTTATACAATATGAGATGAACGAACCAATACGTTACTCTATTAATGATCCAATCGAGGAATGGCAGTTCAAAACACTCCTCCTTGATGCCGAGCCAGCAGAATTGACTGAGAAGGACCTAGATAATATAAAGAGCAAGAGGCTTGTCTATGTAGAATATGATCCAGAGTACTTGTTCAGTAAGGAAGGAGAAAATGAATTAAGACAATTATTCGGGATATATGTGTTAGCACATTATAGAAATGAGCCAGATGATCTAGGAATGATTGCAGATGCTCCACACCATATTGTTAGAGCTGTAAAAACTGAGAGCGGAAAAATTGTTTGTGCACTACAAATAGCCTACGAAGGAAAAATAGATGATGAAACAGCCATTGAACTACTTAAAGGTGGTAGAATACCTGGCAATATAATACCTGATAGATTCTTAAAACATTTGAGATATAAAGAATTTGCCAAAATGATGGGATGGCGTATCGTAAGAATAGCTACACATCCTGATGTACAAGGACGAGGAATCGGTAGTTGGGCACTAGAAAAAGTTGTTGAGGAAGCTATATCGAAGAAACTAGATTGGATAGCTGCAGGATTTGGTGTAAATGAACAATTGCTAAAGTTCTGGTTAAAGAATGGATTTTTCCCTGTCCACATAAGTCCTGACAGAAATCCTGTCAGTGGAGAATACACCTTATTAGTCATAAGACCCCTTAATCAATCTACTTATAGATACGTTGTAAGCGCTAACAAAGAATTCAAACTAAAACTTGTTGAAGCACTTCCCATTAATTATCAAGATATGGAAATAGGCGTAGCTTCTCTCTTACTATCATGTGGTGAACCGCTTATAAATGAATTAACAAAATCAGTATTTACACCAGTACAGCTCGATCGTTTATGGATATATTGTGTAGGGCCCATGACCTTCGAAGCTGCCGCAGATTTAATGCATATACTCGCTAAACTCTATTGGCTTCTTCCAGAAGATAAAAGAATAAGATTGTCCAAAATAGAAGAAATAATCCTAATAGCAAAAGCATTACAGGGTAGGAGCTGGGACTCGATCAAAGAGGAATACAATATACCGATAAAAGCTCTTCATAAATACGCCCATGAAATTGCTTGTAAGTTCTTTAAACACTTAACTGGGAAGGATCCAGAAATTCATGAGCCCGGAGTAGAGGAATTAGATTACGATATTAAGATCGTAATTTAGTTCTAGGGATTAATACTCTAGTTCTTTCTTAATTTCAGATTCTATTATTTTTCTTATAACTGATGCGGGCATCATGAATTCGCTTCGCGATATATTATATGGACCTACAATTACCAATCCTCTCTTATCAACTATGTCTATCTCATATACTTTTTTATCGTGGTCTGTTTGCCTCATTTTTTCGATGACAAGAAATCTTCTTAACTTACCATTAATTATTGATTTCTTGAAACGGATTATTCCATCAGCTACATGTTCTACGCCGAAACCGAAGCCAAGACTAGTAGTCACAGCATATTGGCTTGTTAGAACTATTGTTAAATCCCATTTATTTAGTCTCCTTTTTATTATGTAGCTATATTTTCTAGCCATAGCTGGTTTATCTAGCCAGAAAGCACTCATAGAATCTATAACTAATCTTGTATGTCCATAACCTAGCATTTTCTTAGCTTCTATGATCTTATTTATCAACTCTTCAACCTCTAGTTCTCTTAAGCTCCAAGGATCTCCTCTTTCTTCCATGAGTGCATCAATTATTATTAGATTTCCTTTACTAATTGCTGAGTTAAAGTCATACCCGAACATTAATGCTTGTTTAATAATGCTCGATCGGCTTTCTTCAGTCGTCACATAAATACCTTTATCACCAAGTAATAATCCGTTTCCAATAAAGTGTATGCAGAAAACTGTTTTTCCAGTACCTGGTTCTCCTACGACAGCTATTGTGAATCCTTTTGGTATTCCTCCTTGTATTAGTTTGTCGAATTCCTTTATTCCAGTAGGGATTCTTTCAATGTAGGACATAATGGTCTCCACATACTTAACATAGGTTATCTGGGTTATTTAATGGGTTTATTAAATAGAATAAATTACTCAATTTTTATTTTTGGCTCTATTGTCTTAATATGTATCTTATAATGAGGTAAGACTTCTCTTATCTTTATAAGTACACATTCCATTATGCTCATAGCGGTTTTCCTATTAACGCCTAGAATTCTAATTGTTATATCATTATAGCCTGGGTATATGTGTAAACTAGCGATTATTGTATTCTTATATATTAACCTATAACTGTATGAGTGTCTCCAGACATCTATACCTATTTCTCTGAGTGCAAAGAGTAGTTCATCTAGTTTCTTTGGATTAATCCATCTAGTATACGTTTTAACCACCACGGATTATTTCATAGCATTATTTTATATTCCAGTATAAAGGTCATTTATTAATGGAGATGGTGAGGCTCGAAAGGTCTGATTAGTGATGACCCCGCGCAGGGCTGATCCTTAAGGTGTTATCAATGACGAAGATAATTATAGGTATTAGCGGTGCTAGTGGAATCGTTTATTCTTTAAAGCTAATAGATCAATGCGAATTGCTTAGAAGTAGATATAAAGAAATTTACGTAATCTATACTAGATCGTCAGAGCTTATAGCTAGATATGAGCTTGGAATAACTGATCTAAGACGATATCTCGAAAACAACAAGTGTATTAGCAAGGTGTTTAGTGAAGAAAATATTGATTCATTTCTAGCAAGTAGTTCTAACTTATATGATGCTGATATGGTTATTATTCCCTCATCTATGAATACAGTTGCTAAACTAGCACATGGTATTCAAGATAACCTCTTATTACGTGTAGCATCTTCCCTGTTGAGAATTAGGAGGAAATTAATAATAGTTTTTAGAGAAACTCCGATTTCGAGAATCGATTTAGAGAATTTAAGCATTTTAGCAGAAGAGGGGGCGATTATTTTTCCGGCATCGCCGGCTTTCTATATTAAACCCAAGACCGTGGACGATTTGATATTTTTCATAATTGGTAAGATCCTAGATTTGCTCGGTATAGAAAATGAGTTGTATCCTAGATGGGGAACTAGTTAAAGAAAGTCTTCCACGTCATAGTCTTCTATTTCTCTCATTTCTTTGAATAAGTCTTCGTCAGTAGTCTTCTTGGTCTTTTTCTCTAATGCTTTAGCGCAGCGTCCATCAGGTAACAAGGCATTCAATTTACATGAGGCAAATTTACATTCTGCACCTATGCATTCTCCTCCTATTAGTCTGCAAAATGCAACTTTCCTAATTTTTCCTCTATACGAC
>JAGGVR010000135.1 GCA_021157925.1 Staphylothermus sp. | reverse complement strand
GATGAAACAGTTGATATTACACCACTCAAAGCATATGATGAAGAAGACCGTGTAATATATATGAGCACAATCAGCAAGATCCTTGCCCCCGGTCTACGTATAGGGTGGCTAGCATGTCCTTCAGGAGTTACGAGAAAATTAGAGCTTATTAAACAGTATATGGATTTACATACACCCACACTCAATCAATTCATAGTAGCAGAAGCTATTAGAACAGGCCTAGTGTCGCAACATGCTCATAAATTATCTCCGTTTTACAAGAAAAAGAGAGATACCATGCTTAAGGCTATTAAAGACTACTTCCCAGAAAACGTTTGGTACACGGAACCGGTAGGAGGATTCTTCGTATTTGTCTACGTTAATAAGAAAGGATTTGATACGGGCAAGCTACTCTATAAAGCTATTGATAAATACAAAGTAGCATATGTTCCGGGTAAGAGCTTTCATACAGATGGTACAGGAGAAAACAGTATGAGGCTGAGTTTTAGTTATCCACCACCAGATCTAATAGAAGAGGGTATTAGGAGAATTGCTGAATTAATAAAAAATGAATAAGGTCTAGGCAGAGAACTTAACGATAACACCTAAACCTATACGAGAAAAATAGCTCATTATTTTTTCAACATCATCTATTTCAACAACTCTAATAGCCTTCTTAAGTATCTTCATTACTTTTTCTCTTAAAGCAGGGTTTTTTGAGGTTTGATGAGTATGTATCACATGGAATTCTCCTAAATAGTTCAACGGAATATATTTTGAGAACGAAAACTTAGAAATAATCAGTTGTTTAAACATAGATTTCCTTAATACATTATCTATGATATTATGCTTCGGACTCGTTAATATGATCGTGTCATAAGAACTTTTTAGTTCAGAAAGATTTCTGAGTGGTTTAAACTTTATCTTCCTAAATATGTTCTTATCTGGACAATACAAGTCGGGATAGGTATTATGAATAAATGTATAAGCATAAAATGTCGTAAAACTATATATGTTGCACCCCACAATAAGAGTAGAACCTCCCGCTTTTTCTGCTAAATAGATACAGTGATCAATTAGTGGTATGAGAGTATTATATGGATTTTTATCACTAACTTCACCATATATGTATGTTCTCGGCAAGCTCACATAAGTACCCAAAACCCCATCTATATGTATTCCTAAGAAACCCTTTTCTCCATAGGGGTATGTAATTACTAATCTTCCGGAATAATTTGGTTCATTGCCTTGGTCTTCTAATATTCTTAGTATAGCGTACGATCCAAGAATTTTTGGAGGATTAACTGGAATAATCCCATTTACGATTAAAGATTCGAGAGAACCAATGTAGATGCTTAGAGTTTTTCCTAGAACTTCGTTCTTTCTTAGAGGTAAGGCTTCTCTTTCTTCAACACGGATCGTTCCATTAAAAACAATGTGTTTATATCTCACTCTTATCACCACTTATCCATTATTACCTAGTTTAAACAAATAGTACTTTATCAAAATATAATGGGTTAATCATATAAAATAAATCCACATGTAGAAACAATTATTATGAAGTGATAGAGTTGGTTAATGAAAACAATATAGAAAATAAATTACCAGTACATTGGTTAAGCAAAGACGCTAGGTATAAGATTATTGATATAATGCTATCCACTAGGAGTATTAGACAACTTGCCGAAGAGCTGGGAGTATCAAGTACTGCTATAAGAAAATATATATCAAGGAAAACTCATCCCAGCGATGAAACTATGTACAGAGTAATTAAAATAATGGCTCCTTATGAGGAGGAGAGATTGATAACTATAATGATAGACGATATAGTTGAAGCAGTTAAGAGATTATATACTAGTTTAGAAAAAGAAGAGTATAGAAAATATTTGTTAACAAAGCTCAAAGAGGTTTTAAAAGAAATTGGAGAATAACGAAGTTCCCTTCTTTGGCGATGGAACCATTGTTGGTAGTTATAAGCCTTTATTCGAGTATTGGAAATTGTTAAAAGAAAAACATTTAAATATTGATTCATCACTTCTCCGTCCAGATGATTTTAAGTATGTTAAAAAACTCGTAGAGAAGCATAGGAGGATTATGTTACAAGACTTGATAAGTGAATTAACAAAGTATTTCTTGAATAGAATTGATTGTGATCTAGCTAAAGAAGCTTATAGAAGAGCCCTCGGAATAGAGCTTTCAAAAGAAGATGCATGTAAGAAGTTAGCAGAAATACTTGCTGGATGGTTAATTGAAGCAGCAAATAATACTGGGTTACTAAAATTAGATATTCCTTGGCGTAAGTGAATTAATAGCTTGTAAAGGTATTGTTATCAGTGGTTCTTCATCGATTATTGATGAAAAATCATCAATAATCATATTACAGTAACTATGTATCTTTTCTTCATATCTACATATAATAATATAATTCTTACACAATATTCTCTTGAGAGCATTGATAATAATATAATTCCTTAAATCTAAATCAATTATGTGAACAACTCTTATACATTTAATGGGATTGTCCATGTTATCGTTGCCTCGATTAATCAATATATTAGACAGGGTGTTAAAAGAGCTTAGATACAGATATACTGATGTTTACATTGAAGGAATTAAGGAAAGAAAAAGCAAGTACGAAATATACTTATGCATTGATAATAAAAAAGTAAAAATTATTGTTAACAAATATAAGCTTAATGTAAGAGTCTATGCTGGTTTAAGAGGCTTAGAGATTTCATTACGAAGAATACTCCTAAGAGAATATAATAAAGAAATGAGGCTGAAAGAACATGAGCAATAACAAGAATCCTTACAAGAAAAGAATACAAATCCTTGTGAATCTTCTTGGAGACATCATCAAGAAACAAAACTCTTTATCAAGAAAAAAAGTTGTTGAAATGCTAAGAAGAACCTATGAGAGAAATAAACTAGTACCATTAAAAGGTAAAGCAAACCCACCAGATATATATGATAAAGAAATGGCTAGCCTATACGTAATCGGGAAATATGGTTTAGGCATAGACGATGAATACCCCGAGCTATTCCAGAAAATATTCTATTTAGAGAAGAGATATGAAGAAGTGCTTGAAAAGATTATGACTGGAAAATATGAAGAAGCACGAACGCTACTAAAAGAAACATCTCCGTCAAGAGTAATAGATAGCAATACTGTTGCTAGGATGTTGAGAACAGCATTTACGAGACTTCTGCTAGGATTTATGAATGAGGAAGAATTCGCAAATATATTAAAGAAAGTAGTGGAGGCTATACCTGAGGAAGAAAGGACTGTTAAGAACTATGTGAGATTCTTCATAGCCTTTAAAGTAGCTGAGGCAATATCTCGTGGAGAAATAAGGAACAAAATGTACAAAGAAGCATTTAAGAGAGCACTAGCAGTGAGAATAAGTTTTCCGAAAACAACTCCTAGTGACGATTATATAGCAATTATAGCGAGAGAAGTATTTGGTGTTCCAGACAATATATTGAAAAACGTTTTATCTATTAAGAAGGAAGAGACAGAAAGTGAGGGGGGATAAGATTCTAACTGTATTCTTTCTTAAACCCATTATTTCTCTTAGACAAATATTCCATAACTTTCTCATGTAATCTCATAAGTAGTTTCCTCATATCCTCCATTAATACAACGTCACTGTATCCGTGTACTACTATATTGTGTGAGAATGGGCTTGGAATAGGTAAAGGACCTATTTGTCTAAGCTCTATTTCGCCAGTTCTTATCTTGTCAAGAACTTCTTTAGCAGCCTCAATATGCATGTAGTCTTCTAGTATTTCTCTATAAGTTTCTTTTAATACAGGGAAATCTTCTAGCTCTTCTATTGCTTTTAATAGTTCTTCTGCATTTATTTGTAATCTATGAACACTTCTTTCTCTATCTCTGTATCTTCTAAGAATCATGAAGGATCTAACAGCACAGTGACGGAATCTGCGCTTAAGCATTTCAGTTCTTCTAAGCACTTTTTTAAGAATATCTTCTATATTATCAGATCTAAGTTCTCGAAATAACCTGATCCAATCAACCCATTTCTTCTCCCTAATCGTTAGCATGAAACCATTATCTGTGATAGTAACTTTTACGTTAGTACTAAGTGTTTTGCCTATAAGATATGCATATGCTCTTGAAAGTGCCGCATTAACTCTCCTACCAAATAGACTATGTACAATAATGTTTCGTCTTCCAGGTTCGTCAAATATTTCGATTAAAATCAGCTTATCGCTGGGAATAAGGCCGTTGGTAAACAATAATTGTTCCTTAACATAGCTATATATAGATTCAGCAACATGTTTTTGAAGCCTATATTCCTTTCTTAACCAATTAATTACATCCTCTTTCTTTTCCTTTCTAATCTTTTCAGCAATTATACGTCTAAATTTTCCAACCTCAAGTGCTGAATCATATGCTAGCGGTAACATTTCACTAAACCAACTAGGAACTGTTGGTCTTTGCCCATCAGCAGGTCTCACTAAAACTCTGAAACCATGACTACTGACATACTCATAGACTCTTCCTCCTAATACAAACAAGTCACCTGGTACCAGGTACTCGACAAATGCTTCTTCGAGGTCCCCCACGTACTTTCCATCAATTGTAAATACGTGTGCCTTACTCTCATCCGGTATTACGCCTATGTTTTGATAATATATCATTCTAGATGTTCTCTTCCTTCCAAAAACACCCTCTTCTTCATCAAACCATATCTTAGCATAGACCCTAGCATGTTCGAAATAATCACCATATTTTCCAGAAAGATACCGTAACACGTTTATGTAGTCGTTCCAGTCCAGAGTATAAAAACTATAACTTCTACGTATTAGTTTATAAGCTTCCCTAATATCCCATTTTTTCTCAAGAGATAAGCCTACGATGTGTTGGGCAAGTACGTCGAGAGGGTTCTTGGGTATTCGTACTTTGTCGATCTTATGTTCATAAGCAGCTTTAACCAACACTGTACATTCTACGAGATCGTCACGATCAACAACTATTACTCTACCCTTACTAATCTGTCTCACGTGATGCCCTGCTCTACCTATTCTTTGAAGCAGTCTAGATACACTTTTAGGACTACTTAGCAATACAACAAGATCTATATAACCTATATCGATTCCTAGTTCCAAACTCGTAGAACTCACTATTACTCTTAGCTTTCCTTGTTTTAGTTTCTCTTCTATTTCTAGTCTAAGCTCTCTGCTCAGACTACTGTGATGTGCTTCTATTTCATCAATATCTATGATTTTTTCTTTCTCCATAAGCTTCCTAAGTTTATAAACTACTCTCTCAGTAGCGCTCCTAGTATTTGTAAAAATTAGTGTTGTCCGATGCTTCTTTATTAATTTTACAAGAGTACGGTATATCGCATTATTTATCTC
>JAGGVR010000076.1 GCA_021157925.1 Staphylothermus sp. | reverse complement strand
TCAACCTCGTTCATTAGCAAATCAGAACACATGAAATCACTAAAAGAAATAGAGACAAAGATCAATGAATTAGAAAATGATATTAAAGAGCTAAAAACAATGGTAGAAAAGATCCTAAAAGCTCTCGAAGAATAAGGTTTTGAAAGCTATTTTTAATCATTAATAACTTAACAATAATGGTGTATGAGCCGAGCATGACAGCTTGGAACCATATGACTAGGAGCAAATAGCCCAGACCAATAAAGCCGATGCGATCAATTACTAACCATATAATACCAATAATATATGCTATAATAGTCACGACTCCATGCAATGTACCAGCTTTTTTGTCAATAGGATCACTATTACCTCTGATCTTCATCCTACTAGTAGGTAAGGGTAGCCAGTCGAAAAAACACTGCTATGATAAAAAGATGCTTGTAACCATAATACATTGCAGGTATAAATAATACGCTAGCAATTGCTACACTTATAATTGTCTTAAACATATTATTCAAAACAAAATTGCTACTTAATTCTTAATAACTCTCAATTATTATCGACAGTTGAATATTTTTGTAAACATTTATATTTTAAAACTATTTAATACAATATTGTCACCTAACCACTACCACGAATACATGGTGCAAGTAAATGACTTCTCCAACCCTTAAATACAGAAGTATTATACCCTTTCTCAAAGGCGAAGGCGGTTTTGCATTTATTGCACGAGGAAGAGAACTCGCTGCAAAAGGATATAAAGTAGTTAATCTCAGTATAGGACAACCAGATGTACCTACTCCGGAAAACGTGATTGATTCTGCTGTTTATTGGTTAGAGGAAAAAAAGTTTACAGCTTATACTGAAACCGCTGGAATACCGGATCTGAGGCAAGCAATAGCGGATTACCTAAATGAAAGATATGGTGCAGACGTTAAATGGGAAGAAGTAGTTGTAACACCAGGAACTAAGGGCGCAATATTTCTAGCATTAGCAGCTTATCTTGAACCTGGAGATGAAATAATTGTTCCAGAACCAAGCTATCCAGCTTATCCTGAAGGAGCCAAGATCCTTAATGCTAAACCAGTATATGTTCCTCTAAAATTTATGGGAAAAGACAAAGGATTCGAACTTGACATAGAGAAGATAGAAGAAGCGATCACGCCAAAATCAAAAATGATCGTTATAAACAATCCTCATAATCCGAGCGGGGCACTCTTTACACCAAAAGAACTAGATAAATTATTCGAGATCGCGAGAGAACACAAGATAATGATACTAGCTGATGAAATATATGATAACTTCGTATATGAAGGAGAATTCAAATCCCTGATCTCCTATACTGATTGGAGAGACTACTTAATATACACTAATGGTTTCTCAAAAACATTCTCTATGACAGGATGGCGTCTAGGATACGTAGTAGTCAGAAAAGAAGTAGCAAACATATTATCAAAACTTGCTGTCAGCATGTGGGGATGCCCAGTAAGTTTTGCACAAAAAGCAGCAATAACAGCACTCAAAGACCCCGAGACATGGGAATGGGTTAAAGCACTTAGCAAGAGATACACCGAGATGAGAAACATCTTGTATAACGAGATAAGCAAAGTAAGGGGAGTAGAAGCATGGAGGAGCAAAGGAGCATACTACTTGTTCCCAAGAATAGATAAACTACTAGAAGAAATAAACATGAACGTTGACCAGTTCGTAGATTATATAATAGATCACCACCACTTAATAATTCTTCCAGGAACAGCTTTTCCGGATAAAGCAGGTAAAGACTATGTAAGATTCAGTTTTGCAACCAATAAGGAATCAATTATAGAGGGAGCTAAGAGATTTAAAGAGGCAGTAGAAGAATTATTAAGTAAAAAATAATTTTTTAATTTACTGACCCTCTTCAGGAACCATTCTTGTGATTACTGTTTTTACAGTTAATAATCTCCTAGCACTATAACCATGCTTCTCCAACAATTCCTCAACTTGTTTCTTTAATTTCTCTAACTCTGTTTCGGGAGCTTCTTTGAAGACGTCAAAGTCAGTTATAGGGAATCTCGTATCTGGTGTTAAGAAACTATTTAGCCTTACTCGGACATCTTCGCTAAAGAACTCTCTAATAGTTTTTGCCAGCTCCTCTATGAATGTTGTTTTCCATCTTCTACCAACAAGTCTTATACGAACAATTTTTACTTCCTGGGACATGATCTACACCTATATTTTGTTTTTAACTATTGCATATTATAATTATGCTATTAGACATTTTAAATTATTCAATAAAATATATTCTTTAAAAACTACTATTATGGTAATCATTACTTTTTTAAGAGATCTAGTACATTTAATGATTTATTAAACTATGTTACAACTATCATAAAAGATATAGAAGGATCAAGTTCTAATACCCAGGTAAAATAACAATATTTCTTGGTGGAGACCGTTTGAAGAAAGAATACATTCTTGTAATCGATCAAGGGACAACTGGTACACGTGCAGTTGTCTATGATAATGAAGCAAATATTATCGGGTATAAGTACAAGAAACACAAACAAATATATCCCAAACCCGGATGGGTAGAACACGATCCTTTAGAAATATGGAACAATACAATAACTGTGATCAAAGAGGTAATAAGCGTAACAGGTATAGATAAGAACAATATAGTATCAATAGGTATAACTAATCAGAGAGAAACCACAATCCTATGGGATAAAGACACAGGTAAACCAGTGTATAATGCCATAGTTTGGCAAGATACTAGAACAGATTATTTATGTAAACAACTAATTGAAAAAGGCCACTATGAGAGAATTCATGAAATCACAGGACTTATTATTTCAACATATTTCTCAGCTACAAAGATCAAATGGATTATTACACATATTCCAGAGGCAAAGAAGTGTCTTGAGGAAAGACGATTATTGTTCGGCACTATAGATACTTGGATCATTTGGAAATTAACTGAAAAAACACGTGATAACATCACTCCAGAAAGGGGAGGAGCACATGTAATTGATTATAGTAATGCATCACGTACAATGCTCTTTGATATTAAGCAATTAAAATGGTCTAGAGAAATACTAGATATATTGAACATACCAGAAGATATTTTACCAAAAATAGTTTATTCAAGCACAAGAAAACCATACGGATACACTAATCCCGAAATACTCGGCACAAAAATACCCATTCATGGAGACTTAGGTGATCAACAGGCAGCTCTTGTTGGTCAAACATGCTTTAACAAGGGACAAGTAAAATCAACTTATGGTACTGGTGCATTCATATTACTAAATATTGGAGATGAAATAAAATATTCAAAGAAAGGATTACTAACTACAATAGGATATGTTTTTGAAAAACAAAAGCCAGTATACGCATTAGAAGGTTCTATAGCTATTGCCGGAGCAGCTATCCAATGGCTTATTGAAAACTTAGAATTGATCAAATCACCTTCGCAAACAGAGGAATTAGCCAAAAAAGCTTATCCAGCAGGTTCTGGCGGCATCTATTTCGTCCCTGCATTCAGTGGGTTATTCGCGCCATATTGGGATGTTTCAGCTAGGGGATTAATCATAGGATTAACTAGATATACTCGAAAAGAACACATTGTACACGCTGTTCTAGAATCAATAGCTTATCAGGTAAGAGATATTATAGAAACTATGCAAGAAGAAACAGGGATCTCTATAAAAGAACTAAGAGTCGATGGTGGAGTAACAAGAAATAGTTACCTAATGCAGTTACAAGCAAATATCTTAGGAATTCCAATAATAAGACCAGCCAATATAGAAACAACCAGCCTTGGAGCAGCTTTTGCAGCAGGTATAGGATCCGGGATATGGAAAGACCCGAGAGAATTAAGAAGTCTATGGAAAATAGACAAAGTTTATGAGCCAAAGTGGAGTTATGAGAAAAGAGAAAAACTTTATCACGGATGGAAAATAGCTATTAAAAGAGCAATGAAATGGTTAGAGGAGGTAGGTGAATTACCTCCTAGTAGTATAATAGAGAAATAAAAAGTTCTTTTATTCGGATACAACTCTATCTCTTGGATATGTTTTCATCACTATTATCCATGATACTAAACTGATAAGCCAGAGAGACTCTAGGATCAATGCAGAATACATTAATGCTGTCTTCTCACCTATACCACTTGATATAAAATATTCTACCAATAATCCATAAAGGAACGGGCCTATCGCCCATCCACTAGTGTTGAGAATATTATAGATCGCGAATATAGTGCCTCTATACTCTGGTTTTACACAATCACTTATAACACTACTAATATTTGGATAAGCGAAGGTTGTAAACAACAATCCACTAAGTGCTAATAGTACTGGCGGTAGTAATGCCAAGAATTCCGTAGAGCCATACGGGTATGGATAAACAAACATGCCAAACATTCCCAAGAAACCAATAGATACACCAATAATCGACACTTTAGCCCTACCACTATAATCACCCTTCTTAACCATGCTATCACTTAATTTGCCCCCAATAACATGTCCCAATGCAATCGAAAGAGCCGCTATAGCAAGTATTCCGCTTGCAAACTCTTTACTCAATCCCCATCTTGTTTGAATATAATCTACTGCATACAATGTTATGAAACCCCATGGTATAGCCCACGGAATTATCTGAATTATCATGATTAATGTAGTAGTGTTTAGCCCTGCTTTCAATGCATCTTTCAAACTATACTTTACATGCTCTACTACCTTTTCAGAATATCCTATCGTTATTCCCTTTGAGAGCAAGTATAAAGGCACTCCAAATACTATGATCAGTGATCCTACTAGCAGATATGCCGTTCTCCAATAGAATAATATACCTCCGATTATCATACCAACAACAAATCCTAAAACACTTGGAGCATAGTATGCTGCATAACCAACACCTCTCTTCTCCGGCGGCACCACATCCGGTATAAAGGCATAGATAACAGGACCTATCCCGATCTTGGCTATGCCGAAGATTATTAGAATTAATAGTAGGTAGATATAATTAACAGCAAATCCCACTAATGCTAGTGATAATCCCATTAAAAGCGATAATATGAACAATAACCTTGGTCTACCAAGTTTATCTGCAAGAACACCCCATGCAAATGTCAGGGCTAACCCAATAATACCAGGTATAGTCTTAAGCAGGCCAGCATATACTCTCCAGTTCTCAACTCCACCAGGTATAATGCCTTCTTCCCACATAGGCCTTATTACAGCTGCTAACATATAGTCTCCAGCAAAATAGGATAGAACCAATAATGCCAGAGTTATTAAAATAGGGCCGACACGTACCTTCTCACTCATTATAGCCGCCTCTTATAGAAACTTATTATTTTCTCCTCGTACTCTTTCGGATAATCTTGTATAGCCCGTACGTGCTGGGAATCTGTTATCCAGATATCTACATGCTCGTTATGTTTAGAGACTAATTCATAGAATTTTTTGATCTCATCTATGCTGACTAAATCATCGTTTTTACCTGCGATTATAAATAATGGCTTCTTAATTTTATCAGCATATTTGTATAATTTTAAATCATCAACGTTAATACCAGCTTTCTTGGCAGCAAAGAACACTATTAGAGGATAAACAGCTAACAAGATACTTCTAATAATTCCCTTCATCCGCATGATCCATCTTTTACCAGAAGAGACAATGTCAATATAAGGACTATCAGCAATAGCAAAATCTATTCTATCATCCAATGCTGTCAACATTATAGTTACTGCACCACCCATAGAATAACCTATTAATCCTATTTTCTCCGCTTTCTCGGGTTTGTTCTGTTTTAACCATGATATTATGTTTTTATAGTCCTGAGTCTCCAAGTAACCGAGAGTAGTTATCTCGCCTCCACTACGTCCATGGGCTCTAAAATCAAAAGCCGCTACATTAAAACCGTTCTCAGCCAATATATTGATTACTGGCTTCATATATGTCTCGTCCCATTTACTACTTGTATACCCATGAATAGCCAATATTGTTACATTACTTCCCCTATCGATAAACCAGCCATGGAGGTCGACTCCATTACTCTTAATAATTAATTCCTCAAAATCATAGCCTAGGTCTTTAGGAGTCCATTTATAAATACGTCTAGGCGGCTTCAACAATTTAGCAGCAGCAATGTATGCTAGACCGATTAATCCTAATACAACAACTACAATAACAACGACAATAACAACCAACAAGATCTCTATAAGACCCAGCATTTTATCACCAAGAGAACTCATACATTATTAATTTTATAACCAGGGGGATAAAAAAGATCACTGACCAATAGTAAATTATTATAACTTGAATATGTAACCATGATCTGGGACTAATACTTCGCCAGTTTTCCTATACTCAATATATCCTTTAACATAGTATTCTCCTAAAGGAATCTCTGAGTACATTTCTCTAAAAGTCTCCATTAAGATCTTCTTATTCCCTATTCGTGCAATGTATCTAGTAGGCAAAACATGCTTATTTATATAATCGATAACTTGTATTCTTCCCTTGAACAATTTCCTATCTTCAACAGGATCTACACATTGGTTAAACCCATTAGAATACGAAACATACTTGATATTAACATATATCTTATTAACTACAATATGACTAATCGTGTCTTTTTTTAAATACAAATACGTCATGAGATCTGTATCCTTATTATGTTTTAGCAGATATTCCCTTATCAGGCAAGACTTCGGAGCTCTTCTAATAATTTTTCGCGAAATAAGTGATTGAACCCTATTAATTAACTCGGTGTCTACACCAAGAATAACAATATCAATATCATTATATTTTGAAAAAACTAGTGAAGAACCAGTAATAAATAAGTCATTTACCCCTAAAAGCCGAGATATTACTTCTTTGACCATTTGACTAGTATATGGTATGTGTTTATTGAAAAAAGTATAAAACGAGTAAGCATGTGATCCGTCAATGACTGGGACGATTTGTTTTATACAGTCCCAGTAAACATAAGAGACATGCTTGTTCATCTCGTATTTATATAATTTTCTATGTTCTAAGAGCGTATATCTGGGGTAAGCTATGATTTTGTCTTGTGGATGTTGATACCCCTTTACTAGGTATATTACTCCATTATAGTAAAGTGGATATCCTTCTACTAATTTGATGTTATTCATCATTAAAATACAACCCCGTTACCATGAGATGATAGAATTATTCTCTAGCTTTATTCTTTTCTTTTACTAATAATTTGTCTAGATTATGTTTAATGATCTCGATCAAGTAACCTTCTTCTCCAGGTAAACCTTCTAATACAATATTGTCTTCGATCATGAGTATTGGTTCTTCATCAATAGTATCGACTACTTCGATCTCTAAGTGAATACCATATTCATTTTCCAATATGTCTTTTATTTCGAGAACCCATTGATGTAGAGTCCATTTATTATATGATGGTCTTCCCAAGATCTTTAATTTAATTACTTGTTTATTTCTATCCATGATAAATACCTGTGATTAATCCTCTCCTTTATCCTTTTCACTAATGTTCTATAAGGTTCCTTATCAATATTTATCTTGATTAATGGATTAGTAAATCGTTCTTTCATGCGACTTATTATTGCTTCATTTATTTCATCAATATACTTTATGATCACGTCGTAGTCCTCAATATTAATATTCGAGTATTTCCTCCCAGATATAGTCTCCGAGATGGTTTCGTCGAAGAGAGCTGTTTCTAATAGGTATGTTAATAGGTTATATATTGCTTTTTCACCATTAATTGATTCCACCAAGATCTTACTTAATATGGTTTTAATCGTAGAAAACAGTTCATCATAACTTAAACCTATTAAACCGATCAAGTATTTTTTCAATACTTCTAAATTCTTAATTGAGCTTTTCCAAATTAGATCAATATATAATTTAAGGATTTCATACACGATCTTTTCGCTGTGACACTCCTCTATACGTGTCTCGAAATCCTCTATTTTTTCAAGTGAAGATATTGTATACCTTATTGTTTCCATTAAACCTTTTAAAACACGAATATACGACTCAAGCACTTTAATTTTCGTAGTATCTAAGATTTTGACATTCTTGTTCTCTATATAGTCGATAATCCATGAATGCTCGAATTCTTGATATAGGAGAGGGATTATATCAGTATAATAGCTAAGAATACCTATTACTATTAATACATCCCTGTACAATAAGATCTTATAAGTGTTTGGATTAGCCTCATAAATAACAAGTTTTTCAACTAAAGGGCTAAGTATGGTTGTTTTAAATAAGGTACTATGATTTAATGCTGAATATGTTAAGACAAGTGGATTATATAACGATATGAAGTGATGTGGTGAGATCAGAGTTTTTAATAGTAGATTTCGAATAAATTCATCACTAAGTCTTATTTCAGCACCCATAGCTGTAATGATGAATGATTTAATAAATAACGGATATTTCTGAATTAAGTCCATATTATATCTATATAGTTCATAGAGTTTTCTTGGATACCTTAATGATAACTCTAAAAGTCTTTTAGAAAACTCAGGTGTACTGATTATATGTTTAACATCATGAATACTGATGCTTCCATGCCTTATATTACGAAACATTAGAGCTAAATCATTTACATTATATTTACCCTTCGTGTAGTCTGTTTCAAATAAGCTTGACATTATCAACACCTATTATTTCCATTGAATAAGCATAGTTCGTTGATTAACTCATATATTTCTTCGTCATATCTCATCCTGAAGAACCGTGTCATATTAGATAAGTATGAATAATAACTTATCTCAAGGACGCCTATGTCTTTCTCTCTGTATACTCTAGTAGCTATTATGTTCTTGTATGGAATGATCCATAATAAGTTGTTTTGTTCAAGCCATTTAACAAGTTCTCTACTAAATGATCTAAACAAATATTCAAGCCTAGGTGAAATTTTAAGATTTCTTAAAAACTCAGTAATTATTAATGGATGAGTCTCGTTCTTCTTCAAACGGTCGATTCTTTCATAGAATTTCTCATCCAGAAATTTTGAAAGCTCCGTGTCTTCTTTTACCATTTTTAGCAAAATATCGATAGCGTATAATCTATTCTTTTTAGAAGTAATGGTTAAGGGTGAATACATATATGGTATTTCCTTTATTATTGAGGATGAAAATATGCTAGCAAAGATATACGTATCATGAAGGAATATTGTTCCCCTAATTATTTTTATTAACAAGACATCGACCACCCAATAACTTAGTAATCCTTGAAACTTATGTATCATCGATACATTTCAAATATAATCTCATACAGAAATCATAATATAAATACAGATTTTGTTGAATATAAAATATGGTGAATTTTTATTGCACAAACCCGTAATAAGATCTGTAACAGTGTTTACGTACAAGCCTACAACATTTGATCTCGAAGAAGTAGTAGAATCGTTGAAAATGGCTCAAGGCATATTATTACTAGTGGAAAAGAAACTTAAAGAATTAGGATATGATGTATTCACTACAAGAATTAGCCTTCCTAGACTCCCTGTTCTTTTAATAAAAAGACTTCTTGACAGAATCGATATACCCGATTCTGTTTTGCTCTCAGTAGGCGGAATAGACATTACTCATATAGATTATGATCTCGCCCTAGATATTGTCAGCAGAGGATACTACTTCTCAATTTACGGAATATCTCGAAATCCACAAGAATATTCTTACACTATATCTCGCTTAATACATAAAATAGCTGAAGAAAACCCCGTATACGCTACTCAAATATCAATATCGTATCACCATACTCCTCTAGAAACTCCGTATTTCCCTGACTCAACCAGTAGCGGGGAACTTGGTATAGGATTTTCATTTCTATATCCTAACATTGTAAAAAACATATTGGAAGAAACAGAGTCATTAACGTATACGATAGAGAAATTGGAGAACATGTTTAGAAAAACAATAAATGACATAAGGCATTTGGGTCTTGGCAAATATCGTTTTGGTATAGATTATAGTATTTCTCCATGGATGGAGAAAAGCGTTGTAGCTCTTATAGAAGCTCTTGGCTATGAGCTTGGTAAACCAGGTTTTAACTATGGAGTCTACCTCATAAATGATATGATCCAGGAACTTACTAAGAGAATAGGCTATGCCATAGGGTATAATGAGGTAATGCTACCATATGCTGAAGATGCATTATTAATAGATGCTGGAAAATATCAGAAAATAAGAGCTAGAGATCTATTATTATACACTTCGACTTGCGTCGTAGGCCCTGACATGATCGTTGTGCCTGCAGAGCAGAATCATCTTAGACAGTTTCTTCTGGATACATATAGTGTATGGAGGTTAAAACAAAAACCATTATCTGCTAGAATAATACCAGTTGATGGATTACCAGGAGATAAAATAGATCTTGGAAAATTTGGAAATGTCTATGTCTTAAGCTACTGAAAAAGTGAAATAAAATAATCAAGAATATCATTAGAAATGTGAGTCTATTATATGCAAGTGTTCTTTGACTTCGATAAGGGCTTTTCCGTATATTTTCTCGGCTACTTCTTTACTCAATACTTCATGTGGATCACCATATATGTATATTCGTCTATTGAGTAAAAGTATCTTATTGGTATATTTGAGAAGAAGCATTGGATCATGGCTCGTAACTATTATTAGTTTCCTCTTAGACAATCTACTAATTCTTTCAGCTAAGTCCATTTTGCCATTTGGATCAATGTTTGAAAAGGGCTCATCCATCAATAGTATATCTGGATTTGATACTAGTGCTCTAGCAATGTAGCCTCTCTGTTTCTGACCTCCAGATAAGTCCCAGAAACACTTATTCCAAACGCTTCTCGGTAAACCAACGAATAATAATGCATCTTTTATTATTTTCTCTTCATCCTTACTAATATATAGTCTAGGCCATTTCTTCTTTAACAAATAACAGCACTCTACAAGTTCTTTTAAGGTCACTGGATAATACGTTTCCTGAATACTAGTTACCTGTGGAACATATCCTATATATCTTCCAGCTCTTCTAGGATCCCCTGTAACATCTTCATTATTAATAACTATGTGTCCATCAATTGGTTTGATTAATCCAATAATAGTTTTTAGTAGAGTTGATTTTCCAGCACCATTTGGTCCTAAAATTTGTATTAACCCGGGTCCCTCGAAGCTGAAACTGAGTTTTTCCAAAATTATTTCTTTGCCGTAACCAACTGTTATTCCGCTAACATCGATGTTCATGACGACTTCCCTTATGCACACTTCTATAGACTAAAAATATATTACTGTGCACAATTTAATACATGTATATTGCAGGGTAAAAGACCTATCGGTGATTATGCATTGAGAATAATTGCTTTATTTTTAGTAGTTTTATTTATTGTAACGCCTCTAGGCACAACAATATCTAACAGTATACAAGACAATAATAACGATGGACTATTAATAGTTACCACATTTCCTAATTTGGTAAAAGATATAAAACTAATTACTTGTTCAAATGATAGAGTAGTATCACTTGTTCCCCAAGGCGTAGACCCTCACACATATTCTTTGAGACCAGAGGACATATTATTGTTAAGCAAAGCAGATTTGATCATATCAACGGGACACACATCTTTCGAAATCAATATAAGACAACTCTATCAAAAAGGAGTCATAAAAGGAACTCTTATAGAAGTCCCAAAAATACCTGGAATAACTTTATTCAATAATCCTGTTACTCAGAAAACAAATTATCACATGCCAATATATGATCCATTCAATTACATGAAATTCTTAAGCTATGTTGAGAAGAAACTTGAAAAACTTAATCCCTCATGTAGGAATGAGTATAGGGAAAAACTCTATACTGTTTTCCAAGAAGAAGCATTATTACTAACAAATACTTCGATAACCAATATTACCGCAGTAGCAGATCTCCCATTTATCCAATATGCCGTTGAATGGCTCGGTATCCATTTAAAATACCTTATAGTCAAAGAACAAGGTGTTCAAGCATCTCCACAGGATTTAATCATTATTGAAAAGAACTTACAGGAAAAACAAATAGGGGCATGTATAATTACATCCCCAGTTGTAAACTCAGCTTCAAAGAAATTATTAGATCTATGTAATAAATATAACGTACCAATAATATTTGTTCCATCACCAGTAGTAAATGCTACCTTCGTGGATAAGGAAATACATATTGTTAACCAATTACATGGGTTAATTGAAAAATCAACTAATCAAACAAATTATATTAAAGAAAACACTAGTAGTAGGTATATGTATTTGAATAAGTTCTCTTATATTGATCTCGTATTACTTGTTCTCGCGATCACACTGTTCATATCAATAATATATATTCTAGGAGGGAGGAAAATATGAAGCGCGTTCAACTAGTATTGCTTATATTGTTGCTGGTTAGTTATGCATTAGTTTTATGCAATAGGTATAATCCAGTATGGATAACAGTGATATTGTCGGCAGCAATCGCTTTTGGGAGTTTAAGTAGCTTAGTTAGTATGAGAAAACTTTACTTCTTAGCAGGTGCTACGCCTCATGCTGCATTATTTGCTGTTACTTTATCTATCCCACTTACTCGATTACTCGGGATTGGAAGTAGCTTAGTTTACTCAATAATAATAGGGATTGCATTAGTTTATATCGTTGGATATAGTATCTACAAAGGAGTCAATAGCGATATAGCAACGGCAGTATTTGTAGGATTTACAGCATCTGGAAGTGTAATAGCAGCATATTATGTATTAACGTATTTTCCTGTCGAATATGACTTGACAGCTTTAATAATGGGCGATCCCTTGTTATCAAGTATAGAACAAGCAATTCTTTCAGCTATTTTAGCGATCACTGTGTTTATCATAGTATATCTTACGTATCGTGAACAATTATCATTAGGTATAGATAGAGAATCCGCTATGCTTAGCGGCTTAAGAATAGAGGTATATGATGCTATAGTATTTACAGTTCTAGGTCTAGTATCTATTGCTATGCTAAGGATCGTGGGCTATATTCTAGAACACATACTCGTACTACTTCCTTCAAGTATAGCGGTGATTTCGGCTAAGAGTGCACGCGAAGCACTGTATATCAGCATTATTTCAGCAATAACTTCTGCTCTTCTAGGCTTGCATCTAGGAGTAATGCTAAACATTTCGCCATCAGGACTTACAGGTTTAATACTCTTACTATTCTATATTATAAGCTTGGCAGGGAAAAGAAAATGAGTAAGAAGAAAAGATTCGGTGTATCAATACCTATCGAGCTTGCCGAAGAATTAGATGAGCTCTCAAAATGTTTAAACTGCGATAGATCAAGAATAGTTGTTGCCGCATTAAAACCATATGTCCACGCACATCTCCATTATATGGAGCCACATATCTGTAAAGGCGTTCTAATTGCTTTCTCATCGGGAAAAATTGGGAAATCGGTCAATCTCATAGAGAAATACAAAGACATTGTACAAGGTTATCTTCATAGTCATATAGATAATAATTGCGTTGAAGTATACATAATTAAGGGACCAAGCGAAGAAATCAGAAAATTAGATTCAGATCTAAGAAAAGAAGGAAAAGAAGTAAGATATATCCCTATCACTCACCAAGCATAGAACAGGGCAGTACAATGCTTAATCACTATGAGTTTAAACCTGTAAAAGGATATTGGTTCACAAAATATCTTTTAGATCTCTTATGGTCAAAGAGAGGATGTTTTACAACAACACTTGATATAGGTATAACGTGGAAAAGTGTTTGTGTTGAAAACAATAGAGTTATAGTTGATGATGAAGAAATATTTCTCGATGTGATCGTTCTGAAGGAGAACGATAGAGTAATATACTATAAGAATAACGACGTATTCTATGAGATAACGAGAAGAACTACTAGTGGATTTTATAAATTAAAAGCAATAGGTCTTGATAAAGCTCCTACTGTTGAGATAAATGGGATACATATGCATAAGATCAAAGGTATAGATCCATGGAGCGACTCGAGGAGGAAAACCATTGCTGCAAAGATAAGAAGAGGAGACATTGTACTAGATACTTGCATGGGTTTAGGCTACACTGCAATCCATTCTGTTCTAAGAGGTGCTTCAAAAGTATATACTGTTGAGGTAGATGAGAACATAATATGGATTGCTGAGCACAATCCTTGGAGCCATGGTTTATCAGATAACAGAATAACCATTATACATGACGATATATGTAATACCATAAGAGAATTTGAGGACTCGTCCATAGATAGGATAATTCATGATCCTCCCAGATTCTCAAAATCTACGGGGAATTTATACAGTTATGAGCTATACAGGGAGTTTTACAGAGTTCTTAAACCAGGTGGAATAATATATCATTATACCGGGGAGCCCAGAAGACATGGTGTACCAAGTATATTGAAAGGTATAAGTGAAAGACTTAGGAAAGCTGGTTTCTACCCAGTCTATTATAGAGGTGATATCGAGGGCTTCATAGGAGTAAAGCCAAAGATATAATACACTTAGACTAGCTCTTCTATGTTTTTAGAGAAGCCTGGTTTAAGGTCTCCAAGCTTCTTCTTGAGCTCTTCTCTGAGGTGCTTAGCTAAGTTATAGCAACCACTACGATATTCTATGAATCCCTCTCTTAGTAGCTTATTTATTGCTTTACCTATTTCTAACTCGATAATAACATCGTCAAACTCTGGAACAAGCTCAGGATCTCTTAGTCGTTTTATTTCTTCTCTAAGTTCAATAATAGCTATGATTTCACCTGCACTAATGTGTTTTAAGAAATAATCCATGACAAGTCTTTCGAGCTTACCTAATCTAAGAATATCTCTTAAGGTAGGCTTGTTATTTTCAACGGACACTTCTCCAACACCCATAATTCAATAATACCATGTATCATAGTGTTTATGCTCTGCTACCATGAAATTCTTATTCTTTCTTGCAAGACATACCTGTCTAAATAAACATTCATCACATTTCGGGGGTTCGTCCCTTAAACATATTTTCTTACCCATTAACCAGAAGTGATCATCTATTTTGCCAGGGCTTATATGGGATTTTTCCGCAAGCATTCTATATGCTCTCCTAATAATCATGCGTAACAATATGTCTTCTTCCCTGCTAACCTCAATACCTCCTCTGATCTTATCCCATAACTTGCCTGAAACCATAACTAGGCCAAGCCTATAAGCAATCCTAGCTAAGTGATTATCAATAGGAACATCAAGGAAATCTCTTGGCTTAAATAATTGTCTAGCAATAAGGAATTTTGCCAATAGAATGGATTTTTTCTCTACAGGGTCCTCATATGCTCTAAATACTCTTAAATGATCAAATAGACCTGGTTTCTCTATACTTCCACGGAGCAGTTCATGGCTTTGCTCAATGATATTTAAGACTTTCCCATCATATAATTTTAGGAGTTTAAACCCTAAGTCTCTTAATAAATATGCCCTTATGACAGGATCTGGAGGTTCAGCTTCTCCAATACTTAACCAAGACTTTACTTCGTCAATAGTTATACTTGCCAATCTTGATGGTGAAAAGAAATCAGGATCTTCTTCATACTTGATCATGCCCAGTCGATAAAGAAGGTCTGCTCCACTATAGCATTCATTATCTATACAAGCATAGTACTTTTTACCTGGCCTACTTAGTCTATGATCCATAGCAACCATTACTATAAAGTATCTGAGAACATTTTCTCGAGGCTCATTTACTGGTGGATAAAATCGTTTATCATAAACATTTAACTCCATAAGCTTATCACTTAGTTTATCCATAATCCTAGCAACTCTCTCAACAACCCTCGTATCAATACCTATGACCTCCATATTGTATGCACCCAGACAAATATATTATAAAACCTAGGTAAGCTATAACATTTAACTAAACAATTAAATATGATTCAAAGGATTTAATCAAGCATACTGAGGATCAAAGTTGACGTATAAGATCATTAAAGGTGTTCTGACTAAAGAACATGTAGAGGACGAAGAGCTTCTAATTATAGGTGCTTTGAAGAGCGATATAATAAAATGTAGATCTCTAATAGTTTTTGGCTACATTACTGTGAAAAAACTAGTTATGTGTGAAAATATATTAATAATGGGTAATGGTAGAATATATAGCATGATCTCAAAAAACACAGTGCTAATACCAACAAGTGGACCTTTATCAATTACAAGCCTGAAAACACTAGAACTCATAGTTCATGGAAAACGGTATCCCGTAATCATTCATGAAGTTGAAACCATTAAGGGAATAATTAGCCATGGATTAATAGATGAAATCAGGGCGAAGAAGCTTATTTTAGCCGAAAAAACTCGTATAAGAAACCTTGCTGGTTGTATAAAACTAGTTTTTCGTGATCCACTCGTTTCTTTCGAGAATATAGCTTGTAAACCAACACATATTCTATTCATGTACGAGCCAATCGATTATTAATAATAATGCGAGAAAAAATTACTTGTGTTTTAATCCCTCCTCATAGCCTTTTCTTAAGACTTTCTTGTTAAGTTCTAATACTTTGCCTTTGAATATTTTTTCTAATGCTTTTTCTAAATGTTCATAACTTATCTTTTCCTGTAACCCTTCATCAACGGCGTATGCGTATCCTAAAATAGCCATATTAGCAGATATTATTGTCCCGACTATTTCTTCCGAGATCTTATTAGCATCAACCAAGTATAGTCTAATATTCCTAGATCTTATTTCGTTGATTATATTATCTATGTCAGGGTAATCTGCTAATGGAGGCGGCCAGAGGAACTTATTCATCACTATTCTTGTAGACTGGTTTGCATATATTATTTGTCTCGCTGTCTCGAGAGCCTCTAATCCTATTAAGAGATCTGCAGCTCCCTTCGGGATCATTGGTGATTCTCCTTTTCCGATCCTTACCTGTACTATTAGGCTTCCACCTCTCTGAGATAATCCATGTGTTTCAGCTATTGTTACATCTTCACCTGCTAAGATAGCAGCATTTCCAAGTACTCTTCCCAGGGTTAATAGTCCTTGACCACCTACTCCTGCTAAGACTATATTGTATCTCCTAGCCATACATGCTCACCTCCATCTAGTACCATGCTTCTAACCAGTTCGGGTCTCCTTTTTCCTTAAGAACAATAGCGTTAAATGGACATACTTGTGCACATAGTCCACAACCTGCGCAGAGATCATGAATGATTACTGGTTTCTTCGCTCCTTTAGGCACAACTATTGCTGGACATGCTAATAGGTTTACACACACCATACAACCCGTACATTTGTCTTTGAGAATGGTGTATACGGGTAACTTAATACCTTTTCTACGCGCATCACGCAGTGCTTGTAATGCACATTTCATCCTAGAGACTATAGCTACTGGTTTTCCTTCTTTATATTTCTCAAAGGCTTCTACTACTTTATTTATAGATTCTTTAACATTCATTGGATTAATCACATATGTCTCGTAGCCTATTGACTTCATTACATCCTCCATTGGCACACGATATGTTTCTTCTCCCATTGCAGTCGTTCCTGTTCCAGGATGTGGTTGGTGACCAGTCATTGCTGTATAATAGTTATCTAGGATCAAGACCATGCTTTTACCCTTGTTATAGACTATGTTTATTGATGGAGGTATTCCTGCATGATAGAATGTGGAGTCACCAATTACTGCCACTACTGGTTCATCCATGACTTTACTTAATCCGTGTGCTACGCCGATACTACCGCCCATCTCGAAGCTAGTCATTTGTGTCTCAAATGGTTTTTGATAACCCAGTGTATAGCATCCTATGTCTCCCGTAAATATTGGGCTCTTAAGCCTTGCTTTGTTAGCAGCTACCTTCACTATATAGAATGAGTTCCTATGAGGACAGCCAGGACACATTACTGGTGGTCTTGGCGGAATAGGTGGTTCAAGTCTTAATGGCTCGAGCGGTTTCCAAGGCACAGATTCAGTTCCTATATCGAACTTTGATATACTCCTATAAACTATGTCAAGATCTAATTCACCGTTCTCAGGTACTAAGTCTTTACCGTGAAGTTCTACTGATACCCCATTTTCGAATAATATTTTCTTAACCTGTGTCTCTATTACTGGATCTAGTTCTTCAACTACTAATGCTTTTTCAGCATCTTTTAATGCTTCTACAATAGGCTTATAAGGTAATGGGACGGGCAAATTGATCTTTACTATTGTGTATTCATTTTTCTTATCCATTAGCTCTAGTGCTTCAGCCACGTGAGCATACGCTATTCCATCAGCGATTATTACCTTTTTGTTTCCAGGATTTATTATTTCGACAAATGGCGGGTGTCCTTCATTCTCCATAATATTTTTCCATACAGTCATCATTCGTTTCTTTAGCTTTTTTCCATGAGCTGGTATTAATACCCATCTTTCAATGGTTCTCTCGAATTTTCCCTTACAAGTCTTTTCAACAGGAATATCTTCTTCAAGAAGTATTGATTGTCTTGTGTGACTGATTCTCGTTGTTGATCTGAATATTACTGGCTGTTTGTATTTTTCGCTTAGCTTATATGCTTCTTTAATTAACATATAGGCTTCTCTCGGACTACTAGGCTCTACTACAGGGATATGAGATAGCAATCCGTACCATCGATTATCCTGTTCATTTTGACTACTATGTTGTCCGGGATCATCTGCTGAGACTATTACAAAGCCAGCATTTGTTCCAGCATAGCCAGCACTCATCAATATATCTGCTGCTACATTAACACCTACGTGTTTCATCGCTGTTAGGCTTTTTACATGACTAATAGCTGCTGCATAAGCTGCTTCGAAAGCCACTTTCTCATTAGTACTCCACTCCACATATATTCCTGCATCCTTAGCAACAGTTGCTAGTGTTTCAACTATTTCAGTAGAGGGTGTTCCTGGATATGCTGAAGCGAAGCATATACCGGCTTCTAATGCTCCCCTTGCTATTGCTTCATTACCCATAAGAAGGACTTTGGAGCCCTTGGGGGCTAAAACATCTGTTCGTGGAATATTCAATCCCCTCCAAACAGAAAGATTATATACCATTTCTTTAATTTACACATATTTAACATTAATAAAATGCATGTATTTATAGATCGTTCCATATAGGTATGTAAATATATTGATCGTTCACCATCTATTCGAGTGGGATTGTTTCAGCATAGAGTTTATATACTATCAATCCCACTATATATATTGAGAAAACTGTTTACCCAAAGGTGAGAAAAATGCCCAAAACTAGAAAAGTTGTATATGAAGACCAAGAAGTAGTTGTAGCTCTAGCACCTAGAGACGAAGAACTACCAGACATGGTGCTAGAAACAATCAAGGAAAAAGGCCGACCAATGTATTTTGATGAACTAATACGAGAATTCAGTGGAATTGCAGGAGAGGATAGGCTTAGAAAAGCTGTTAATCACCTATTAGCACTAGGAGCACTCGTAGAGTTCCCTGACGGAAGCCTAGGAACCCCTGACATGGAATGGAAGCCTAGAAGAACTAGGAGGAGGCGTAGGAGGAGAACACCCAGACTAATGAGCGATATTGGTATGCCAAAAACATATTACAGACCACCAGAACAGTAAAGAATCGTTTCAGTAAAATTTTATTCAATATTTTTCTATTCCTACTTCTTCTTTCTAGAACGTCTCGATGTTTTAGCTTGAGCATATCCTAATACAGAATTATACTTAGTACATCTATCGTAATTAAGAAGTACGACACCATAACGTGCTTGTAACTCACATAAGAAGTCTTCAGGGATAAGTGCTACTGCACCTCTATTTGTCTTCAAACCATATGCACGTGGCAATATTTTCTTAACAAGCCCCTCCTCTACAATCCAATCAGTATATACTGGAAGCCTCGTAGTATTTACATATCCACGCTGTCTCCTAAACCCATATTGATCATTATAAATTTCCCCAACACTAATACCATCAGTACATTTACCCGTAGAGTCACATACTACATTATCCTTACTCAATCCTTCCCATAGAATCTTATCGAGTATTTCACCCGTTGGTAGCTCGAGTTTACCGACATCGATTTCTGCAATGCTCTTGGTTGAAAGATCACTATTTTCATTAGCTATTTCACTAATGGGAACTTGCTCTGTAGATGAACTTGTTGTTTCCATGAGAGACTTATTAATAGTTTTTCTTTTACCTAGAATGCTTAATAAATCACTTATATCTTCATCAATAGATTCCTTAGCTGATCCAGCCTTTTCTTTAAGATTTTCCTCAGACTTATTAGTACCACTTTCTTCTAGTTTCTCTTTTACTTTATTAATATCTTCATTTGAGGCAATTGTTTCTTCTTTTTCCTGAGTTTTGTCAAGATCCTTATTTTTATTAGAGGATGAAATACTTAAGAAATCAAGTATTGATGCATGTTTTCCCCTAGTAATTTTTCTACGTGGCAAATTTTAGGAACACCGCGTAAAAACTATTGTGTTTTCCAGAATAAATATTGTAGGGGTTTATAAAGTAGCTTACTTCACTATATGGACAGTACTATTTATTAACTGTCCAGGTATGGATTTGTAAAATAAAGCTCTATATATGCCTCTTTTGCTATGAAGCCTCGTGATCTTGCCCCAATACTTGTTACCATACTTATCAATTACCCATATCTTAGCACCACATAATGAGCCCAGAGGATGCTCTTCTTTAACTTTGATAAGAACTTGTCTATTATATTGGCTCCTAGGACCTCTCCTATATCCTATTATTACTCCTTTCAATACCTTCATCAAGATCACCGTCTAGGACTTGTAGTGATCTCTCAGGAGAAGCCCTAGCCCGCCCACGGAGCCAGTGGCCCAGGCAACTCCACCACTAGCTCCACCCTCTCCCATCGGAGAGGGCGCCCCCAGGTGGAGTATCCCCGGGCTCTCTGTTTGGCTAAGCACAACTTAGCCAAAACATCATTTTGCCCGGGGGCCCGGGACCCGGGGGCGTGGGCGGTTAGCCTATAATATATTTATTTTTTCGTCCTTAAATATTTTAGTAAGTATACAGTTTTCTCAAAATTTAAAAATATTCAAGATCAGGAACACTTTATAAAAATATTTAATTATGTACAGATTTTATGTAATTAAATCTTAGATTATTGCCTCGTATTTTGAGAAAATTGTATTGACAATATTTATATAATATACATGGTTTATTCTAGCGTAATAGATAATGCCAACTGGTTTTCGGGGTATGGCGTTTTGAGAATATGTGGATGGATTATCAGGAAAAAGGTGGTTGGTAAAGTAGTAATTATCGAAATAAGTGGGGATACCAGCGTTAAGCCAAGCGTTATAGTGTTAAAGAAAGACCGCGAACCAGAATTATATGAAAAAGCACGAAAACTCGATATTGGAACTGCTCTTTGTTTTGAAGGAGAAGTTTCCCCAGTCCAGAGGAGTAAGAGAGGAGTAGAATATATTGCTAAATCAATAGTTATATATAGTGAGCCACTAAAGCCTCTCCCAGTAGACACCGTTGGCAAAGTACCAACACTCTTAGATACCAGGATCAAGTACAGATATTTGTTATTAAGGAATCCCGTGGAAAAAGCTATATTCAGAATAAGAGCTGGTATAATCGAAGCTGCTAGGAAATATTTCATTGATAAAGGATTCATTGAAGTACATACACCGAAAATCGTGGCTACAGGAGCTGAGGGAGGAGCAACACTGTTTCCAGTAAAGTATTTTGAGCAAGAAGCTTATCTCAGCCAAAGCCCTCAGCTTTACAAACAGATCTTGATGACTGGTTTGCCTAGAGTTTTCGAAATAACGCCCTACTTCAGAGCAGAGAAATTCAATACTACGCGACACCTGAACGAGTCGTGGGGAATAGATGCTGAGCAAGGCTTTATTAATGGAGTAGAAGATGTTATGAAAACTCTTGAAGAACTAGTATGTTACATAACAGACTACTTAAGAGAAAACTATGTAGAAGAACAAGAAGTTTTAGGAATAGAAATAGAAAGGCTGACACACCCATTTAAGAGAATAAAATTTGAAGAAGCAGTAGATATGCTTAGATCCGAGGGAATAGAAATACCCGAAGGAGAAGACCTCACCGACGCCGCCGAAAAAAAGCTTGGAGAGATCATGGCTGAGAAAGGCTACAAGATCTATTTCATAGTAGGTTTTCCATGGAAAGCAACAGGATTCTACTATATGAGAGAAGAAGATGGTTACCATACCAGGAAATTCGATCTAGACTATAAAGGCTTAGAAATAGCAAGTGGTGGACAGAGGGAACACAGATACTATAAACTAATTGAGGCTATGAAAGACAAAGGGCTTAATCCAGAGAATTTCGAGTTCTACCTCGAAGCTTTTAAATACAGTATGCCACCACATGGAGGTTTCGGACTAGGTATTGAGAGATTAATGATGAAAATGCTAAACTTAGAAAACATTAGAGAAGCAATAATATTTGTAAGAGATAGGACAAGAATTGTTCCATAAAATCCATGTTATTGTTTCAATATTTTTTGCGAAAAATATTTTTTATCAAAAATATATTTTGTGAAAAATAAGGATTGGTAAGCCGGGTTGGGGGATAAAGAACTTAAAGCTCTAACTAGGCTAAAAAGGAAACTTACAATAGAAAACCTATGGATCTACATTATAAAAATATTAATTGAATACAAAGAAATCAAAGCCTATGATGCAAGAAAACTACTAAGAACAAAGTTCGGGATAAAAACACGCTCAATAACTGTCTATGGAGTAATATATAGAATGACTAGAGAGGGATTGCTAGAAAAAATCACGAGAGACAACGAGACACTGTACAGATTAACTGATAAGGGATTAGAAGCATACCGCGAAGGAATAAAACTATTAGAAAATATCTTTCAAAAACTCAAATAATAGATCATATACGTTCAACTACTCCATATTTACAATTTCATGGTATGTGCGTTATATTTAGATGATATTATAGATCCCCAACCCGGCTTCTCATAATTGATCGCTACATAAGAACATATCCAGAGGTGATCCTAAGTGGTAAGAATAATTATATTCGGACAAGGTTTAGTCGCAACACATTTCGCTGTAGGACTTGAAAAACTCAAGAACGGAGAAATACCAGATTATGGAGTGCCATTGAGTGATAAGATCCCCGTAAAATACGATGAATTGGAAATAGTTGGATCTTATGACGTTGATACTAAGAAGATAGGTAAAACACTATATGATATAGCAAAAGAAGTATTTGAAAATTCAAACATACCGAGTCAATTAAAAGACATAGTCGTTAAGAAAGGTATCCATCTTGGAAGCATGAAGGGATTACCATTTAAAGTTGAGGGACTTGAAGAAGAAAAGGGACTATTGAATGCAATAAATGAACTAGTAAATGAATGGAAAGCTCTCAAACCAGATGTATTCATAAATGTGATAACAACGGAGCCCGCTAACGAATTATATATTATAGAAAATATAGAAAAAGCCCTTATGAACAAAAAATTATCGGCAAGCCAAGCATACGCATATGCTGTAGCAAAATATTCTAGAGAAACAAAGTCCTCGGTATTCATCAATGCTATTCCTACACCAATAGCTAATGATCCGGGCTTTGTAGAGCTCTATAAAGAGAGTAAAGCAATAATATTTGGTGATGATGGAGCAACAGGAGCAACGCCTTTAACAGCTGATCTATTAGAACACTTAAGGGAAAGAAACCGGAGAGTACTAGAGATAGCACAATTCAATATAGGCGGCAATACTGATTTCCTAGCACTAGACATGCCCGAGAGAAACATCATGAAGAAAAAGACAAAGAGCAGTATCGTGGAAGATATTCTAGAATACAATGTACCTAACTATATTAAACCAACAGGCTACCTACCACCACTTGGAGACAAGAAATTCGTAGCAATGATCATAGAGTATATTAGCTTTAATAATTTCAAAGACGAATTATATGTAGTGGCAAGAATAAATGATAGCCCAGCACTTGCAGGATTGCTAGTAGACCTTGTAAGGCTTGCAAAAATAGCTTTAGATAAAAAAGAATACGGCACAATATATCCTATTAATGCATTTTACATGAAAAACCCAGGACCCAAAGAAGCAAAGTCAATAGCAAAGACAAAAGCATATGATAAACTACTTGAATGGCTTGGGATAAAAGGATGAGAGGTATATGTAATCCGAGAGATGCCTATAGAGCTCTTGTCAAAGAGACAGATGGTATTATCTCGCGATACATTAATAGAAAGATATCGATAAGAATAACATGTTTTTTAATAAATAGGAACATATCAGTATCACCGAATTCGATTACATTAATAACCACGATAATTGGAATAATATCCTCAATAATAGCCTATTATTCTCCCATAATAGGTGGATTATTGATACAATTAACAAGCATAATAGACGGAGTCGATGGAGAATACGCAAGAATAACCAATAGAACAAGCAGAGAAGGTGCATTCTTAGACTCGGTAATGGATAGAATAGTTGATGCATTAATCATAATTTCCTATACGATACTAGTGCTCAAAAACAATTATTTCATAGAACCATTATATATCATAATACTAGCAGAACTATTACTGTTTTCCTCTCTCATGGTAAGTTATATTCATGCAAGAGGAGAGGCAAGCCTAGGCATAAAAATACAATTGCTTAAACCAAGAATGTATATTGGAAGGGATCTTAGACTATTTCTTCTAGCAATATCGTTCATAGTCCTCCCAATTAACATGATAATATCAATTTTAATTGTCACCGTATTAACATTATTACAACTAATATATGTACTCATAAGAACATTTACCGTTCTACATAAAAAGATCTATTGGTGAAACTATGAAGAAAAAATACGCAATAATCTTAACCGCCGGCATTGGTACACGAATAAACCATATATTAGGAGTTGTAGCAAAGCAATTCATTAGGATAAATTCTATAGAACTATTCCTATATCCCATAACCGGGCTATGGAATATTGGAGTAGAATTCTTCCTTATAGTAACAAATCCGGTAATAATGGATAAAATTGACAAGGTCCTAAAATACCATAGCAAACTATTAGGATACGTGTACGAGATAACCTTTAATCCATATCCTAACAGCTTCAATGGAAACACTATGATAATAGGTTTAAAGCATTTGATCAAATACTCTAAGAATGATCCAGTTTTTCTCTCAGTATCTGATCACATATTTGATCCCGACATGCCTTCAGAATTATTAAAGTGTACATATGATGGAGACATAATAGTATTAGGGGATCCACAGCCGATGCTTGTAGATATAAATGAAGCAACAAAAATACAAGCCAATGACAAATACATAGTTATTGAGATAGGGAAACAATTAACTAAATATAATTATATAGATACAGGTCTCTTTCTCATAAAGAATCCATACAAGTTCATAAGATTGTTTAATGAAGAAGAACCAATTAAACTATCAGATATAATTGGTAATAAGAATATATTAGCATATGTACAACCCTTTACTAAACAATATATTTGGAAAGACCTTGACACATTTGATGATTTAGAGATACTACTTAGAAAAGAAATGAGAAACATAATTATAAAGTATGAAAAACTAATTAATTCTTCGAGGTATACGCAGGTGAAGAAATTGTGACAAACAAACCTAATTTTACCATAGTAGTTGTTAGCGATTCAGTCTATAAAGGATTAAAGAAAGATGTAAGCGGAGAAATAGCAAAGAATACTCTCGAAGAAAATGGTTATACAATCATTGAGAAAATAATAATTCCAAACAGTGCTAAGGAGATTGTAAAAGTAATTAGAACAGCAAAATCAGGTATACTATTGTTCATAGGAGGAACAGGGCCTAGTCCTAGAGACATAACTATCGATACTATAGAAGCTCTAGCTTGGAGGAAAATTCCTGGATTTGGAGAATTATTTAGATACTTATCATACAAAGAAATAGGGTTCAGAGGAATAATCTCCAGATCCGAGCTATACATATTACCCGATGGAAGAATTGCAATAGTTTTACCTGGTTCAGTTAATGCTGTTAAACTCGGATTAAAAATAATTATTGAAATAATTGATCATTTGTATGAAGAAGCTAAGAGATTTGAGGGGGAACATAAAATATCACATAAGTAAGATGCTTTATTCAAGATTTTTTATGTTTCTTAATAAACTTGTCTATGATTTCAGCTAACTTGTCTAATGGTTTAGATCCCTCGATCTTCTCTATGTCTTTGATTTCACCGTTTTCTACATAGATCAAGAGCGTCGTTGGTGATGCATGTATATCGTAATGCTCGAAGCTCTTCTTTGCGGCTTCGGACTTACATTCTCTAGCGAACCAATCACATAAGATTACGACAAAATACGTGTTTTCTAGCCCGGAACCTATTAGTTTAACATATGGATACCATGCTAGATCATATATTCTACAAGCCGGACATCTTGTATTATCGAAATAAATGACATAGTAACCGTCCTTATCGGGTTTGAAGTATTCCCCTTTTGTGCGGACAAGTACCCATTTATCCTTACTAGGATCATAGATATATATTCCATGAGGAGAATCAACACCTACCATATCTACCTCTATTCTCTTAACCGATTCCTCCTCCATTTTATTACTCCTCTGCTTAATGATTCTAGTAGCTATTTTTTCTAATAGGTCAAGTAGTTCTTTATCCTCCATTATGTTATCACCTATAATATAAGGATTATGAGAATATACAAGTAGTAATTGTCTCTAGATACTTATCGAACCCTTTTAAAGATACTTCTTTAAGAAAAGACTCAACCTTATCAAAGGGAATAAGATACGTTCTCGGACAAAGTTTTATACCATTGTATTTATCAACCAATCCCCTAGACCTATATCTCCTATTATTAATTGTAACTGTTGTGCCTTGTAACAATTTTAATAGTCTATATTTTATCCTTCTAGGAGTATTATCTGAGATCTTTACGATCACATATCTCTCCGGCATTTTAATACCCATTTCCTTTTATGCAACTTTTGGCATAAAAACTTAAACAACAAAATTATTTCCTAGGAATAAAGAATGAGAGTCTAGATCGTTAAATGATGTAATATTATTCTTTAGCATTCATGGATAAAGATTTCATCCTAGCTTCGACAATTTTCTCCCTAAGTAAAACAGTGTTCTGATACAATTGGAATAAAATACCTCTTTCAACCTTCTTGTTTGGTTCGATCCTTGATATGAAAGACGAAATTTTATCAATAATATTGATCGCTTCGTCTAAAAGTTTCGTTACTTCAGGGTAGTCTTTATTCTTTGACATATGTTTTTACCACCCTTTTCTACAAGATAATTTTATATAATGAGACTTAATAAAAGAAAACATTGTTGACGAATGGGTTAAAAATTATTTAGTAAGCTGTATTGTTTTCATTAACACTTGTTTCTTCTTGGAGGTGTTCTTCTACATTTTTATTTGTATTAATGTTGGATTTTTTCTTGTAATAAGCATATGTGATCGACACAATTGCTACTGCTATGATCGCTAATCCTCCGATCTCAAGCCAGTTTACATTGTTAGAGACTATAGATATAGTACTCGTTTTTAACGATATGTCTTTGTCCAGTATTATTCCTAGATCAATGTTTTTGGTATCAGCAGGAGCTAGATAGATTACTCTATATTTTTCCTGGGGTATTATTGGCGTAGTTGCGAGAGTTTTCGCGCTACTCTTATACATTATTATTAAGTAGCCAGGTTCTGTGCCCATGTTAGTTATATTGATCATACTACTTCCTTTATTTCCATTTACCAAGATATTCGCGTTAGGGAGACCGCCTGCTAATAATTCTATGTTTTCAGTTTTTTCATAACCATATACTCCGTTCTGTGGTAAGTTAGTTTCTATAGTCTCGAGGAGAAGGGATAATGTAATATTTATGTTTCCATTGCTCAGAACCGATTCTGAACGATAGTAGAGTGGCTGTAAGAATACTGTGTCTATATAGTATTCGCCTTCAGACAATATTGTTAAATTATAGATTATATAAGGTATTGTATATTCTAGCTTGTACTTGAAAACATGGACCGGTGCATCTTTGTATCTTTCTATTCCTTGGTAACTCATATTATAAAATTTAGTAAATAACGCTGTGTTATAGAGATTAGTTCCTAATATGGGATAAAGGACACCGCCGTTAGAAAATCCTGTCTCGTATAACTGTTCATAATCATAGTGTATGTTGATAGTGAAGTTTGAATCGTTCTCATTAAACGGTGTTGTGGTTGAAGTGCTTGTCTGGTTTCCTCGTATTTCCTTTGATTCGATTCTTTCAATAAATACTGTGTATTTGACTGTATTATTTTCTAGTAGGGATAGCTTTGTCGTTAGAAGTGCTTTGAGTTCGTATTTCATATTCATGGACGGATTATAAATACTCATTTCTAGCGAGTACTTAATATAATAATCGCTACTGTTAACAGCATGAACTATACTACTATATAATGATCCTAGAATTAGTAATAAGGAGAGAAATATTACTGAACAGGCTTTATTCAATCCAAGTATTCACCATATCAATTTATTAAATATGGTCAATGCAAAAAATACTCTTGCATATTATTAAACTTATTCCTATCATACCTAGATCGATTCTTTCAGCTTAATAAACTCCTCCATTATTTTGTCACCAGTACTAGTCCCTATTCTCGAAGCCCCCGCTTCTATCATAGCTAATGTGTCTAAAGCATGCCTAATTCCGCCAGCAGCTTTCACTTTAACTCTGTTCTTAGCTGATCTACGGAGAAGTGCTACATCGTGAATAGTTGCTCCTCCAGCTATGAATCCTGTGCTTGTTTTCACATAATCTGCTCCGCTCTTAACCACTAGCTCAACAGCTTTAACTTTCTCCTCATCACTAAGCAGTCCCGTTTCAATAATTACCTTAACAACTTTTGCCCCTGATCTCTTTGCCTCTTCAACAACAGCTTTCATATCATTTAATACTTTCATGTATTCTCTACTCTTGAACAAATTAATGTTCATAACCATATCTATTTCCTCAGCACCGTTCTCGACAGCGATCTTAGTCTCTAATACCTTAGCCTCTGTGAAAGTAGAGCCTAATGGGAAGCCAACAACAGTAGCTAATCTAATAGTATTACCAGCAATTTCTCTAACTTTGCTCAAGAGAGATGGAGATACCATTAATACAGCAAATCCATATTTCTTGTAATCTTCTATATATTTTTCTAGAACGGAATAATCAGCTGTAGGCTTAAGAATAGTGTGATCAATCATCTTAGCTAGGCCACTTACACTATATTTATCAAGTATATCTACGAGGCTCATAAGCATTCACCTTAGATACATTTATCTCTATTCAAAACTATATTATTCATACTCTATAAATTATGAAATAAATACATGAGCAATTAATTAATGGGATAAAAATGATACCACGACTATGTTTTATAGAAGCAAGATTCTATTCAAAAGAATATATCGGCACTACTGGTTTAGACTTATTTCTAGGAAAAGAATCTAGAAAAGAAATAATAAAATATAAGCTGCTTTTCCACGGAATCATTGTACAAGAAGAAGGAACAAGTAATTTAACTATATTGTCTAGTAACGATAAGATAATGATTCTTAAATCCTATACTGAGTATTGTCATTGGCATAACGGTCCCCTAGATAAAAAAGACAATCCCCTAACAAGGGAATATTGTATTAGAGAAGCTATAACAGAAACAGGATACTGTACGAAACACAAGGATAGTCTTAGAGCGATATATACGAAGTGTTTTAGTACGTCCGGTCTTGAAAGTCTTAGAAATTGTTGGTTACTTGATGAGAAGCTAAAAAATAAGCTTGAGTACGTGGTATACCTACTCGCATATACTCCGAACAAGTTCAAGGTAGGAACAACTAGGAAATGGAGATTATACGAGAGAATAGGTGAACAACCACATATTGTAGCTACTGTGTTATATACTACTAAGAGTGCTGTGAAAGCAAGAGACATAGAGATAAAGACAGGAAAACTAGAAGGATTAACGGAGAAACCTAGGAGGAAACTTAAGGAAGTAATTCAATCACCTATACCCCCTTCATTATTAAAACTAGAAAAAATGAAAGAAAAAATAACAAAAATTATTAATCTGAGAGAACCCATCGAAAACACTATATTCAGAATAGAGCCTTTAACTGAGCTAGCATACTATATAAGAGCTAAAGAGAAAACCCCTGAACAATTAGCTGGAAAACCATTGCTGATAACCGATTATTATGCCGGCTACCTATTATTATCTGAACCCAACACTAATGAACAATACATAGTTAAAGCGAATTCACTACTACATACATCATCAATAAAACACATACAGTAATGGATGAGAAACATGAAATGTAAATACTGTAGTAGAAGAGGAGAGGTAACAATACCATATGCTAGGCTTACTCTCTGCAAAGAACACTTCATAGAATTTATTCAGAGAAAAGTACTGAGAACCATAAAAAGATACAACTTAATAAAACCTGGAGACAAAATATTAGTCGCCGTATCTGGCGGCAAAGACAGCATTACATTACTACAACTACTCTCAGAGATTAGGAAGACGATAAACTATGATCTCTATGTTCTACATATAGATTTAGGTATAGGAGAATACAGTAAATCCTCAAGAACCCTTGTCGAATCTTATACTAAGCAACTAGGTTTACCCATTATAATATTGGAACTTAAAAAGATCCTTGGCTATACAATCTCAGAAATAGCAAAGAAACTTAAAAGACCACCATGCAGTATATGCGGTATTATCAAAAGATACTTATTCAACGCCACAGCAATAGAGCTCAAGGCAACAGCACTAGCTACTGGGCATAATTTAGACGATATAGCAACCTTTATTCTTAAGGAATTCTTCGCCCAAAACCTAACCGGGATCTGGAAGTTACAACCATATAATGAATCCTATAAAGACATAGTAGCAGCACGGATTAAACCCCTTTACGAAACATATGAAGAGGAAATAAGAAAATATGCCGAATTTATGAAGCTACCATATATGCAAGAAAAATGCCCATACTATAAACCAACAACACTAGACAATGTATTAAAACAAAAAATAAAGGAAGTAGAAGAAGGTTTTCCAGGAATAACAATAGGACTCATTAGGAGATTCATAAAAAACATTGACAAATACCCGAGACCCAAGACTAGTTTCTTGAAATGCAGGATCTGCGGATTAGCATCAAGTGGCGAGAAGTGTAGTTATTGTAAATTAACTGAGAAACTGCTTGGAGAACCTATGGGGTATAAAACGAGAGAATATATCAAGAGCCTTATTAAGGAACTAAAATAAGATCTTCAAATATGTGTTCTCCTAGCGAGAAACATCTTAAATAACTCATAATTCTTCAATTCATTATAAATATGTTTATTATGAAGCATTATGTAAAGTTCCCAGCTCCTAAGAGCAGGACATATATAACATCCTATTCTATAAAATCCTGCTTCATACAATGGGTTTAGGTTTAAACCCTTTGATAATATATAAAGCTGCACATGTGTACCTCCCCAAACCTTTATAGGTGACACTATGATGAAATCCTTGTCTCTTATCCTAGAAACTGGACGAGTACTTCTTCTCTCTGATTCAGCATCCCTATCACCTGTAATTACTAGGGTATTACCGTTCATCACTTCTTTGATCTTGTTTTCTAGCGCTTCGATTTTCTTACCTGTACACCATCTATCATCATGTGTAGGGAATCCCTTCTTACCCTTTAAAATGAGCGTGTCTATCCCAGCATATGTTTTTATTACATTAATGCCTAGTTTTCTAGAAACATTCTCTATGTATTTTTTCGTTATTGGGAAATCTGCTCCTGTATCAACATAGATTACTCTTATCTTCTTCTTGGAAAAAACCTCTAGAGCAAGTAATAGAGCAACTGTACTGTCTTTCCCACCGCTCCATGGAACAATTACCGTATCAGCCCACTTCTTGTATTTCTCAAGATACTTCTTAGAAATATAAGCATATGAATTAATTACATCCTTATTTGCCTTTAACAAATTATCAGTAGATACCTCTTCTATACAATCACTACATATTAATTCTCCTCTAGGATTAATACCATGATCAGGTATGTTGAGAAGAGCAGTTAATCTATATCCACAATACACATAGTGTTCGCCGCCGAAGCGTCTCATAAATAGGGGTGTTGAACATATTTTTCCCAAAAGGATTTTTTCTAAAACCCATTTGAATCCCTCACCTATTCCTAGGAAAACATCATATGCTGGATTAAACTCATATTTTTCTAGCCGTATTCCTCTTCTCAGAGCAAATACGTATGATTTAGAATCATGAAGCCACCCAGCTGCTAGTCTAAATTTCGACCTAGCTATATCGAATAGTTGTGATAAATGCTCTATTCGAGTGTTTCTTATCTTTGAGCGAGGAATTAATTGTACTGCAACATTGAATGGTAGATTCTTTTCAAGCTTTTCAGCTAGTTCAGCATCTTCTCTAGCAAGCATAAAGACATAGAATCTATCGTTGCTCAATATGTTTTCTAACTCTTCAACCACTTGGTCAAAACTTCTCTTCCCATGTAGAGTATATACTCTCAAATCCCATTCAGGATAGAATTTCTCCAACATAGCTTTTACTGCGTTCGCGTCTCTCCTACTTCTAACAATGATATCGATCATAAATAACTCCAATAATACTAGCTTGATACTATAGTATTGTTAATTGTTATTAGGAGAAAATATAGGTTTTAATTACAAAAAACCTTGGAAGATGTCACTTTATACTCACATTTGGATTACAAGGCTTGATCTTAAGTATACCTTTCTCAATCAATATCTTTTCTAATAATGGAATGCCTTTATCACTACCCATAGTGTTATCGATTTCAATCAATAGTTTCTTCTCTTTATAATAATCTATGATCGGTTGAAATGTCTCATAGTATATTCTATATCTTCTCCTAATAACCTCGGGTTCATCGTCGGATCTCCTAACAAGCGGTGTTCCATCATCATCACATTTGAGATCGTTTTTAGGCGGGTTAAATAATAAGTTATACACTCTTCCACACTTGGGACAGATATATCTATTACTTAACCTCCTAACAGCTTCATCCTCGGTTATATATATATGTATTACAGCATCAATCTTTGTTATTTTTTCAAGTGCTTTTGCCTGATTTATTGTTCTTGGAAAACCGTCGAGAATGAAGCCCTTAGCTGTATCTGGTTCTGATAATCTCTTCTTAACTATCTCAATAACGATCTCGTCGGGAACGAGTTCGCCTCGATCTAGGATTTCTTTTATTTTCCTACCAAGTTCTGTTCCCTTAGCAACTTCTGCTCTAAATATATCTCCCGTACTTATGTGAGGGATACAATATTTCTTGCTAAAGTATCTAGCATAAGTACCCTTACCAGCTCCAGGAGGCCCTACTAAGACTATCTTCACAATTATTCACCATTCAGAGCTATTGCTTATTAAATCCCTATGGTTATAAGAAGTATATAGAATTTAGTGTTTAAAACACTAGATCTATAGGTAGAGATCATTGAAGTGGGGAAGAGACATAGTTTTTCTCTTTAAGAAGTTAATCATCGGGTATAGGCAGTATTTTCATAATGGATATGTTAATAGTGATGGTAGAAGGTTATTAGAAGAGATTCTTAGAATGATGATGTATGAACACCCAGAGTTTAAGAGAAGGATCTACAAGGTGAGGAGATGCCCAAGTATTGAGAATATATTAAAGCTGGGAGAACTTGTTGCTGGTCCAGTAGTTTACGAATGGTTAAATGAAGTTCTTAACGAGCCCTATTATTACCGCTGTTAGAATTCCTGTTCCTGTTACCTTTGAGTCGTAGTTGTGGAAGGCAGCCGCTACATAGTTTTAGCTGGTAATACATGCATTCAAAGCAATCTGGATAAGGATTCCTGATCGGGATCATCATTGTATTGGGTATTCTACCGTATTCTATATAGTATTCCTCGATATGGTCATCAAGGGCCAGGACTCTGCTAATAATCGCTGATAATTCTGTCTTGTCCCGCGAATAGAACATTGCACTAATCCCTTCGTGATTAATAAATAATCCTAAAACCCTGTTGCATTTAGCTAATATATTTGCTATTTTATCGGGATTACTTGTCTTGATCTTAATAAAGGCGCCTACGTTTCCCACGAGTTTTGATGAAATTACAGGTTTTATGCCAAGGTAGCCTCTTTCCATTAGTCTTAGAATACGTTTTCTAACAGCTGTATAGCTTAAACCAGTTTTCTCCGCTAGCCTCGATATACTTACCCTACCATCCTTAGACAGTTCTCTGATCAGTTTTAAATCGGCATCATCGATAGACTTTGCCATGATTCCACCATTCTATTATTCCCACTAATGCCCTTATATAATCTAAGATTAATTACAGATCAATGGGATTCGGCTGACGGCTTTAAACTAATATATAATCGTGCTCTCTGCTTACCGCTCCTCATACCCGCAACCTCATAGTTTTCCTTGTATTCGAGACCCATTATAGATGAAAGTCTTCTAGCAAGTTTCCTCGCTGCACCATGATTATAGAAATAAATGTCAACACCATTACTAGATTCAATGTAATCGACAAGATCCCTTACTAATCTCTTATCTCTTGAAAACAATTTTTCTAAATACTTCTCTAATTCTCTCTTATTAACATCCCTGATCTGTAAAACTGCTTCGAACTCACCACTTTCAATCATTTTACATCTAGGACACTTAGTTGGTTTTAAATATACCACTACGTCCTTTGGAACTTTGAATTCTTTTGAGCCATATAATCCCTTGAAATAAACTCGAATAACTGTTCTCCAAGAAGCAGATGTTACCAACTCATATGAGTCAACATGTATATTACTAACCCCTGGCCCTGGCTTAGTTATGACTGGTACAATGTTTTCAACAATATGATTAATAGCATCGGCAAATCCTCTAGTCTCGATCCATTTATAGCCTATTTTCACAGATCCACATACTTTACAAAACTCTATCCATAACTCATTCTTTTCAAGAATAACTATTTCTCCACGTTTAATCCTACACTCTAGACAAACACCATTGATTACAGGATTATCAGGCGAGTCTTCTCTACCACAATATATACAGAACCTAGTCATATCTACACCTGTTTAAACCCATTTAACCTCCCCGAACTTCTCCATTACTCTTCTCTCTAGTTCCTTCTGCCACCAGGGAGTACGTGGCTCTGAAATACATCTATCAGGTGTATATGCCTTAATATCTAGCACTGGCGTACCATCGAATAAATCTAGTCCTTTTACTTTCAAGAACCTACCCTCACGTCCAAGAAGCTCTACAATGGACAAAGCTATAGGATTAGGCCTATGGGGAGAATCTGTACAGAAAACACCGACTTCAGGCAAATCATCAATTCTAATTCCAAATCTAGCAAGTCTTCTATGCCTTACTTTTAAGACACGTCGTTGTTCATCAGTTACTTTATGTAAATAAGCAATTATTATTATGTGGGAAAACCCCTCTATACCATCTAGACCTTCTTCATATTCAGGAAATACTTCAATAGTGCCCTTTACGCCGAAGTAGCTGTTTTTAATTTCTTCTATTGATGCAGACGTATGAATAATACCTATCGGTTTTAATATAATAGAAGAAGCATTCATAGATAATCACACCTAAGTTTTAGCGGCTACTATGTTATTTTCTTAAGTTTCGAGGAGAATATAACTATGTATGGTGGGAATGTGAAAACTTTACCTGTATTAGTAATTATGAGTATTTGCTTACCACTACTAATGATATTGATATCAATAATTATGTCACCATGGTTTAACATATGGTACAATGCGTTAAGCGATCTAGGGCATGCCACTAAAAGTAGTGTAGCCCCCATTTTTAATCTAGGACTTGTTATTGGTGGTTACCTGATAAGTATCTTGGGCATAAAGTACATGGTCTTGTATGATAAGGGAAGAACCATTATTCTTACTTATACTGGTTTTATGCTTATATTGATCGGAGTATATGACGAAATATATGGTAAACTACACTTCCTTGTATCCGTATTGTTTTTCTTAGGCATAATTGCTTATCTACTCTACATAAGTGCTAAGGAAAAAACCATTAT
>JAGGVR010000098.1 GCA_021157925.1 Staphylothermus sp. | reverse complement strand
TACCGGATTCTGCGCACGGCACTAATCCTGCAAGTGCTGCTATGGGTGGGTATTCCGTCATTGAAGTGCCTTCAGGAAAAGATGGAAACATAGATATCAATGCCTTAAAAAATATAGTTGATGAAAGCATAGCGGGATTAATGATAACTAATCCAAGCACTCTTGGATTATTTGAAGAAAACATAGTAGAGATAGCAGAAATAATACATGAGGTTGACGGTCTATTATATTATGATGGAGCCAACCTGAACGGCATAATGGGATATGCTAGACCCGGAGACATGGGGTTCGATATTGCACACATAAATATACATAAAACATTTGGAGCTCCTCACGGTGGTGGAGGACCTGGTGCAGGCCCTGTTTGTGTTAAAAACAGAGTAGTTGACGAAGATAAAGGGATAACTCTAAAAGACCTATTGCCTGGTTATTTAGTTGAATACGATGAAGAGAAGGGAATATATTATCTAGAAAAACCATCGAAGTATAGCATAGGATCGTTGAAAGCATTCTTTGGCAACACGATACCCTTGGTATGGGGATACGTATACATATTGATGCTCGGCTCTAAAGGTTTAAGAATGGTTACTGAGCACGCGGTACTAAATACTAATTACTTCAATAAACTCGTTGAAAATACTAAAGGCTTAGAACTCCCTTACGGAAAAGATAGACCAAGAAAGCACGAAACAGTTATCAGTGCAGAAAAACTCTACCTAGATACTGGTGTATCAGCCGAAGATATTGCTAAGGGACTACTAGATGAAGGATTCTATGCTCCCACGATCTATTTCCCTCTAATAGTTAAGGAAGCATTAATGATAGAATTCACCGAGTCAGAAACTCTTGAAAATATTGAGAAATATGCTGAAAGGATCAAGAATATAGTGAAAACAGCTTATTCTAATCCGCAAGAACCAAAGAAATGGCCAATGAACACAACAGTTAGTAGGATCGATATTGTAAAAGCTAATCATCCAAAATATGTTGCACCGACTTGGAGGGTTTATCTGAGAAAACTAAAACATTATGGTAGTAAAGAAAAGCAATGAATAAATGATAATATAAAAGATGGTTTGGAGAATGATATTATGAGATACGATTATGTTGTAATAGGCTCGGGTGTAGCAGGGTACCCTGCTGCGGTACTTCTTGCCAGAGAAGGTCATAAAGTAGCTGTTATCGAGGAAAACTTAATTGGCGGTGAATGTACAAACTACGGGTGTGTACCCAGTAAGTCATTATACTTATTAGCTGAAGCATACAGATCCTTAAAGAAAGTAAATGCAGAAATTCATACTGATTGGAAAGAAATCAGTAAATTTGTAAAAGAGGTTGTAGATGAATCCAGAAAAGGGATAGAGTATTTGCTAAACAAACATGATATTGAAATCATTAATTCAAAAGGCAGATTAATATCACCTAAACGGGTCAAGACAAATGAGGGCATTATAGAAGCCAAGAAAATTATTCTAGCTCTTGGAACAGATCCGAAGCCATTACCAGGTATATGTTTCAATAAAGACATATTGAGTAACAGAGAAATATTTTATATAGATGAGAAACCAGAACGATTGCTAATAGTTGGTGGCGGAGTTATTGGCGTTGAGGTCTCTAACATATTTGCTCAGCTAGGCACAGAGGTTGTTCTAGTAGAAGCGATGGAGCACATTCTTCCATTCCTTGATAAGGACGTAGCCTTAACAATGCGTAGATTTTTGAAAGAAAATGGTGTACAAATCAGAGAACGCGTAATAGTTAAAGATATTAAGAAAAAAGATGAGAAATTAGTTGTCAAGTTATCGAATAATGAAATATTAACTGTAGACAAAGTCCTTGTATCGATCGGGAGGATCCCCAAAACCAACGAAATAGGTCTTGAAAACGCAAGTATTGAAGTCGATCAATATGGTTTCATAAAGGTAGATAAACTCTACAGAACAACAAATACCGATATATATGCTGTAGGTGACGTTGTAGGAGGCCCATTATTAGCCCATAAAGCAATGCTAGAAAGTATTGCAGCATATAGAAATATTGTAGGTAAAGAACCTATTACTCTTAATTATAAACTTGTTCCGCAAACTATATTCTCTGGGTTAGAAATATCTTGGATCGGTTATACGGAAAAAGAACTTAAGTCTAAGGGGATCAACTACAAGAAAATTAAACTACCAATATCGTATCTATCGTCTGTACGTATTAAAGACAGTAGGTATTCATATGTAAAGATATTGTTATCTGAAGAAAAGCAGCAGATCCTAGGTATACATATAATTTCACCCAATGCTTCAGAAGTTATATCTTCATTCCTGCCATTTGTTATAGAAAAAATAGACTTTAAGAAAATAGCTGAGACTCCTTATCCACACTTAACGGTATCCGAAATGGTGCGAGAAATCGCTGAATATATTATTGGTGAACCTATTCACACAGTTGTTAAACGTATGAAAACCATAAGAAACCAATAATTTTAATTAGCATAAATAATGTTAAAGAATAAGGATAAAATATATATTTCTTGGTGAAGAACATGAGCAAAACCTATGCAACACTCGGAGATCTTAGACCAGGTAACTTCATAATAATAGATAGTGAACCTTGTAAAATAGTTGAAATGAGCAAGGCAAAAACAGGTAAACACGGTAGTGCTAAAGCACATGTAGTAGCAATAGGTCTATTCACTGGAAGTAAGAAAACATTAGTAGCACCCGTTGATCAGAGGGTAGAAGTACCTATTATAGAAAAACGTGTTGGACAAATAATTGCTGATATGGGAGATATGTTCCAGATAATGGATATGGAGACTTTTGAAACATTCGAAGTAGAAAAACCCACGGATGAAAAACTACTAGAAAAACTAAAACCTGGTGTTGAAGTAGAGTACTGGGTAGTAATGGGCAAAAGAATGATAATACGAACAAGGTAGAACATGATTAATTTCTTCCAAAAATCAAACAATAAATATATTTATAAAGTTAACATAATTCCATGTATTGTTAAAAATATTCTTCTCAACAACTTCGAAAAAGCCGATCAGATCACTAGAATAATCGCTAAAAATACGTATGATAGCGTCAGAAACCAAGATAAAGATATTATTATAAAATACATTGATGAAATAACTGGAGGTATTGGATATAGAAGAAAAATGCTTGGTAAAGATTGGGAAAGAGTAGTACTTTTAGGTTGTTATATAGCCTGGGCTGACGCTGTACAAAGTAATGAAAAAGTT
>JAGGVR010000122.1 GCA_021157925.1 Staphylothermus sp. | reverse complement strand
TCAGTACCCTTTACTACTTCAAGAACTGGTTTAATCTCTGTATATGGTGGTATTAATATGATCTCTACGCCTGTTTCCTCCCATACTTTCTTAGCGTCATGCGCAATTCTTAAAGCGTTTTCGCCGAAGCTGTAAGGATAATATGCTTTGAAATTCACAGCTACAATCGGTTTTTCAACCATTTCAACCCACCTTGTTTAGGACTATTTTTGACTAGACAAGCTAAGAGAATGTAAAAAATTATTGTTGAATGTGACTTGGTTCGACTTTTATGTTTATTTTTCTTCACCGCCTGTTAAGAGAGCGCTGTGCCTCTTGATCACGTGTACTTCTTCTACTTTGACAAACCTGTCTTTTAATTTCTCAAGTACTGCTGGCAGTGTTGTATACTCCATTTCTTCTGGGCCTAGACGGTGTGGCATGAATGGCCCGTGTCTTCTCATATATTCTGCTATAACTTGTGCTAATCTCCTTGTTTCATCAAATGCTACATCGTCGAACAAGTCTACTGGACCGATTAATCTGCCGCGGGATATGTTCCAGCCTAGTGCCATTACGCGTGGTGGTCCATCAAATCTTGTGACCTTAGCGTATCTCTGTGGAACAGGTATTAATGGGCCGTGATGGCTTCCACGCATCCAGCCTGCAACGAGGTGTGGGAATGAGAATGCTTCAAGTATTTCGCCAACGGCCGGTAATCCATGCTGTGCTCTTACAATTGCTACTGGATCGTCTTTACCGACATATTTGCCTGCTATGAGATTTAAGCGTTCAACACTAATGACAGCTGCTTGTAGGTTATCAGATTTCCTATATACTCTCCTGATAACATATCTGCTAGGTGTACCTATTAGTGCTAGAATGTCGTACATTTCTTCGGGAGAGTTTAGCTTAACACTCTTACCCTCAAATACATCATATACCTCGAATATGAATCCTTCATGCATTCTAGGATCAATTACTAGTCCGGCTGTGTTGAATGGATCAGCAAAGATCTTGAACAATGGCAGGTTAAACGCTCCAGGCTCTGTCTTATCTGCATGAAATGTTATCACTGTCTCAGCCTTTCTCTCAACCATCTCGATCTCAGCTACACCTGGTCCCATACCTCTAACATTTCCTGAGAAAGCGTCGCTTAACAGGTCTTGTCCTGCTGCATATAGTTTTAGTTCTTTTGCAACCTTTGCTGCTGCTTGAAAAGCGTTCCATGCTAACTCGTGTATTTCTGGAGCGTCTACACCTTTCTTATGAGTCATTATTAACTGAATATCGTCACCCACATGCGTTACATAGAAGTCTATTAAGAGACCTTTTTGCTTAGCCTCAGCCAATACCTTTGTAGCTGCTGCTAACTGATCTGGGTGCGGCATAACATGTCCAGCCATGCTTCCAACATCTGCTTTAATAATGGATAATGTAATTTTTTCTTCGCTCATGTAAACCACTCTCGTAATACATTTTTCCTATACATATCATTATATTATAATAGGGTCTTAAGGATTGTTATCATGAAAAATTCCATAAAAATTTAAATAATTATTTAAATAAAAATAAGATAATAAATGATTGATCCACAATATCTATTTTAAACAATTTGGAAATTAGTCCTGTATATAGTATTGTCCCATGGCTTTTTGTCGTCTATCAAGATATGAGCCAGGCTTATTCACCCTGGGACGCCCTGTTTGAGGATCTTTTCTAACTGTTATACCAAGTTCTTTTAATAGGACGTTAAACCCTTTCTTATTACTCATAGGTTTAGATGCGTGCCCATGAATGCCGGGGGTACCTGTGAACACTATTACACTACTACTTATATAATTTTGAAGCATTAAGTCGTGTTCAACAACCAATGCTGTTTTCTTCTTCTCTTCTATTATTCTTCGTATAACTTTGGCCACACTAAGCCTTTCTTCCACATCAAGATAGGCAGATGGTTCATCTAATAAGTATAGATCAGCTGGTTTTGCTAACGATACAGCCACTGCTAATTTTTGAAGCTCTCCACCACTAAGATCCCCAACGTATCTATCAAACATTTTGTTTAAACCGAGTTTCCTAACCAGCTCATTATAAATCCATGTCGTTGGATTTAGTGTATCAGGAGAAGCTCTTCTAAGATTGGAAGCAACTGTTTCCTCGGGAAAGATCTTTGGAGAAAGCTCTTGTGGCTTTACACTTATTTTTTCTACACCTACTAGTACTTCGCCTTCATCAGGTTTTAACACGCCTGCAAGTATTTTTATGAAAGTCGTTTTACCAATACCATTAGGTCCTATGATACCTAAAACTTCTCCTGGATAAGCCTCTCCCTCACTCACTACTAGTTTAAAACCACTAGTCCTATAAGTTTTTATTAATTTACTCCATTTCAGGATAGGGTATTCTTTTTTCAACAACTCCCGATCTTCTACTTGTATTCTGAAAACAATCGGTTCTTTCCTAATCCTCATATTTTCAGCAGGTAGGTATCCCTCAAGATAATTGTTTATCCCCGACCTAACCCCGTATGGTTTAGATACTATACCATATACTCCTGGTTCGCCGTATATGATTGAAACATTATCGCTAATATAGTCAAGGATCATCAAGTCATGTTCTACCACGAACACGTATTTCTTACTAACATCTATGAATTCTCTAATAGCTTCAGCTATTCTAAGTCTTTCACGTACGTCTAGGTAACTACAAGGCTCATCAAAGAAATACGCATCAGCATCTTT
>JAGGVR010000060.1 GCA_021157925.1 Staphylothermus sp. | reverse complement strand
GCCATAGAAAAAGCGAGAACAGCCATATCCTTCGTTACGAGAAAAATTGAGAGTGAAAGAGCTAAGAATTCTTAATGGCGGGCCCGCCGGGATTTGAACCCGGGATCTCCGGCTCCGGAGGCCGGCACCCTATCCAGGCTAGGCTACGGGCCCTTTGTATTATTTCATTAAAATAGTATGGTATGGGGTATTTTTGTGGTTTTGTTGGGGGTTATTTTATGTTTTTTCTTGATCTTTTTCATGATGGTTATTATTAGTTTGTTTTTATATTATTTGTTTTTGTATGGTTTCTAGTCATACATATACTAGGATTCTTTAATGATTAAAGTTTATGTATATTTACGGCTTAATAATTAATACTAGCTGGGAGTTGGAACTGGATGAGCTCAGCAATGTTCGATGTTAACAGTGATGGGACCATCGCGTTAAATATTTTGAAGAACAATATTCGTTCCTATCTTAATAGAGTTATACCGGGCTTGATCACTAGAATCGAATGGCATTTCTTAAGAAAATATAGTAAGTCATTTATAGATATGATTTTTGAAGAATCTAGTCTTGCTTTAAGGGAGTTAATGGATTTCTACGGAGGAGATAGTGATTCTGCAGAGTATATCATGTATTTTGCACTAAAGATTATATTTAGAAGCAATCATGAAATGATAAGCAAAGCAATGACTCATTTAAAGAATGGCGATGATGAAGAATTCAAGAAAATGTTTAGGTCTGAATACAGTTCTTTAGCTTAGAGATTTTTTATTTTCTAATATGTTGATTATCTATAGATTTGAATAAATATTGTCTCATTACATAAAATATAATGGTGTACAGTATTGGGATTCTTTTCAAGACTAAGAAAGAAAAAAGATCCCTTAGAACTCATTAAAAACAAGGTACCTAATACAATATCGTTAACTAGTCCGGTTTTTAACAATGGTGGGAAAATACCTATGAAATATACTTGTGACGGACTAGATGTTTCGCCTCCTTTAAAAATATCTAATATACCGAGAAATGCTGTTGAACTTGTGCTCTTAATGTATGATATAGATGCACCTATGAATATCTTTTATCACTGGTTATTATATTCAATGCCTCCTAAGTTAAATGAACTTCCAGAAGCGATACCCCAAGAAGAAGTAACAGACTATGGGGTTCAAGGCAGGAATGATTTTGGGAAAATAGGTTATAATGGCCCGTGTCCCCCGAGGAGAAGAAAAGAGCATAGATATTATTTTGTATTGTTAGCTTTGAAAGAAGAAAGCGGTTTAGGACCAGCAGCTTCTCCTAATGAGGTCTTGAACAATGTTATTGATAATGTTATAGCTTATGGTGTTTTAATGGGTACATATAGTAGAGAATAATTATTTTAAACACTTAGATAGTTTCACAACATATTTATTGTATGTATTCTAATACTTCCCATAAATCTGTTATACAAGTAACATTATCTCCTGGTCTACACTTAGTTCTCCAATCAAATAATATTGTCTTGTACCCTGCTTTCATAGCTGGTAATACGTCGTATTTCAAGCTATCTCCTATATGTATTATTCTATGAGGCTCTATATGGAGAGTTTCTGAGATCTCGACATAGAACCTAGGATCAGGTTTTATAAGTCCAAGTAATTGTGTGCTAAATACTTGATTAAAGAATTGTTTCGCATCATTATATCTTATTACTCTAAGCGGCAGGTCATGAGCTCCAGTAGCAGTAGTCAGTATTATGTAGTATCCCATGCCCGATAAGTATTCTAATAACTGTCTGTGCCTCTTTGGAAGAGTAAATCTCTTAGCGATCATATCTATGAAGAACCAGTAGAGATGCTCGAGATCATCTGGATCTATATCAACACCTATTTCGTAAAAGAAGCGTAGCAATAAGTATTTGTGCCAAAGTTCTCTTTCTAAACTATTCTTCCAGATCTTTTCTCTTATATCAATATATATTTTATATGCATTTTCTATATGTGGTACTTCATAGCCTAGCTTTTCGGCCTCTTTAAGTAGTTTTTCGAATTGTTCTTTCATTATCTTTTCCGCATTGTGTTTCTCGCATGCTGGTTCCCAGAACAAGGTACAGCCCATATCAAAACTTATTACCTTAATTAACCTGTCACTCACTAGCATCACCATTATCAAAGTATTGGTAGCGTTTGATCAAGTACTATTAATTAATAAAGGGGATAAAGTGATTTAATGATTTTGAACACAATTATTAAGCGGTGATAGGTACGCCTATCGACTGGGCAGAGGTTAGGAGAAAGAGAGAAGAATTTTGGAATAGTAGCCCTGTCTATAAAGCAATATATGAGAGAATGAAGAAGCAAGGATACCACTTCATAGGTACGATCGGTGTTGTAAAGAGATGTCATTGGACCAAAGAGGCTATTATAAATAAGAGATTCTGTTACAAATGCCTCTGGTACGGTATAGAGAGTCATAGATGTGTCCAAATGTCTCCAGTAGCTGCATGGTGTTGGCTTAGATGCCAGCATTGTTGGAGGATTCAGCCGGAAGATATTGGTATGCATTGGGATGAGACAAGAGTCCCAGTAATAGATGATCCAGAAGTTATTGCTGAGGAGAGTATAAGAGTTCATAAACAAATAGTAGCGGGGTTCAAGGGTAACCCAAAGGCTGATCAGAAAATGGTTGAAGAAGCTATGAATCCTAAACATGTAGCTATAAGCCTTACTGGGGAACCAACACTATATCCTAGACTCGGAGAACTTATACAAGAATACCATAAGAGGGGTCTCACAACATTTCTTGTAACTCATGGTGTTAGGCCAGATATACTCAGTAATCTCGAAGAAGAACCTTCACAACTCTATCTTAGCCTAGAGGCTTGGAATAAAGAGAAATTCATGTATTTCAACAGACCTGTTGTTCCACGTGCATGGGAGCTTGTAATGGACACAATTGATCTATTTCCAAGCTTCAAGTGTCCAACAGTATATAGATTAACCATCATTAGAGGTTTCAATGATAACGAGGAAGCATTAAAAGGATTTGCAAAACTCATTGAAAGAGGGAACCCGACATATGTTGAGGTAAAAGCATATATGTATGTAGGATATAGTAGGAGTAGGCTTAAACCATACAATATGCCTTCTCACGAAGAAATAAGAGAATACGCTAAGAAACTATCAGAACTTACAGGATACATGGTATTGAGTGAGAGTATTCCGAGCAGAATAGTATTACTAAGTAGAATAGAGGAGCCAATAAGACATGGTAAAGGATGCCCAGACGGAGTAAAGCATCCAGAAAAATACGCATGGGTTATAACACACGAATACGAAGAAGCCGCTGGGTAAAAGAACTATTTCAATGAAAAATATAGTATTTCACACCTAGTACATGTAATACCATAATCTCTTTCTCTACCATCATTGTATCTAGCCTTAAACAGTATCTGAACAACACCGGTACCTCTACTTAAAACGATTAATCCTCCACTATCAGTTTTTATTGCCTTATCCATAGTAGGCAAAACCCTGATCTTAGTATGATTAGTCAAAATAACATATACATTGCCGTCCTCTATAGAATAATGCTTAATCAAGTTATTCGAAACCTTTGGTTTATATTCTATTATTTGTATAACAAGTAAAACTATTCCTTGTTTACTTGGTTCATTAATTCTAAATAAACTTAAAGAACTATCAGTACAGCTAAACTCTAAAATAGGTAATGGAGGCTCATCGTAGCTGTAATCATATACTAGTTTACAATTTGATAAATTTAAAATGGGGTCTTTTGGCTTAAATAAGTAAAATTTTCAATTATAAAAGGGTTAATAGAGTTTCTAACAAGATGATTATCATAGTTATAATAATATATACAGGCTCAAAGCCACAGCTAAAACTAATACTACTATTATAAGAAGGAGGAAGAGTTTATAACTAGTAATGCGTTTTGGCTTTGACACGTTTATTACACTCGTCTCGTTTATTAATTTTCGTGAATTAACGCTTTCTCATTAGTATTTTTAATTCAACGAATTAATTTATCTATTATTCTATTTACTCGTAAAGGTAATAGCTTTGATATGTATAGTATAAAATATGATATTATTTTGCTAAAACATGAAATCAATTAAAGGGAGAACTATTTTGAATATGAGTTTTGACGATATACTTCAACTTGTATTAAGAGAAAAAATTAATGAATTAAAAATGCTGCTAGAAAAATATTCTCGTAGAAGAGTAGGAGAAACCCTGTTGACTTTGGAAGAGATAGTTATTCTTCTCATGATCAATGCATTGGGTTATAAAGCAGATAGGATAGCCAAGGTTCTTGGTGTCAGTAGAAGTAGCGTGTATGCTGCTATAAAAAGGGCTAAGTTGAAATCAGAGATTGCTAAGAGGACTATTGATTACTATAATGGATTAACAAATATTATTAGGATTCTTGTTAAACGAGGAGAGGATTTAAGACATGTTATTGAGAAAATATTCCATGAAGCAGATAGACTTGGTTTAAAACTACCATTTAGATCCATAGAGATTGCTGAAGAGTTTCGGAGACTAGGAATAGCTGATGAAAACTATATTGTGAAGGATTCATTGATCATAATAATTCCTAGGATCGGTATATTTCATGTTGAGAAGGTGAATGAATAATACTAAACAATAATATTCATAATAAAACAGTGTCTAAGAGATTAAGATTATCTACTCGAAGAGATGTTGAAAGAAGACTTCATGAAATCATATGGATTCTGCGAGATAAATACAAAGTTATAAGATTTGTTGGAGAAAGAAGAATCGATCCTTGCACACTATTTTCTACCCAGAAGTATCTTGAATCAGACAAGCTTGGACTAGTTTTAAGAGAAGTTTTATACAGCGGCTATTATGCCCCGATAATAGTTGTTAGAGGAAAGAATGCTAAATACTATATTATTGATGGTCATCACCGAGCACGAGTATATTTATGGATTAGGACAAAGATCAACTCTTTTATTCTCGATATACCAGAATACGAGCCTAGAGAGAAGTATCATATATGGGAAATAGATCTAATAAATCCTAATGAACCTATACCTGTATGGTTGAGCATCTGGAAACATATGGTAAACATTATTCATTTTCTAGAAAAGAAACATAATCGTATAGCTAGGGTTTGGAAGGAAAAGTTATTGATCAAGAAATTATTGCCTACAGAAAAAATTTATTATCGCGAAATGCCGAGCGAGATCCGAGAACCCATTCTCGTATATCATTATGATAATAAATACTATGTCATTGATGGTCATAATAGAGTATGCTCTAAATTATTAAAGGGCATGGAAGATATTGAAGCAATTGTTTTCACTCTAGACACTATGATTGGATTAGTCAAAACAGCTGAGAAAATAGGGTTAAGAGAATTTAGTTTTGAAACTTGTAGACCCTGAGACTAGTTATTTGACTAACTTATAGTATTTTCCAGCATGAATTATTACTATGGCTTCTCTATTCATTTCTTCTAGTAAACGCTTCTCCATTGGCGGGAGTTTTTCAGCATCTCGTATAGATAAGGGGAATCTTTTCTTGAATAATTCATAGAATTCAGAATCAACGACAAGATTCCCAATGATCTCTACTTTACCAGTTCTTATAAGTGTATCAAGAGAGGTTCCTAATCTATGACGTGCTTCCTGTATACTCATGATAGGTTCTGGTAGCTTGTCTTGTCTTTTCTGCCTAGGGGGTGGTTGTACCAGGTTTTCCTTGACTGTTTTCTGAGTTTCAATACCTAATTGTCCACTTGTTTTCGCTAAGCTTATTTGTTTTTTAAGATTTTCAAGTTCTTCTAGTAGTTCTTGTAGTCTTGACTCTAGGGTTTTAAGATGTTCTTCAAGCATATTCATTCTTTTCATAAGTGATTCGATGGCTTGTTGTTGAATAGGTTCTTCTTTAGGCGGTTTCTTAAATATATTTATTTCATGAGCAACTGTTTTTTCTTCAATCTTTTCGATAGTCTTCTCCTCTTCTGTCTTCTTTTCTACTTCTTTCTCAGTTTCTTCACTTGTTCTTGTCGCTTTCTTCAATATGTTTTGGACAAACCATTCCCCTTTCTTAGTTAATACGTATCCTTTTCCTGCTTTTTCGATGTAGCCATTGTTCTTTAGCTTATATATAAGTGATCTTGTAAGGGCTGGTGATATTTCCAAGTATTCTGCTATTTCCTTCAGTGTTGCTCCTGGAAACTCATCGATAAACTCTAATATTTTCCCTGTTAGTGTTTTTCTTGCCATATCTTGACCCGATCAATTATATTGTCGGTCCGCTCTAAAATATATATTGTGTTTTTAAATTGTTTTCTTAAAATTATTCTATAAGTAGTATGCGTTATTGAATCAATGCATGGTTTAATACACTTATTACTCGGTATATCTATTTTTGGATAGTAATAATTATTCTTTAGAGCTTGGGAACGAAGAAGTGTTTCAACGAATGAAATAAATATGTGTGATCAATGTAGAAGTTATATAAAGGTTTTTTCTCTTATATGTTAGGGAAACCTAATTAATTAAAATGGTGTATGAGATGTCTTCTGGACTATTTGATGAGGAGACAATCCAAGCACTCAAGCAGTTATTCAGTTCGTTCAAGAAAGAGTTAAATGACTACCTAGTAGTAGACGATCTTGAGAAATTATCTAAAAATGAAGTAACTACTCATCATCACCACATACATCCTCATCACGAAGGATGCCCAACATGTGGTGAAGCAAAACTTCTTGCCGAAGAACTCTCGAAAATATCCGGGGGGAAGCTAAGATTCAAAATAATTGATTTAAAGAGTACTGAAACAGCCATCCTTAAGCCTAGATATACACCAGCATTCATATATGATGCTCCCAAGAAAAATATTAGATACTACGGATTGCCTAGTGGTCAAGAATTTGCCCCATTCATCTATATTCACCAATATATAGCTAATAATATAGTGAAGCTCTCAAGAGAAGTTGTTGATCTCGTTAAAAGCATAGAAACGCCTCTACACATAAAAATATTCGTAACACCGGAATGTCCCTATTGTCCAATAGTTGTTGACGCTATTAACCAAATGGGTCTTGTAAATGATATACTGCTTATAGAGACTATTGAAGCAATAGAGCTCCCATTAGAGGCTGACATGTATGGTGTATCCTATGTACCTGACATCATTATAACTGACCCGGAGAAACAGACAGAGTATGGTGTAGAACCTATAGAGAGAATAAATGGATATATGCCTCCAGAAGAACTAGCCAAGATAATTAAATATGCTTCTGAAAAGCTTTCCAAAATGAGCTGATCAACCGTGGGTGATCGTAAAAGAATATGGAGAGCTGAAGACTATTTAGAAGCAATATATGCTATGACGAAGAAGGGAGAAAAACCAGGCATAAGAAAACTAGCTAGAATACTCAGAGTTAAGCCTAGTAGTGTAATAGAGTATTTGAGGAAACTCGATGAACAAGGATATGTTATCTATAAACGTGGAGGAATAATATATCTTACCGATAAAGGCGAAGAAATAGCTAAGAGAATATATGAGAGACATAGGCTCATAAAGGAATTCCTCTTAGAAATAGGTGTACCTCCAGAAATTGCTGAAGAAGACGCTTGTTTTATTGAGCATGGTCTTCACGACATAACTATTAAGAAACTATTAGAACTTATGAAGAAACTTAAGAAATGATTTTTTCTAAGAAGACAATGTTTCGAACAGGGTCATTGCTGTATAAGCATTTTTCATCATAAAATAGGATAATATTCTTCCTCTTAGTTTCAGCCTTACTTAAAATTCCTTCATCTAAACCACATATTAGAGAAGCTTCTAGTGGGTGACTAGATGCCTTTGGATCAATGTATGTATTAATTATTTTTGGAAAATCAACTATGTATCCACGTGATAATTTATGTATCTTTACTAGGTATATATTGTTGCTAGTACCCCTACAGGTTATTAAGAGTTCTTTGAAAAATATTTTTTCTAATATATTTTTTTCAAATAATCTATCTATAGCTTGTATAATTCTATGTAGGCAAGAGTGTTCAGAACGAATCCTTGCTGAATAGTTTGATAAGGATCCTTTGCCAAGTGATAGAATTGTTAGAGATTCAATAAATGCTTTTCTTCTATCATTTTTTCTATGGAGGAAACATGTATATAAACCAGCAAATATCCAGGGATCTATTTTTTCATCTGTAATATACGCTTCTAATACTTCTCTTTTCTCTCCATAAAGGAAGTGAATATATCTTTTTTGAAGCTCTTTATTAATCCTTATACTAGCGTCTTTTACACTTATCCATGAAATGGATTCCTTAACTCCTCTACCCTCTATAATTATTGTTTCATTTTCTAAATACATATTATAATCAGGTTTCTCGCAGAGAATATCCGGTTCACAACCCCCAATTATAAAGGCTGAATATGTTTTAGCGATTATTGGTATGTCTTGTTCTTTGATACAGATCTTCATGTTTTCACGCACAAGCTTTTCTTAGAACATCTATGATATCATCAATACTTATACCTAGTAGTTCAGGCTTCATTTTCTTGTATAGAAATGTTATAGTCTTAATTGCTTCACTAATGTTTTTACCGGTAATAGCTTCTTGGAGCTTATCTATGAAATCTTCAGGATATGCGAAGAAATCTCCACTTATTAAAACATAGTTTATGCGTTCGTTACAGTCTATATCTATTTGAAGAGTTTTTCCGCCAGGAACTCTCTTAATAAATGTTCTTTTATTCAATATCCTCACCTCATATATATCCATACCTTGGATTCGTATTTACTATAAAGCTTCTCAGCAAGTTTTCTCTCACTAACCGTCAAATTACCTGATAGGAACTTGTCTACACCAAGTGCTTTCTTAAAGCCTTGAACAAGTGTATTAATTATATCATCAATACTTATTTCCCTGCCTAACTCTCTATAAATAGTTGTAACTCTATCAGAAACCCTGACTACGCCGTGATCTTCTAGTTTGACTCTTGGAGGTCTTAGTGTTTTTTCAAGCATATCTAGATTCGTATTGTACATTAATGTACCGTGTTGTAAGAGAGATTTCTTCTTCCTTGTTTGAGCACTTCCAGAGATCTTCTTATTGTTAACGAGGATATCATTTACAGGCTTATAAACAGCCTTCAATCCTAATTTTCTAAGAGCATAAACTATTCCTCCACATATGATTTTATAGGATTCCGTAACATCTCTACTAATATCCTCTATATCAGCAATTACAGCATATGTTATCTCGCCTTCGGAGTCGTGATAAACTGCACCACCACCTGTTATTCTCCTAGTAAAATCTATCTTATTTTGCAATAAGTAGTCAAGGTTTAATACTTCTCTAACTTTTTGGAAATAACCAATAGTTACTCCACTTGGCTCAAATACATATATTCTAAGAGTGTTAGGGACGAGGTTTTTCTCTCGATGAATAAGAATTGCTTCATCTACTGCCATATTCCAATATGTGTTTCCTTTATCAATGATTAGTCTCCAACTCATCTTAGACACTCTTATGATAATTCTCCTGAAAATATGACTGCTTATCTAAATACTAATTCATATTTTTGAATAATCAAAATACTATAATAACACTAATTCTTAAGTATTAAAATAATGATTACCCAGCAAGCTAGATGGGAGTAAGGAGTGATTGCTGAAAAATTTGTTGTTAGAGCGTCAATAGGGTCGTTATCGCTTCTAGGCTTATCTGATACAAAATTTGAATTATGGGGTATGAAGACAATATACTTATTGCAATTCTCTGAAACAGGTTGTTTAGCGCATTGTAGTTTTTGTGCACAAAGTATCCGTAATTTTAAGAATAAGAAATTCTTAGCAAGAATAACTTGGCCCCCAATAGATTTATCTCAACTATTAGAAGCACTTAAGAGTAATAAGGACAGGTATGCAAGGATATGTTTTCAAACAGTGATTAAACCTTATTTTCTAGACGAAGCTCTTTTTATAGTTAGGAAGATCCACGAGGAGGTTCCAGAGAAACCTATTAGTTTAGCGATAACACCGATCCCGACAAAGTACTTAGAGAAATTCTACTCAATGGGTGTTGATTATTTAGGAATCGGGCTTGATGCTTCATCTCCTCATGTGTTCATTAGGGTTATGAAGCCGTATTCTTGGAAAATATATATGGACTATATTGATAGGGCCTTGAAAGTTTTTGGTGACAAACACGTCTATGTGCACTTAATAGTTGGTTTAGGTGAAAGTAGAATCAAGCTTTACGAATTAATGGAAGATCTAATAAATCGCGGAACAAATATTGCTCTATTCGCATACACATCTATAAAGAAGAATTATCCAGAGGTAGACATTTATTATTATAGAGAAGCACAGATAATAAGATATTTTTTAAATAGAAACTATTCATTAAGGGAATTACTAAACCCAGACAATAACCACTTACAAAAACATATTCTTGAAGAAATAATTATGAATATTGACAAATACTATGAGATCTTCCTAACAAGTGGATGTCCTGAATGTACAAGACCATATTATAATGAAAGTCCAAGAGGACCGTATTATAATTTGTATAGTAGAAAACACTTCAGTATATACAAAAATGCTTTGTTGAAACAACTGAGAGGACTACTAGGAATAGTTTCGGGGAGGAGATGATGAATATATGGTTCTCGCATTTATTCCCAGCAAGAAATTCCCAGCTATAAGTATTACAGGGTCTAAGTGTTGGTTAATGTGCACTTATTGCATGGGCCGTTATCTGAAAGGCATGATCCATGTATATTCCCCAGAAGAATTATTGAAAATAGCAGAGTACTACGCGGAGAGAGGAGCGGTAGGTCTATTAATTAGTGGCGGATTTACACATGAAGGTAAACTACCATTTAAACCATTTATAAAAACTATAGAAGAGATCAAGAGAAAACATGACCTCATCATAAGTGTTCATACCGGCTTAGTTAATAAAGAAGAAGCTATTATGCTCAAAGAAGCTGGTGTAGATATTATTGATTACGAGCTAGTTCTTGATAACACTGTTATTAAAAATATGAAACACTTAAACAAGACCATTAACAATTACATTCACTCCTATGAGATCCTCCTCGAATATGGTCCTCCATACATAGCTCCACACATACTAGTTGGTCTAAATAATGGTGAAATAACTTGGGAATACGAAGCAGTAGATTACTTAGCCGAAAATAGTCCATATATAGTTATATTACTCATACATATACCAACGCCTAACACACCTCTACATTATTCAAAAATCGTTAACATAAAAGAATTCGTTGACTATGCAAAGTATGTGAGGAGAAGGATTAGAGGAGAAATAAGCCTTGGATGCATGCGGCCCTCTAGGCTCAAAAAGATCCTAGACTCTAAACTAATAGAATTAAAATTAATTGATAGAATAGTTAACCCGAGACCAGAAACGATAAGAAGGTTTAATTTGAAATTAGTTCCAACATGTTGTTCGGTGCCTAGAGAAATCCTTATCGAGAAACATCTATTATGATGATCCGACAGCCACCGCTTCTTCATCCCTTATATATGGGTCCGTAGTGTTCGGGACCTTCTTCATCCGATTTACTACTATTTTACTAGATGGTAATTATTATTAATCTCTGCTTTTCCTGCTTTACAATATATTATGCTTAGCAAAACACATAGTGTGTAATAAAGGCTCCTTCAGCAATTATTCCACACAATAATATAATGGTGTGTTTTACCGAATTCTTTATTGGTATAGGATATTTTAGTTCACTCATTAATCTATAATAATTGATTTCCTTTACAAGCTCACCATATTCTATGAGAGAAGCCATAGCTGGGGCTATTCTGGTTTTTGTTTTTTCCTTCTTGAGCCTACCTATAGCTAAGGACTCCATAATTGTTGTTAATCCATATGGTGTTATTCTCCATAACAGTATCGGTGTTGTCGCTGCTTCTCTCTTTACATGTAATAGCATATTGGCTATCTTCGTAGGGCTTATCATTGATGCTATGAATAGTATCAGGTAAGATATAGTAGTGGTTCTAATATAGATCCAAAGTGCTTGGATCAAAGTTATTGATTGTGTCAGCCCAGCTAATCCTAAGATAAACGCTGTTAATGCATACCATATACCAGGTATTGAAGATAGTGTTAATGATGCATATACCCATTTACCAGTGTAACCAAGGAATCCTAGTACTGAAACGAGAACCAGTATTATTATAGAACCTGTATATGGATTATAGATAAGAACTGTTAGCGAAGTAATTGTGAAGAGTAATTTTAGGAGAGTAGGTGTTTTCCTATAACTTGTTTCTCCCATGAGAAAGAATGTTTTATAAACTAAGCCTACGAGTACTCCGATCAATGACATTCTAGACGTCCCTCATGAAGAAAGCATATTCTATCATAGTACTCGTCCAGCCTTGGATCATGACTAGCTATGATAATACCTTTTCCCTTCCTCTTTAAGTCAAAAAGTATTTCTAGTAAATTGTTCAAACTATACGTATCTAATCCACCACTAGGCTCATCTAATAAATAAATATCGTATCCTGAAAGATAGGCAGCTAGTAGTGCGAGTCTTCTCTTCTCACCAGTGCTTAAAACAGCTAATGGGTTTTTAAGAACTCTTTTTAACCCGTATTTTTCAGCTTCTTTAACCGCTCTCATTGGGTCTCTTGAGGCACTGTATAATTCTTCATATGGTGTTGGATAGGAGAAGTAGAGGAGAGGGTTTTCGGGAACATATATTGGATACCCGTTCCTTATAACAACTCCTTTACGGGGCTTATAGATCCCAGCAATTATTTTCAATAACGTAGTTTTACCAGCTCCATTAACTCCTTTTATTCCGAGGATTTCTCCTTTACGGATCATAAGGTTTACTCCTTTTAGGATATCACATGTACCAGGGTAGGAGAAGAAAATATTCTTTGCTATAACTAGTTCTTCTTCCTTCTTACTACTATAAGTCTTATCAAAAACTGGTTTCTCCGGTCTTGGTACCACGTCTTCTCGGTAAGGACCACAATATGCTTGCTCACCATTATTTAGAACCAAGAGTTTTGGCTGTAGGCTCTTCCATGTCTCAGGCATGTGATCTACTATAATAACTGATCCTCCTTTATCAAGATGTTTAGCTACTAGTTTTCCAAAATAATTTTTAGAACTTGTATCAAGATAGACTAAGGGTTCATCCATGACTACGAGTTTTGTTTCTCTATCGAAACTTTCAGCCCATAGTAGTTTCTGGTATTGTCCAGCGCTTAAACCATATGTTATATGTTCAATATGGTCTCCTAGACCATATTCTGCTAGTTTCTTTGGTTCACATTTCTTCCCAGCTATTGATAATGCGTGACAGTACTCTACGTAGACTATGTGCCCTATAATAGCGTACCATGGGTCTTGTGGTATGTATGATATCTTTGAATATATTTCTCTAGGACTATGCTTTTTTAGATCTTTTCCTAGAAACTCTATTTTGCCTTTATAATAACCTTGCGATAGATTGATTATTCCTAATAGTGTTTTTATTAATGTTGTTTTCCCAGATCCAGATCTACCCGTTACTACTAGTAATTCACCTGGCTCTACATCTATTCTTATATTCCTTATCTGGAAATAGCCGGGATAACCTGCTTCTATTATTTCAGCTCTTAGTATTGGTTTGTCTAGCATATCCTGCTCTCCTCAACCATGCTGCGATCGGTACTGCTATTGATGCTCCTATTACTGCTTGTCCAATATTTATGGGTATTTCAGCTATAGCGGCCCAAGGGTCTCTTCCCGATAATGGATTGCTTATGAAGAACTCGTAAAGGAAGTATCCAAGAACCATTTCTAGTCCTACTACTAGGAGTGCTATTGCTTCTAGTTCTTTAACATACTTATTAATTAATACATATGATATTATTCCGCCAAGTAGTAGTGCTATAATGATCCATACTATTAATGGTATGTTTATCAATGGTGTCTCGATACTTATAGTTAAGAAGTTTTCTGGACCAACAAATATTTCTCCAGCCCAGTAATGGATCGCGAATACGAGTAGTAGAGCTGTATAGAATATACCGACGAGCCCTGCCAAGAACTTAGACGCTCGTTCACTTACTTTCTGTACGAGGAGACCAGCAAGGTATCCTTCAATGAATTTAATTACTAGGGTTCCAGGAGCGAATATGCTGTAGCCAGTCGATAGATCGGCTAATGCTGCCCCCACTCCTCCAGCAATACCTGCTACCAAAGATCCTTTAAGTAATGCTGCTAAATATATTATTGACTCGCCCAAGTTGAAGTAACCCCCAGTCGCGGGCTGATATATCTGTATGGCAATAGTTACAACATATACAGCAACAGTATAGATCACTATATCTACTATGCTGTAGTTCTTATTCTTGAGCATAAGCATCACCATGGAGAAAAATTAATTCAAGTAGAATATAAAGATAATTCTTTAAGAAGAGCTTTAATATGGATTCTATTTACTTACCAAATAATATCTTTTCAATCCATCAATAATTGCAGAACGTATTAATCCCTTATTCTCGAGGTCATGGAGGTGCTGATAAACTGCTTGAACGGATATCTTTATACCGAGTCTTTTCCATATCTCGTAACCTGTTAATCCGGGATTTTGCTCGATAATATTTAGTATAATAGACTTAGTGGATCCTGGGAAAATATTTGTTCTAATCCTCCTGGCTTCGGTATAGGGGCTAGGACCTTTTAATCCATGACCGGTGAGTAGTATTACACTGTAGTCTTCAATACTTATTTTTAAAGCACCAGCTAGAGCTACTGCTGAGGATGGTTCTACAAATAATCCTTCTCTCCTAGCTAGGTTCTTTGCTGCTTCCAATACCTCTCTCTTACTAACAACTATTGTCTCACCATGCTTTTCCAGAATCTCGATTACTTTATCCATTATAACTGGCTTCCTATATGCTAGTCCAGGCAATGGTTCTTCCGAACACTTAGTTTTTACTCCTAGGTACGAGGAGTATAGGGGGTTTCCACAAGTCTCTACCCCTACTAGCTTAGGGAACCGATCTATAATGTTGTTCTTATACATTTCTTCTAATCCGTGATATATGCTTAGAAGTGTTAAACCACTACCTAGAGGTAATATTATTCTGTTAGGAGTTCTGCCTAGTTGATCAATTATCTCGTATATTATTGTCTTCAAACCCTCCATAGACAATATGTTATGAGTACTAGATGCATCGTATAGGTTCTGCTTTCTAGCTCTTATCTCAACATATTCGAGGAGATTGTCTAAGTAATTATTTTTAATGATAACATTTGCACCATATGCTTTCATCAATAATACTTTTTCTTCATCAGTCCATGACGGGACATAAACAGTTACTGGCAGCCCTGCTCTCGAGGCATATGCTGAAATGCTAGCCCCCATGTTACCATCACTAGCCAGTATTACTCTCCTAGCCCCCATGCTTAGTGCATCACTAATAATTATTGCAGCTGCTCTGTCGCGGAAACTCCCTGTAGGGTTACGTCCTTCGTCTTTGAAATAAACAAGTGTGTCTTTGAATAAATTGAGGCTCTTAACGAGTGGTGTGAGCCCTTCTCCAAGACTAAGCATGATTTTTGGTGTGGGCAATATGTTCTTATAGACCCAAATACCTTCTCTGTGTGTATCTTTTTCTAATTTATATTCATGGATAACCTGCATTAAACAGCCACAAATAGGGCACTTGAATCCCCTGAAAGAACTATTCTCATACCCACAACATGGGCATTTAACTCTTATGACCAACATTGTTTCTCATTCCTGGAAGAAAACCTCTCTACCGGATCATCAATTATTTTTATTCCCGTATAAAAATAATAGTAGAGGGAGAAGGAATGATTTTATTATTCTATTGGTAAGTGGAGAGTTTCCTTCACTGTTCTGAATATAATGCTTGTTCTTGTATGTATTATGCCTGGATTGCTTAGTAGGTTTTTCACAAATGAGTCCAGTTCTTCTATTGTCTTGAACGCTGCAATTACTGCTATATCGTATTCACCAGTTATATCATATACTGCTAGCACGTTGGGATTCTCAGCTATCATTCTCTCAACATTAACTATTTCTTTACCAACGGCATTTACAAGGATCAATGCTTTTATCTGATATCCCAGTTTTCTATAATTAATAGATGTAGTGTAGCATCTAATAACTCCTAGCTTTTCTAGTCTTTTAACCCTATCATAGATTGTTGATACAGGTTTCCCTAGTTTTGTTGCTAATTCTCTAAAGCTTATTCTCGAATTATACTTTAGATATTCTAGTATTTGCTTATCTAAGTTATCCAAGTGAATGCTTTCCGACACTATCCTTGTCCCCCATTAATATTTTCTGTAAAATACATGAATACTTATGGAAAATATTTAAATTTTGTTCTAGACTTACTGGCACATGTTTATATATTTTTTCCGAAAATGGTGATAAGGAAATTGTATATGAATATATACTTCACGGACCTACTAGGAGTTTTTAGGAATACCTCTGTAAAAGTCAAAGACACAAAGGATCTCAATATTAAGATAATGTTTGATGGCAGCAGTGTCTATGGTTTCTCAGATATAAGTTGTAGCGACTTCTATCTTATCCCCCTAGTGGATAAAGTATTCAAGATCCCATGGGAAGAAGATGTTATTGGGTGCATCGCAGGAGTGTATACTCCAGAGATGTATAGGCACTCCTACGATCCACGGTTTATTCTAGAGAAAACAGTTAATTATCTTGGAGAAAAAGGATACGAGGCAGTTGTTGGAGTCGAGATGGAGTTCTTCATACTCAAGAACATAGAGTACAGTGTTTCCAACAATAAGCAATTACTAGAAATAGTTTCTGAAGAATCCAGTAAAGATCTTGTTATTCCGTTTAAACAAGGGTATCATCTTATTGAGTCGTTGGACAAAGTTGCTCCTATTAGGAGAAAAATCATGAATTCCTTGGCTGAGGCTGGTTTCTATACGGTAAAGAATCATCACGAAGTAGCAAGTAATGGCCAAGTAGAAATAACCAGTGAGTCTATGAATCCACTGGATCTAGGTGATTTTATACAAGTCTTCAAGTTTTTTGCTAAAAAAATAGCTGCTTTAAACGATCATGTGGCTGTTTTCTTACCAAAGCCTTTTCCATGGGATAATGGCAATGGTATGCATATTCATATAAGCTTATGGAAAGATGGAAAGAACATATTCTACGACCCTAATGGTGAAAAAGGTCTTAGCAAATATGCTAAGTATTTCATAGGTGGTTTGATCAAACATGGAAAGAGCTTGTCTGCAATAGTGTCGCCAACTATTAACAGTTATAGGAGACTAGTACCAGGTTATGAAGCACCCGTATTACTTACATGGGGTTATGGTAATAGAAGCACAGCTGTAAGAGTACCAGTGGTAAATAATTCTCCGGCTAAGGTAAGGATTGAGTATAGACCTCCGGATCCAACAGCTAATCCCTACTTAGCATTATCTGCTATCCTATTAGCAGGTCTTGATGGTATAGAGAAAAGGATAGATCCGGGTGAACCATTAAGAACTAATGCTTATAAACTAAGCCCTGAAGAAATAAGGCGTAGGGGCATAGAGTATATTCCGTCAAGCTTATCAGAGGCTCTAAACGAGCTTGAGAACGATAATGATTTCCTTATACAAATATGGGGGAGGGAAGTATTGGAGAAATATATCGAGTTAAAGAGAAAGGAGATCAAGATACTACAGCCTATTCCCTCACCAATAGAGTTTCTATACTATAATGTTCTTTAGCAACGTAATGGTTTCTAAATAATATTAATATATTTTGTTTTCTATCTTTTGAACAGGTGTTTCCAGGAATTGGGTCATGGGCGTTTAAGTGAGCTTATTGGAAAAATAGGTATTCTTATCTTTATCTTTTATTTATCGTCTATACTCATAGGATACCTGGTGGGAACAGGGATTATTGTTACGTATAAAGACATTATTATGTCAAAGCCAGAGAAACTCAGCATATCAGAGTTCCAAAATGCTGAAGCAGTATTTGTTTCTGGAACATGTTATTCTAGAGAACCATTTAATGGAACTATGGTATTTTCCGAACCACCAATAGTCGAGGGTAATATTAATTGTAGTCTCAATATGAGTCGAGGAGGGTATGTTTGTAGCGGAGAAGGGTATATTTATGTATGGAATTTTACATGTACTGATACACTAAAAGGGGATCACCCGGTCTCTAATCATTACTATATGGGTATTCCGGGCGATCCAGTAGTAGTCGCTATTATGAATTCTTATCTAGCCGATGCAGCTATTATTTTTGCATTCATATTATCGGTAGTATTTGGGTCTAAGATATACTTATATGGGAAAACATATTTCCTAACATTGTTCTTCTCTCCAATAATCTCTTATGTAGTGGCTTATGTCAAAGCTTCCGAAATGGATATTATGAGGAATATTCTTCGAGCAAAAGCGGTTTATCTACCCAT
>JAGGVR010000029.1 GCA_021157925.1 Staphylothermus sp. | reverse complement strand
TTACATATACGTTTGGGCTAATCATTTATCCCGATCTCAAAATACATGACATAAAGTTATCAGAACTTCTCATAAAAGGAACTATCTATGTAATAATACTTGTATTTGCCTGCATTACTGGTTACATTGGATACACATATCTAAAAACAACACCATGTGATATAGACGAAGTCGTTAGGGAATACAAAGAATATGTTAAGAAATAAGAAATAAGTTCTTTGAAGGAGGTGAAATCAAGTGTATAGGAAAGTAAAAATAATAACAACTATTGGCCCTTCAAGCGGGAATTATGATACTATATATAAACTGATCCAAGAAGGAGTAGATGGTTTTAGAATAAACTTTAGCCATGGAGAACCCAAGCAATGGGATGAATGGATCAAAATGATCAGAGAAGCATCTACTAAATTGGAAAAGGAAGTAGCATTAATAGGTGATATTCCGGGGCCACAGGTACGTATTGGTAACTTACCCGTACAGGAAATAAAGGCCAAAGAGACCGTTAAACTGGTTTTTGGCGAAGAAACAAATGAGATGAAAACAATACCTATTCCGATAAAGAAAGTTTTCGAAATACTAGAGCTTGGTGATACCCTACTAATTGATGATGGAAGAGTCATATTGAGAATAATTGATGTAGGTGAGAAAGAAGCTGAAGCCATTGTATTAAATGATGCAACTCTTCACTCTAGGAAAACACTAGTAATATTTGGGAAAGAAGTGGACTTACCAGTGATCACTGCTAAAGACATAGAGTTACTGAAATACTCGGTCTCTAGAGACTTAACGTTTATAGCTATAAGTTTTGTCAGGAGACAAAATGATGTCTTAATAGTGAAGGACCTATTGAATAGATTAGGTGGCAGGATCAATATTATATCAAAAATAGAAACTAGATCAGCTGTGCGTAATCTAAAAGAGATCATAGAAGTATCGGATGCAATTATCATTGCACGTGGAGACTTAGGTATGCATTTCAGCTTAGAAGAGATACCTAGAATACAACGTAGAATAGCTAGAGAATCAATTATGTTCGGAAAACCAAGTATTGTAGCAACACAGCTTCTCGAATCAATGGTTAATTATCCAAGACCTAGTAGGAGTGAAGTAGTAGATGTGGTGAACGCAGTATATGATCTTGTGGATGCATTACTATTAACAGATGAAACCGCTATTGGGAAATATCCTGTTGAAGCTGTTAAGTGGTTAAAAAGAATAATCGCTTCAGCAGAATCAACGATTATAATGGATCAAGTAACGAAGATTAGAGAGAGAACAAAGCTTGAGACATTAAGAGAAAAATACGCTATAGGCTTAATACTTCTCGCCGAGAAAATAAACTGTAAAGTACTTATATTCACGAAAACATCAACAATTCCGCCACTAATATCTAGATTTAGGCCTCAAATACCTGTCTATGTCGGGACTATTAACAAGAAAATAGCCGAAAAACTAGCAATATACTATGGTATAAAACCATATACCCTATCACAAGTACCTCCTGATAAAACAATAGATTATGACCAAGGAGTAAGACTACTATACAATTACTTAAAGAACAGAGAAGAAATCACATATGGAGAAATAATAGCCGAAGCCTACGGTAGAAGAGAAACCGAGATACACGAGATAAAGATCAGGCAGGTTATTTAAGAAAAAAGAACAATGCATAAGAGCATATAAAAGCCGCCGGCGGGATTTGAACCCGCGACCACCGGCTATCCCACGACTTCGGTTAATCGAATGTTCCGTTACGAGGCCGGCGCTCTACCGAGCTGAGCTACGGCGGCTTTTCCATAATTGTTCTAGAGAATATAGGGGATAAAAAATTAATTTTTAGGCCTTTAAACAATTTATTCTTTAAAAGCTTTGATGCCGTTAAGGGCCATGTCTTTTATTACTTCGTAAGGATTCTTTGCTTTAACAATTGCCGAAGCTACTAATACTCCGCTTGTTCCAAGCTTTATAGCTGCATAAACGTCTTCTCCCTTACTAATACCAGCACCCGTTAAGATAATTACTTCGCTATTTACTTTGCGTATTAGCTCAACACTTCTGGTAATAACTTCGGGTTTTGCCTTACTTACTGGCATACCTGTACCAATAAGCTCTGGCGGCTCAACGGCTACCATATCTGGTTTTAAAACAGCAACAGCAGCACCCGTCTCCGGTACATCTGCACATACAAGGGTTCGTAATCCTAGTTCTTTTGCTTTCTTAATTAACCAATTGACATCAGCTAGTTTTAACTTATGTTCACTATGATTCAATAATACACCGTGAACACCAGCTTCTTTCAATCCCTCTAATGGTATGAAACCTGTTCTAGCACCCGGTTCAACCGGATCAGCGTGTTGTGCATAAACCTTTATCTCAGTACCCTTTACTACTTCAAGAACTGGTTTAATCTCTGTATATGGTGGTATTAATATGATCTCTACGCCTGTTTCCTCCCATACTTTCTTAGCGTCATGCGCAATTCTTAAAGCGTTTTCGCCGA
>JAGGVR010000062.1 GCA_021157925.1 Staphylothermus sp. | reverse complement strand
TCATAAACTCTGCTATTATTTTCATTTCTTCTTCTTTCATGCCCCATCGAGTTATTTCTTGAACTCCTATCCTTATACCGCTTGGATTCTTTATGTCTTCGGGTTTATCCCATGGTAACATGTTTTTGTTTACTATTATGTTTGCTTGTTCAAGTAGTTCAGCATTCTTTGCTCCACCACCATTTGCTTTTACATCTATTATTACTTGGTGGCTCTCTGTGAAGCCCTTGTTTTCTCCAATTACTTTTATTCCATGTTCTGCGAGAGCTTCCGCTAAGGCCTTGGCGTTTTTAATGATTTGTTCAGCATATTGTTTTCCAAAATACTTCATCTCTAGGCCTGTGACTGCTAGAGCTGACAATCTGTGAAGGTGATGATTTGATACGAAGACAGGAAATACTACTTTGGAGACTTTTTTGTAATCTTCTTTGGTTTTAGTAGCAATTAGCCCTCCTTGTGGCCCTGGGAATGTTTTGTGTGTTGAGGACGTTAGTATATCGGCTCCCTCGAGTAAGGGGTTTGTCCAGACCTTACCTGTTATTAGTCCAAGAACATGAGCTGCATCATACATTAGTTTGGCGTTTACGCTATGTGCTGCTTCGCTTAGTTCTTTTACAGGGTGTGGGAAAATGTATAGGCTCCCACCAAGTATTACTAAGCTTGGTTTTGTTTCTTCAATGAGTTTTATTGATTTATCTACATCTATGTTCCATTCCTCTATATCGAAGGGCATTTCTATTTGTTGTAGTCCAAGTGCGCCAAGCGTTCCGTATCGTGTATGGCTTACATGAGCACCCGCTTGAACAGGTACTACTACAGCTTTTTCTCCTGGCTTTGCTAATGCCTTAAAAACCGTAGCATTGGCTATAGTACCACTAATTGGTCTAAGCTCAATGTATTCTGTATCGAGGAGCTCTCCAATTATTTTTTGAGCAGTAACTTCTAGTTCATCAACGTATTTTAGTCCTTGATAATAACGTTTAAAGGGTTTGCCTTCGGCATATCTATGCATCATATCATTTAGGTAAAGAAGCATAGCCAGAGGACTCATTACGTTCTCGCTAGCGATCATGTTGATACATTCTTTTTTCCTCCATATAGTGTGTTGTATTGTTAAATTCAATACTTTCTCAAGTTCAGGATAACTATTAATAAGCGAGTCGAGCATTCTGGCATCAGCCTCATTAAAACTATATAATGCTAAGAGTTATTTAACTCAATACGTGAAGGGGGTTCTGTTGAAGACTATAGGATTGATCGTTAACCCTATTGCTGGAATGGGTGGAAGAGTAGGTTTAAAAGGCACTGATGGAGACGCTTATCTACTTGCCTTGAAAAAAGGCGCTAAGCCTGTTTCGCCGAGAAGAGCTTTGTTGTTCTTGAACAGTATTAGAAGGAACGATTTTAGAATAATATCAGCACCTGGTATAATGGGGGAAGACATTGTAAAGAAATCTATTCATTCGGATAAACTCGTTAAAATTGTAGGGGATATAAAATATCCTACTACCCCAGAAGATACCCGCAGAATTGCCAGAATTATGGTTTTCGATGAAAACGTTGATCTCCTAATATTTGTTGGAGGTGATGGCACTGCTAGAGACATATGTGTATCGATAGGTACTAGTGCTCCCGTATTGGGGGTCCCTAGTGGCGTAAAAATGTACAGTGCAGTTTTCGCTAATAGTCCTCACGATGCTGCCGTTATTCTAGAAAAGTTCCTAGAAGATAATGTAGAATTTGTGTTAAGAGAAGTTCTTGACATAGATGAAGAAGCTTATAGGAGGGACAAACTTATAATAAAACTGTACTGCTACTTAAAAATACCATTAATTAAACACTATGTTCAGTCAAGTAAAACGATATATGAGGGTTCCAAGGAGGATGAAAATAAAAGAGCTATTGCTGAATATATTGTTGAAAACATGGATCCGAATACCCCATATATTCTAGGACCTGGTTCAACTGTTAAGGAAATTAATAAACTATTGGGTATCCCATATACTCTGCTTGGAGTTGATGTAATTATTAATAATGAACTAATAGCCAAGGATGCTGATGAACGTACATTATTGCAAATAATAAGCAAATATGGTAAAGCAAAGATAATAGTCACACCAATTGGGGGGCAAGGCTTTATTTTTGGCAGAGGAAATCAGCAAATATCTCCAAGTATTATCCGAAAAGTTGGTAGAAATAACATATTAGTAATCAGTACTAAGCGGAAAATAAGAGATATAGAATATTTAAGAGTAGATACCGGGGATCCTTCTGTAGACGAAATGCTTAGGGGATATATTAAGGTATTAATTGATTATGGTAGGTATGTCGTTAAAAAAGTAATCTAGCGAGAACTTACTTGTTGATAAATGGGAAATCAACTATTTTTCCTGAATACTCTTTTCCTCTAATTTGGATAGTGACTGGTATATCCACTATAGCGTATCTCGAATCAATATATGCTTGAGCAATTCCTCTCTTAAGTACTGGAGAATATGCTCCACTAGTTACCCAGCCAACATATTGTCCTTCAATAGATACTGGTGTATTTT